>DATGXQ010000266.1:0-1950 GCA_035298905.1 Nostocaceae cyanobacterium | reverse complement strand
GAAGCTTTGAGCAAATAACGGTAAACAAACCAAGCAGAGTAACCAATACCGATTAACTCAAAGGTGGGCGCTACCAAGGGAATACCATTGAGAGAATCTAATACAGCCAACAGTACCTTAACTGTGACTATTGCTGTAACTACTAAACCAATGCTAACTAAAGGCTGTTTATATTGATTAAAAAACTTACCTGCATAATCAGGTAAAACGCCTAAAAATCCAGAAATTTGTTGCCCATATTTCAGCCATTGTTCTTGAGACTGTGCAGGAGGCTGGAGTTTGGTGATACTTCCTGTTTGGGTGTTGATGTCTGGAATGGTTGTTTCTTTTGATTTGGTTTCTGTATATTCTTGTTCTTGCATTTTCACTTCCAAAAAGTTGACATTCGAGTTTTCTTAATTTGCACAACTATGAATACAAATCCAGTGATTGATGAGTTTTTGACTCACACAGTTATGGATTCAAGGTTAACAACGGTTTTGGTTTACCTTTACCACAGTTACCCAACTCTTGACCCCTACTGCATCAACTACAGGGTAGAAACTCAGTAAAAGGATAGAAGTCTCAAGGCAACCAAATTTGTTAAAATCACTTCTCTAGGTTTTCAGTACAATTTTACTGAAATACTCAGTTTGTGATTATCCTGTGCTGTCTCATTTTTTCATCACCGTACTGATGCAGACACAAATTATGCAAAAATCAGACCACCTCTGATATTTATAAGCCTAAATGCTGATTTTATCTGATATTAAAGCTATCTTCAGCTACATTCGTCAATTAACTACAATTAACTAATTGACTTTCATATTAGATTAATCTTTGACAGTTAGTAATTTTATGGACAAATGTCCTCAAGCTACTTTTCCCGGTGTTACCCGGAATGGGCAAACTGCAATACCCTCTATCCCGAAGCTAAAAGCCGCAGGGACTACTTTTCTAGCAATATTCAGACTAGCATTAACATCGGCATGAATCAGCCTACCATCTTGAGATTTGTACCAAGCGCGTTGTATTCGCTTGCCACTAAAATTGTATGTTTCTCCTTTTTTGTACACAGGAATGGGGTCTAAGTCCAAAAATGAAGCCGCAGAAGTATAAGATTCTTCATGAATAAAAACGGTAATTCCTACCAATTCAGCTTTGTATTTCAATTGCTCTATAAATCGAGCATGAGGAATACTAACGAAGTTCTGATTTGTGGTTTTACCTAAATTGAGTTCTTGCTTCCATTGCTCATTTTTGCCAATAACTAGCGTCCCTATTCCGGCTTTAACTAAATAATTAATAATCCATCTACTAGCATTATGCAAGTAATTGGCGATTTGATTATTCCGTTGACAAGTTAGTGCATTTATCCGGTGAGATGTGTGAGCATTTCCCTTGAGTTGAGATTGAAGTTTAGCTTTAACTTTATTGTAATGACGATTGATTGATTTTAAAGGTTTTCCGTTGATAAGTACAGGTTTAAATCCTGGTAGATTAGCAGTTAACGCTGCTAAATTATCTAATCCAATATCAATACCTGCCACCCTGTTAGGGTCTAATTGCTGTGGTTTAGCCTCCATTTCATAAACTACTTCAATGACATATTGCCCACATCTGGGGACAATTCTTACTTGTTTAATATTGCTTGCTGATGTGGGAAATTGTATATTTGTTTGCGATAGTTTAATGATGCCTTTTCTCAAAGCAGGTTTAGAAATTGCACCTAATTCATAAATCAGAATATTTCGTCCTTGAGTTTTATCCTTGTATTTTGGTAATTTTGGTCTACCTAAAAACTTGGAAGGGTCTTGATAATAAGCTTCTGTAGCATGGAGAAAAGATTTCCAATTCCGATGCAAAACTATCAAAACTTGATTGCTGACTTTACTGGGCAGTGCTTTGTAAGATTCATGTTGTTTAACTAAATGGAATATTTTTGTATTATCTAAATACCTGCCTTCAAAA
>DATGXQ010000265.1:0-23596 GCA_035298905.1 Nostocaceae cyanobacterium | reverse complement strand
ACCAAAATCAATTTTTCCAGTACCCGCCGCCAAATTTAAAGTACCATTTCCATCAACTTTATTACTAAAGCTAATGTCAGCATTTCCTGTACTGATATTGACATTTGATCCAGCAGCTAAAGAAACCGGATTTTGGAAAGTAAGGGATTGGTTATTAGTAGTAATATTACTTTGAATTCCAATTGTTCCAGTTCCATCTAAACGACCAATAGTAATAGACTTAAAGCCATTATTCAAATTAGCTAATTCAGATGTCGTCACATCTAAAGCTGCTGTATCGCTAGTTCCACCTAAAGTAATATTTTGTCCTCCGGTTGCAGGTTGAATTACTAATTTTTCACCGCCTGTAATTGGCTTAGAAAAATTAACTTCATTAGCAGTCAAAGTTAGGTTTTTACCACTATCTGCTGTTAAGCCAGAATTAAGAGCGATCGTACCACTGTCCGACTTAAAAATAGCATCTTGAGTCAACTTAACAGTAGTAGAACCCGCCGTGTCGAAAGTGATATCACCTTTAGCGTAAATGTCACCAGCAACACTACTATCACTATTACTTAATAGAGAAGAAGAAGCAGAGACTTTGAGGCTATTTAATGGACTTGACTGACCTATATCACCGCCCAAATCAACTTTCCCACCAGCAGAGAGAATTAAATTACTTTGTCCATTTACGGTCTTTTGAATGCTGATATCACCTAGTGTTGAACTCAAGTTAATATCTGTACTGGCATTAGGTAACAAGACAGCACTATTTAGAGTTAAGTTACCACTGGTGTAGATATTCTTATCAACAGCAGTGCTATTACTCGTGATATTCAGACTACTCAATCGAATTAAATTAGTGCCTACATCTTCTTTAAAACTAACATTACCACCAGTGTTGATAGTTAAACCCTCTGCACCCTGAACTGTCTGTTTAAAAGTCAGATTAGCAGTAGTATCACTACCCAAATCTATCTTAATATTTGGATCTAATAGACTCGCCAGATTAACTTTATTGACGAAAGTTAGAGATGGTTGATTAGTAGTAATATCGCCAGTAATATTTGTTGTTGCATTACTAGTTTCACTACCAACCACAATCTCTTGGAAAGAACCCTTCAACGCAGCCAAATCACCTTGAGTAATGTCTAAGTTTCCAATAGTATCAATAGCACCACCAACATTTATGGAGCGATTTGGGTTTACAGGTTGCAGTTTTAATACATTTCCTCCCGTCGCTGGTTTAGATGAATTGAAATCTATTTCATCAGTATTCAGAGTTAAATCGTATTGATTGCCGTTTAATTTCTCATTAAAAACTACTTTTTTGGCAGTACCAGTAGTAATTGTGGTATGACTGGTTAAGTTTACAGGTCGATTGAAAATTAAATCTTCCTTAGTTGATACGTTTATTTCAGCATTAGTTTGACCAATATTGATATTGCTGGCAGCAGTAATATTCAGTTCATTTAATGCTGCAATATTACCAACATCACCCTTAAAGCTAACTTCTCCGCTCCCAGCACTAATCGTTAGTTTCTTGGCTCCATTGAGCGTATTATTAAAGGTGACATTTTTATTATTTGTCTCAATAGTCGTTTCTGGATTAGCATTACTAAATGTCACCGGGCTAGCAAAGTTAATATCACCACTGGTTTTAATTAAATTGCCAATCTTAGTGTTAGTGCTGCTGTCCGTACTCAGGTTATTTAATCTTGTCGTACCACCTACATCACCAAAGAAGGTAATTGTTCCTGTTCCTGCTCTAACAATTAGATCCTTTGTGCCATCAACTGTAGTATTAAAAGTGATATCTTTATTTTGTCCTGTGATTATAGAATTACCTGTTAAATTCACAGGGCTAGTGAAAGTGAGATTATCCTTAGTGGTAATATCACTAGCGATGTTAATTTTTTGAGCCGGGCTGATTTGCAAGCTATTTAATGGCTCTACATCTCCAACTTTGCCGTTAAAACTAATCTCTCCTGAACTACCAGCATTTAATGTTAGTTTCTTAGCTCCATTGATAGTACCATTAAAAGAAATATCTTTATTATCTGCTTCAATCGTCGTTTCTGGATTGGCATTACTAAATCCCACAGGACTAACAAAGTTAATATCACCTTTAGTTTTAATTAAATTGCCAATCTTAGTGTTAGTGCTGCTGTCCGTACTCAGGTTATTCAAAGCTGTAGTAGCACCCACATCACCGAAGAAGGTAATTGTTCCTGTTCCTGCCCTAACGATTAAATTCTTTGCCCCATCAACAGTAGTATTGAAAGTAATATTCTTATTATTTGCATCGATTGTTGTATCTGGATTACCATTACTAAATCCCACAGGACTAGCAAAAGTAATATTACCGTTAGTTTTAATTAAATTGCCAATCTTAGTGTTAGTGCTGCTGTCCGTACTTAAATCATTCAAAGGTGTAGTAGAACCTACATCACCGTTAAAAGTAATTGTTCCTGTTCCTGCTTTAATCAGTAAATCTTTTGCGCCATCAACGGTATTGTTGAAGGTGACATTGCTATTATTAGCCTCAATAGTCGTTTTTGGATCTGTGTTACTAAATGTTACAGAGTTATCAAAAGTAATATCTCCGTTGGTTTTAATTAAATTACCAACTTGAGCCTTACCATTAACATTTAAGTTATTCAAACGGGTATTAGCACCTACATCACCTTTGAAGGTAATTGTCCCACTACCAGAACTGACGATTAAATCCTTTGCGCCATCAACGGTATTATTGAAGGTAATGTTCTTATTATTTGCATTAATTGTTGTAGTCTGGTTTGCATTACTAAATCCCACAGGACCAGTAAAAGTAATATTACCGTTGGTTTTAACTACATTACCAATTTTAGTGTTAGTGCTACTGTCAGTATTCAAATCATTTAAGGCTGTAGCATTACCCACATCACCGTTGAAGGTTATTGTTCCTGTTCCTGCTTTAATAGTTAAATTGTTTGCACCATTAATCGTATTAAAGGTAATATTTTTATTGTTTGCATCAATAGTTGTTGTCTGGCCTGCATTGCTAAATCCTACAGAACTAGCAAAAGTAATATCTCCGTTAGTTTGAATTAAATTACCAACTTGAGTCTTTCCAGTAACACTTAAATTATTCAAACGTGTGGCATCACCCACATCACCTTTAAATATTACGTTGCCTGTACCAGCATTTAGAGTTAAATTACCTGTACCGTTTAGTTTATTCTGGAAGGTAATATCTCCTGCACCAGATCCAGTAGTTATATTTACTCCACCACTTCCAAGTATGGTAGATCCATCAAAGGTAATATTGCCGCCACCATTAGTACCAGAGGAGTCAATGTTACTAGGTAAACTAATATTTCCGCTTGCGGTTTTCAGTGAAATGTTGCCACCTTGAGCATTACTACCAGTCGCTTTTGTAGTGATAGAACCGGTAATGGCAATATTACCGCTTCCGGTGGTTTCTATTTTAATCTCGCCACCTGCTTTATTAGCATCACTGCTGGAGGCAGTCAAAATACCTGTTGTGATATTACCTGGTGCTTTTAATATGATTTTGCCGGTGTCACTTTGTCCAGTTGAAATGTCTATGTTACCTACTTGAATTATCTCAGGTGAAGATGCATCTTTACTATCATTAAAAGGTGCAGGAACTTGGCCTGGTGCTGGGTCAGGATTTGATACTGATTGACCTGCGCGGAGAATGACGGAACGACTAGAGGTCAAAATTTGTTTATCTTCTGCATTTGATTCGCTAAGGTTGGCAGCTTCTTTATTGGTAATTTTAATATTTCCACCTTTGATGCTTCCCTCCGTTTCTATTTTTAAAGAAGTGCCTTCGTAATTACCAAATTCTATATCCTTCTTACTTTTGATTACAGGGTCTTGAATACTAAAGAAATTACCAGGTTTACCCGATAAATTACGAATAGCAAATTCTCCACCACTGGTAAAGTGAGCGTCACCGGAAACGACACCATCACTCACTAAGGTCATATCCCCACCACTGACAAAGGGTATTTGGGGATGATTTAGAGTGAAAATATCAACGTTCTGATTTCCTTGTATGTAGAGATTTCCGCCGGCTTGGGCTGTAAATGGTTCGGTGACGCTATCTCTGGCTATGACTGTATTTTTGGCTTCTAATCTTAAATTACCAATTGTGATCAGTTTACTTTCAGGTAAGATGAGGTTATTTTCGGCGGAAAGGGTGGCGTTGTTGGCTTGTACTGTTTTGGCTACTACGTCGCCAGCGTTGATGACTGTGCCAGAATTTGCTAGTTGTACTTGTTCGTTATTGACTGTGACAGTGCCGTTGGTTTCTACTTCTGGGCCTGTTAATAATTTGGCTAATTTGGGAATGGTAATTTTACCTGATTTGGCGGCTTCGGATGGTATTTCTAAACTTAATAAGTTACCTGTTTGAGATATCCGAATTAAATTTTCTCCAGGGACGGAAGCAACGGTAATGTTGCCGTTGGGTGCTGATAAGTTGCCTGTGCTGACTACTGTTCCACCGATGAGGGTGAGGTTTTTACCTGCGGTTAAGTCACCAAAGTTAACGATGCTTCCCGGTTGGGTGCTGTCAAATTTGAATGTGGTTGGTGTACCAACTAGGTTTTGATAATCGTTACCACCAAATACGTTAAACCAACCGTTGCCAACACTGATACCTGTAGCGGTGGTGGCTGTAAAGTCTCCGGGTACGTTTAGTCTGGCGTTGGGGCCAAATACTATACCTGCGGGGTTAAGGAGATAAAGATTGGAGCTGCCGCCTGTAACTTGGATTAAACCATTAATTCTGGAGGGGTCGCCACCAACTACTCTACCTAAAATGTTTTGAATGTTGGGGTTGGAGAGGAAGTTAGCGACTTGGTTGGAGTTTAGTCCAAATTTTTGGAAGCTGTGGAATAGGTTGGCCTGGTTAGCTGAAAGAGTACCTCCAGTGATGTTGATGACGTTGCCGTTTTGGTTAACTAGGGTGTTGGTTCCGTCTGTTGCTGGGATGATGGTTTGCGCTGCGGCTGGTTTGCTGGCACTTAATTCCAGTAGTGTAAGCTGTGCCAGGATGCTGCTGAGAATTACTAAAAGTAATTTATGCTGCAATAAATAATTCATACGATATTTCTAACCCTAGTTTCTAAACTATTTGTTAATTTTCCGACAACGTTCTTAGTATTATTTGTCAATGTGATCAGCAAGCTAGGATTTTGTTCTTAGCTTTACCTGTCTAATTATTCTGAGACTTATTTCTAATTGATGGTAACTCCGCCGATTTTGTGCCAATTTTGCACTAATTTACGCCAATTTGGCTGCTATTCGCTATTTCTGTGCTGTTGATTTAGGGAAGGGGCGCATTTTAGCTGGTTTATCCTTTATGTATTGGGATAGTTAAAAGCTAATAGCGCTATCTAAATAATCGTGTCAAAGAAAAAGCTATCCAAAATTATACACTTAACTCCTGTAAAGAAACAGTAAATACTTAGTGTAGGAACTAAAAAATTACATCAAGTTTTGGTAAAAATAAATTGCCATATTGGCTAAATCTTGCTATACAAGGCTTGGTGAGAAAATTTTGCTGTGTGTTAAAAAACGCACCGTTGCTTTTTGCTGGCTATACAACTGGCCTCTAAGTACATTTGTGTAGATTAAGTTTTGTTGAAAATTGTTAGGTACTGTTTATTTATGCAGTAGTTACGTATATTTTATATACTTGCTTACTTAAATAAAAAAGATATGTACTTTGATTTACAGCGTTATTTGTTGTGGGGTGTATTTTTAGTTCCCAGTATAGCATTAATGGCTAATACTTCCCCTGGTTATGCGGAAGATTCACAGCCTTCAGAATTTGGGGTGAAATCTTTTGAGGGGAAGATGTTGAGGGGGTGTTCTAGTCTACCTGTCTTGGTTTCTGAGTTGAGAAATACTGAAGCATCTGTCGATAAAGATTGTGTGACTCAGGATACAGGAAACATGATGGTAGCACAGGAGACAGATAGTTCACCGGATACGAGAGAAATTGAAGTTAAAAAAGTTGAGTTAATCAATAGTAGTTTTGCGCGATCGCCCCAGCTGCAAACTTTGATTAAGGGGGTAGAAGGTCAAACTGTCAGTTTGAGTAAGTTGCGAGATTTGGCTGACCAGATTACTACCTGGTATTTTGAGCAGGGTTATATTACTTCTAGAGCGACGGTTGATGAGTCAGATATTAAGGATGGAGTTGTACTAATTAGGGTGACAGAGGGGGTTGTGGAGGAAATTAGGATTGATCCACCACCAAAACGGCTGAGTTCTGGTTATGTGCGATCGCGCATTGCCCAAGGTCTAACTAAACCTTTTTCCCAAACTAAGCTGGAAGAACAACTCCGACTCCTACAAACAAATCCCTTGTTTTCTAAGGTTGAAGGTAGTATCCGGCCGGGGAGTCGGGATGGACAAAGTGTGGTTGTCATCAGGGTGACGGAGGCTGATCCTTTTGATGCATCCATAAGTGTAGACAACTACTCTCCTCCCAGTGTAGGTTCAGAAAGATTGGGAATTGCGGCGGTACACCGTAACGTTACAGGTATGGGAGATCAATTTGCCGCTTCCTATTATTTTTCTACTTTAAATGGCGGTTCTCGTCTGTACGATTTTAGTTATCAAGTGCCTTTAAATGCGATGGATGGCACTTTACAATTAAGGACTTCTATTAGCCAGGTTAAAGTCGTTCAAGATGAATTTAAGACTTTAGACATTAGGGGTGAATCGCTGTTGTATGAATTTACTTACCGTCAACCCTTAGTGAGAAATCTGCGAGAAGAATTTGCTTTATCTTTAGGCTTTACAGTACAAGACGGTCAAACATTTACTTTTGCTGGCCCTACACCTTTTGGGATTGGCCCTGATTTAGATGGTAATAGTCGTACCCGGACGCTGAAATTTACTCAAGATTATGTGAGACGAGATGGAGGAGGGGCTTGGGGGTTGCGATCGCAATTTAACTTTGGTCTAGATATCTTTGACCCTACCATTAACACAGACCCCACAATCCCTGATGCTCGTTATTTTAGCTGGCTACTCCAACTCCAACGGCAACAACGCATCAATCAGGATAATGTATTATTAGCTCAAGCTGACCTGCAACTGTCTCCAGATGGTCTGTTACCTTCTCAACAGTTTGTAATTGGTGGTGGTCAGTCTGTGCGTGGTTATCGCCAAAATACACGGGCAGGAGATAATGGATTTCGTTTCAGTTTGGAAAATCGTCTAACTGTAGCTCGTGATACCAACGGTAAAGAACTATTCCAAATTGCCCCATTTTTTGATATGGGCTATATCTGGAACAAGGAAGATAATCCTAACGTTCTGCAAAAGGAAAAATTCTTAGCTGGTTTGGGTTTGGGTTTATTATGGCGACCTTTACCAGATGTCAATGTGCGCTTAGATTATGCCCGGCCTTTGGTGGAAATTGAAGATAAGCAGAATAATGCTCAGGATGAGGGTTTATATTTCAGTGTGGGTTATCAGTTGTAAGTAAAGTTTTGTCAAGGCGATCGCTTATTTTTGTGGGGCGATCGCTTTCTCATCCTCGATAATCATGAACAGATTGCAAACATTCTCGAATATTATCTCCTTCCCAAGTACCTGCAAACTGTAGCAAATCTCTAGCCCGTGAACCTCTAATTTTATCCCCACTTGCATTTGTTTCTATGCTTGGTTGTCTTTGTAAATGACTAGCTTTAATGAAACGAATAAAATCTAGTGCTTGAGTTAACAACTCTGGCGGTAAAGACTCGATTTCCTGTAATAATATTTCCTTGCTTGTCATGATTTTAGTTATCTTAACTAATTCTTTTTTAATCTAATTCTACCTATATTAAACAGCAGTTAATTAACCTGAGAGATAGGTTTTTCATTATCTCAAGGTCTACTTAACCTTACTTCCTTCACAAAAATTCATTAAAATACAAGAGAAAGCGTTAAAATCGAGCCGTGACAGCCAATACTACAACTTTTCGCCTTTCTCCCATCATTCGCATTACACTGTTAAGCCTATATATTGCCCTAACAGTGCCTTTACCCTTTTTAGCAGAGGTGACAAAAGCACCTACACCCCCGACATTTTTATGGGTAGGGATTACTATTGGTTTTATCGGTCTATATGCCGTATTAACGGAAAGAGTGCTAGTAAATGATGAAGGAATCCAAGTTACTTACCCCGTTTGGGTTCCGCGCTTTTTCCGCAAAGGTTGGAGTTTACCTTGGTCAGAGGTGAAGCAGTTAAAACCCCGTACCACTGGACAAGGGGGAATAGTTTATTATTTCCTCAGCCAAGATGGGAAAGCTTATTTACTCCCCATGCGTGTTGCTGGATTTGCGCGGTTAGTAAATATAGTGCAAACTAAAACAGGCATTGACACAACAGATGTTAAGCCTTTATCCCAACCTTGGATGTATTTGATTTTATTTTGCTTTACTCTGCTACTGTTGTTGGTAGATGCTTGGACTATCAACACAGCTGTAACTTTAGGCTAATTAGTATAAAATGGGGCGTTCAATACGCTCCAATTAAAAAAATGTAAAACTCAAAATTGGGGAATTTTGAATTTTGAATTTTGAATTTTGAATTTTGAATTTTGAATTTTGAATTGTTTTATATGCCCCAACTTAAACTAGAACAGGTGAGCCTATTTGCCAAATTAAAAGCGAAAAGCCAGAGTAACTTACCAGGATACCCAATTTTACAGGATATTTCCTTTGAAGTAGCAAGTGGCGATCGCCTGGCTATAGTCGGCCCTACTGGTGCGGGTAAAACTTCCTTGTTAAAACTGATTAACCGCCTGAATGAACCTACTAGCGGCAAAATCTATCTAGAAAATCAGGAATATCGGCAAATCCCTGTAACTCAGCTACGCCAACAAGTTACCCTAGTTTTACAAACATCTCGGCTATTAGGGATGACAGTTAAAGAGGCTCTAGCTTATCCTTTAATTTTGCGGCGTTTACCTCAACAGACGATTCAGCAACGCATTAACTATTGGCGGGAACATCTACAAATTCCTGAAGATTGGTTAGGAAGGACAGAAGTACAGCTATCGGAAGGACAAAGACAACTAGTAGCGATCGCTCGTGCTTTAGTCATTCAGCCTAAAATTTTACTATTAGATGAGCCAACCTCTGCCCTAGATGCAGCTACAACCTCTCATCTCATCCACACCCTCCAACAGCTAACCCAAACCCACAGTACTACCATCTTGATGGTAAATCACCAACTTGACCTGTCCCAAACCTTTTGCACCCAACTTTTACACCTACAACAAGGTCAAATATTGGTCAATCAACCAACCCATGAGATAGATTGGAAAAGCCTCAAAACCAATCTTCTCCAAGCCGAAAAACAAGCGATCGCCGAATGGGAATAGGGAGATGGGGAAGATGAGGGAGATGAGGGAGTAATTTTCTTTCCCAATCCCCAATCCCCAATCCCCAATCCCCACTATGACCTTTGCGTAGTTAATGTAGAACGTTGATTACTAAACCGCTCTTTTGGCAACTTAGTTTGTGATTGCGGTACATTAGCATTCAAAATTTCCATGTTAAATCTATATCCAACATTGCGGATAGTTTGGATTAAACTAGGTTGACGCGGATCAAGTTCCACCTTTTTCCGCAGCGATAAAACATGAGTATCAATAGTACGTGGATTATCTATGGCATCAGGCCAAGCACGACGTAATAATTCTGATCGACTTAAAGGTACACCACCAGCTTGCGCCAAAACGTAAAGTAAACTAAATTCTTGGGGTGTTAAATCAATAAACTCCCCTTGAAACCTTACTCGGCGCTGTACTAAATCGATCTGCAACGTGCCATAATCTAAATAGGCTGGTGCAGTGGGTGTACGCCTGCGACGAATTAACGCCTCTACTCTGGCTAAAAACTCCTGCATCCCAAAAGGTTTGCTTAAGTAGTCATCCGCCCCAGCTTTTAAGCCTGCAACGACATCAGCTTCATTACTCCGCGCTGATAACATGAGAATTAAAGGCTGTTGTTGGCGGTGTAACCAACGGCAAAATTCAATACCGTCACCATCTGGCAAGTCTGCATCTAGAATCACCAAAGTTGGTTGGTGACCTAAGAATACTTCCCTTGCTTGATAAATACTGGCGGCTTGATGCACTCTATATTCTAGTTGTTGCAAGTGCCAACCCAGTAGCGACCTCAGATGGGGATTCCCCTCAACGATTTCAATACAAACCGAACCCACAGTGGTAAGACCCCTTAGCGTCGATGACTTTCAAATTAACAAGCCCATGCTCAAGCTTTTGTAGCTTTTGTTACTTCAATTGCCTTTATCTTCACATTTGCTCCTAGAAAAAATGGTAATAAATTTATTTTGTGCTTTAATTACAATCTGATTGGCAGAATAATTAAATTTTTGTTAGTTTTTGCAAGAATGAGGATGAAAGATGCAACTGGCTTGAATGAAGCAATAAAACTATCTCTAACTATAATAACTATTGCTAGACCTATATTTCAGCTTGAGGGTGCTGATTAATCCTATGTTGCACATAGTCGTTTGTGTAGTTTTTAATAACAAAACCTAGCCATTACTGTGAAAAATCATAAAAATAGCTTACCAAATCATCTTATTTCCTGTTTTCTAGAATAGGATCTAGTTAAGCAATGGCAAAACGCCCGCTTTCACTCATGGGAGAACATCCACCATAGTTGAGCGAGCCGCTAGACCTAGCTTCCTGGAAAGTAGGGATACAGTAATCGCTAAGTGGGGGTGAGATTGAAGTAAAAAAGGACACTTAAAATTAATTAGCAAAGGGTGAAGCAACGCTTCACTTTTGAGCGTGAATAGTTTACAATTCTCATTCCAAAGAAATTAATATAGCAGTTATGCTCCAAGACACACAAACCATCCGCTATTACCAAAGACTTACCGACGCCTTCGTCGAACTATGGAATCGCGGTTATCGCATGGATGATATGCGGATGTATTTGGATGGATATCTAGCCGCACTGCGACATAGTAACGCCATTGAACCTTATCTGATTCATCGGCTAGAAGAGGAAGCTAGACGCTATTTGTACGATGCGTCAAACTTTGCCATGCCACAACCGCAACCACAACCAGATTACTACTAAAGCCTGCGATCGGGTGAGTGGCAGCAACCGTAGACAGCCGCAGAAGATTATAACATAACATCTGCATTGGTCAACGGGCGCGGCGGTATAAAATTTGGAAATTTACTATTATTCATAAAGCTTATCCCCTTAGCCTAATTTTGCTAAGGGGTTTTGGTATTGGGAACTGGAGGCTGGAAAATGGGGTAAATCAAAAAAGTAATTTCCTCCTTACCTATAGAAACAAAACTTACCCTTGAACACTCGTAAGTATTAATAGCTATTAATTTTATAAAGCGGATTACAGAGTTTTTATTCATTCATATGCCTTAGCAAAAAATAAAAATTAGGTAACATTATTTAATTCATTTGAAAACTTACATACCTTTATAGTGTATGTTGACTAAATCTAGTTATTTTCATAGTCTTAAAAGCTATCTATTTCTTTCTCTTATTAATTTTAAACCAATTAATTTTTTTAGGTAATTGAGTAATTTTACTAGATAAAACCAGCTAATGAACGCTTATTTTGATAATGGATATAACCTAATCAATTTGATCAATAAAAGATGTATTCTGATAAGCTTTAGAGTGAAAATCAAAATTAATCAAAATTAATCCAAGTATAAGTTATTTGATTTTTTTGAGGATAAATGGTATTATTTTCATGCTTAAACAAGGTGAGTAAAAAATTAAAATCTAGTTTTAGCTATAAAAAAATTTATATTAAAATCTATTTTGCGAGGGTAAATCTCTATTTACAGTCTAGTGAATGCAGACAATTAACTCAGCAATCATCAACTAATAAAGCTTTAACCATAAACACTAAATAAGCAGCAAATTATGATTAAAATTCTTGACTCTACCTTAAGAGAAGGAGAACAAACTCCTGGAGTTTATTTTGCACCAGAAAAAAGATTAGCAATTGCTCAGTTCCTAGATCAGATAGGAGTTGATATTATAGAAGTAGGAAATCCGGCTGTAGATGAGCAGATTGCTGTAGCTGTAAAAAGAATTGCTCAAGCTGGATTAAAGGCTAAAATAGGCGCTCATTCACTTTGTCGGATTGAAGATGTACAGAAAGCCTTAGATTGTGGTGTAGATTTTTTAGGAGTATTTTTTAGTGTTGCTCCCAAAAGACTAGATCAAGATTACCAGATTAGTTTAGAAGATGCGATCGACAAGATTGTGGAAGTCATCACTTATGCTAGAAAGCAGAATGATGATTTATTAATTCGTTATACACCAGAAGACACAGTGCGATCGCCAATTGAAGACGTGGTTAAAGTAGCCAGCGCAGCTGTCAGAGCAGGAGCAAATATTATTAGCATTGCCGATACAACTGGCTATACTACTCCTTTTCATCCCCAACGCAATATTTATAGTTATGTCAAAGCCCTGAAATCAGAACTAGCAAAGCAAGACTTACACCCAGAAATTGAAGTACATTGTCATAACGATCGCGGTTTAGCCTTAGCAAATGCTCTTGACGCATATCGAGCAGAAGCCGACATTATTGATGTGAGTGTCTTAGGGTTAGGAGAGCGAGCCGGAATTGTAGATTTAGCAGCATTATTGATCAACTTAATAGAAATGGGAGTAGACAAAACAGATTGGCATCTCAATTACTTGAAAGATTTGTATAACTACGTTAGTAAGCATACCCAGATAGTTATTCCTCCACATCATCCCGTAGTCGGTGAATACGCTTTTACCCATTATGCAGGTGTCCATGTCAAAGCCATAGCCAAAGATAAAAGACTTTATCAAAGCTTAGATCCAGAAATTTTAGGTGCTAAAAGCAGTGTAGCCTTGGGGATACAATCAGGACGTGCTGCTGTAGAATTAGCTATTAAGCAAATTAATAGAGCCGAATTAATTGCTAACGAAAATTTAATCAATAACATCTTGCAAGAAGTCAAAGAAATTGCTAAAAGAGGTACACCGATTGATATAGAAAAAGAATTACCAGAAATTGTTGAGCGTTGTATTGTCAACCAATTTAGAAGTAATTTACTTTATGGTTAGTTGTCAGAGTCAACAGTTGAGGGAAAATTTAAGGTAATAAATAATAAACTCTGATTAAACAGATGATAGTCATATCCGAAATTGACAAGAATCAAGCTCATAATCCCCAGCCAGAAAGAAATACACCGAGAAAATGGTGGGTAACAGTGGGTGTGGGTATTGGTGTATTTATTTTTGCTTTGGATGTATACATAGTAAATCTGGCTTTACCGATTATGGTGGAGTCCTTACATACCAACTTTGCGACAATTCAATGGGTAGTATTAAGTTATTTATTAGCGATCGCCATTTTTGTTCTCAGTGCAGCCAAATTGGGGGATATGTGGAGCAAAAAGCGATTGTATATATTTGGTCTAGTATTATTTACTGTTAGCTCATTTCTATGTGGATTAGCACCAACTGTCAGCTTGTTAATTGCTTTTCGTGCCTTACAAGGACTAGGTGCAGCTTTCTTATCTGGACTAGGAACAGCCATGATTGTAGAAGCTTTTCCTCCGCAAGAACGGGGACTAGGACTAGGAATTAGGGCTGGAGTATTTGGACTAGGAATTATGTTAGGGCCATCTGTAGGAGGACTATTAATTAGTTTAGGTGGTTGGCCTTTAATTTTTCTGATTAATTTACCAATAGGGATAATTGGTAGTTTAATTGTCGCTTATTTTGTTCCATCTTCTGTAGTGAATACAGATAAACAAAGCTTTGATTTACTGGGGACAATCATTCTCACATTAACTTTATCTTCTTTTACTCTAGGGATTACACTCTCACAGAGTAGGATTTTTAGTCTACAAATAATCATAGCTTTACTCATTACATCTATAGTTGCTTGTGGTGTTTTTTTACTCGTAGAAACGAGTTCTCCGCAGCCAATGCTAGATTTAAAAATATTTCAATCCTTAGAATTTAGTTTAGGCTTAGGGTTGAGATTTTTGGGTAATTTTGTGATGGCAGGTGTCATTTTTATGCTGCCATTCTTCCTCAAATTAGTTAAACAATACTCTACTGAAGAAGCAGGATTATTGTTAGCAATACCACCAATTTTAATTGTACTAACAGCACCGATAGCTGGGATATTTGCAGATCGCTGGGGAGCGAGAAAGATTAGTTTGATAGGTTTAACCTTAATGGCTGTTGGCTGTTTACTTATTAGTAATTTTAATAGTAATTTAACCATACCTCAATATATTTTCGCCATTATTCCCTATGGCTTAGGCGTAGGAATGTTTCAATCACCTAATAATAGCAGTATCATGGGTGCTGCACCAAAAGATAAGTTAAGTCTGGCTTCTGGGTTATTGTCCTTGTCGCGCATTTTAGGACAGACAATAGGTGTACCATTAGTAGGTGCTTTGTTTTCCTTTATCACTCTCACCAATGCCCAATTAACCCTAGATATTGACGTTACCAATGCACCGTTAGCAGCATTAGTATTTGGTACACATATTACTTTCTTAGCTATAGCTATTCTTTTAATAATTTCAGTAATTTTTACAGTTGGTTTGTCCTTAGTAGAAGAAAAATTTCAGTTTATGTATTCACAAATAAAAAAATCACTAAAAATCTTAGTAAAGTGAGGTTTTCCTATTTCTCAAGTAGGAGAATATTGAAAAGTATAGTTATTTAGCAAAACAGAGAGCGATCGCTAACAGACAAACAATCTCTAATACATAGCTAATAAAAACGCTAGGATTTAGTAAACCATCCAACCAATAACTGTGACCTTTAGGAGTAATACTGCGCTTAAAAGTAGAAGTCCAACCACGATAAATTTTAGGACTTGATAAACCGTAAGTATTAGTGAAAATAGACTCTATTTCAGCAACACGAGGATAGAAACCATGCTGAAAATGTTTCCATTGACTTTCAAGAATCCAGAAAAATATAGGAATAGCACAACCGATAGTAGCAATAAAAGTAACATTTGACCTCTGTTGAAAAATAAATCCTGCAACAGCACCAGTACCAGTGATTCCCAAAGACTTGATTACCCAAATCTGCTTATTGTAATCTTCAATAGTAGTTTGCAAAAAAAAGTATTCCTGTTTAAGTAAATCTAATTCAAAATCACCCAATGCACTCGAATCATATTCAGTAGATGGTGGTGTAGACATTGCTCAATCCTAATTCCATTCAACCTAAAATAGAGTTCATAACCAAGGAAGATGGTAGTTAGCAAAAATTTTGATTAAACCAGGGCTATTTCATTCTGGAGACGCACTGCCTTAAAATCAATTTTGGGCTAATAGCTCAAGTCCGTTTTAACGGACTAAATTTATCATTAATAGTCGGCTTGAGCCGAGTTTTTCTATCATCAGAGTTGAGTCTGATACCATTTCACCAACACCCTAATACATATAGATTATGTAGGGACATGGCAGTGTCCACCAGTGTAAACTTAAAGCCCTAACGAATAGAATTCGTGGCTATACAGGCCAAGTCCGCCTACGCGGACTAATTAAAAATCAAGGTTTTCAAACCCACGCAGGTGGGTTTTGCTTGTGTAGACGCGGTTTCTAACCGCCCATTTTTCGTTAAGTCCACCAGTGTAAACTTAAAGCCCTAACGAATAGAATTCGTGGCTACACAGGCCAAGTCCGCCTACGCGGACTAATGAAAAATCAAGGTTTTGAAACCCACGCAGGTGGGTTTTGCCTGTGTAGACGCGGTTTTTAACCGCCCATTTTTCTTTCAACAGTATATGCATCATACAGCACGTTTGGGGTAAATGAAGTACAGAAGTTAATAACAAAGCCTGATGCAAAAGGAGTTTCAACCCTGTTCCCTGTTCCCTGTTCCCTGTTCCCTGCTGTAACTAAAGTGAAATGGTATAAGGCGGCTTAAATGAGAATGAAATAGCCCTGTAATCTGACTAGATAACGCTAAAAGCCTTGATAAGTCCTTGCTCATTACTCATCCCTCAAACTACACCTGAATATTATGTGTGACATACGGTCAAATATTCTCTTGCTTCAGGATGAGTAACAAAATAGTCCTGAAGCCAATTACAACCCCTTGTTAGTAATTGATCGATATCTTCAAGCCGCCACAGTTTAGCAGTACCATCAGCTAACGCAATGGCTAACTGCTGTCCATCGGGGCTAAAACTGATGTCATATACTCCAGTATGAGCTTTGAATACAGCCAACTGATTACCCTGCAAGTCCCACAAGCGAGCAGTACCATCGGATGAGGCAGTTGCTACCTGTTGTCCATCAGGACTAAAACTGGCCTTCCAGATCCAGCTTTGATGACCTTTAAATATGACTAACAGATTACCCTGTAAATCCCATAAACGAGCAGTGGAATCCCAGGAACCGGTAACAAGGTACTTTCCATCCGGGCTGAAATTGACGCTCCAGACTGTACTCTCATGGCCTTGAAACCTGACTAATGGATGACCCTGTAAGTCCCGCAGATAAGCTATACTGTCATATGAGCCAGTAGCAAGGTACTGTCCATTCGGGCTGAAATTGACGCTATATACCCAGCCCTGACTGCTAAAGCGGACTAATGAATTATCTTGTAAGTTCCACAAGCAAACCGTACCGTCGGATGAGCCAGTAGCAAGGTATTGTCCATCAGGGCTAAAACTGACACTCCAGACCCAGTTATTGTGTCTATTGTGTCTTTTGAATGGGTTCAACAGATTGCCCTTTATGTCCCACAGATAAGCCATGAAGTCGGATGAGCCAGTAGCAAGGTATTGTCCGTCTGGGCTAAAACTTATACTCAAAACTTCATGCTTGTGGTTGTGGCCTTTGAATTCGACCAGTTGCTTGCCCTGTAGATTCCATAGACGGGCAGTTCCATCAGCTGAAGCAGTGGCAAGATGCTGACCGTCGGGGCTAAAAGTTATGCTTAATATCCAGCGTTGATGGCCTCTTAATTCAACCAGTGATTTATCTCGTAAAGTCCATAAACGGGTAGTTGAGTCGAGAGAAGCAGTAGCCAGATGCTGGCCATCAGGGCTAAAACTAACACTCCAGACATAGCCCTGATGACCTTTGAGTACAGCTAACTGATTGCCTTGTAAGTCCCACAGACGAGCTGTACCGTCGGACGAGCCAGTAGCGAGGTACTGTCCATCGGGACTGAAATGGATGCTAAAGACCCAACTTTGATGACCTTTGAATGAGGTCAACAGATCGCCCTGTAAATCCCACAGGCCAGCAGTACCGTCAGCTGAAGCAGTTGCTAGAAACTGCCCATTGGGACTGAAAGTGACGCTATAGACTGAGCCGACATCTACTACTGGAAATATCTTCAACTGATTGCCCTGCAAGTCCCATAGACGAACAGTACCGTCTTCTGAGGCTGTGGCCAGATACTGGCCATCAGGACTAAGGCTGACGCTTAAAACCCTGTTTTGATGACCTTTAAATTCAACTAGAGGTTTACCTTGTAAGTCCCACAGGCAAGCAGAGTCGGCTGAGGCTGTGGCCAGATACTGTCCGTTGTGGCTCAGACTGACGCTCATGACCCGGCCTTTATGACCTTTGAATTCTTGCATTAGATTAGTTTGTAAGTTCCACACGCGAGCAATGCCGTCTTCTGAGCCACTGGCCAGATACTTTCCATCGGGGCTAAAACTGACACTCCAAACCAATTTCTTGGAATCTTTGAATTCTTGTTTTAAGTGACCCTGCAAATCCCACAAATAGACTGTGCCATCTTCTGAGCCACCAGCAAGGTACTTTCCATCGGAGCTAAAACTAACATTCCATATCCGTTTTGCATGACTTTTCAATTGATTCTGCTCTTGGATGTTGTCAAGAATATACTGCAAAGTAGCTTTTAACTGGGGAGCGTGACAGTCTTGGGGTAAGAATCCATCTTGAATGTAATTCTGTAACTCTTGTCCAGCCCGCATTGCTGTTAGTAATGCTTCTAGCTGAGAAGACTCAAATTGTAGCAAAGCATTTTGCGCTATCTGCTCTATTTCTTTGATTTTGCGTTGACGCTGTAGCCGCTTCCTGACTGCTTTAGCTAAAACATCTAAGAAAATTTCATAGTAATCAGCAGCCAAAGGGCGAATAATTCGAGCCTCACCTTCACTTAGTTTATTTAGCCATTTCTGAATCTTTTCTATTTCCAGTTTTTCAGTGTGGTGGGATTCTGCATTGATGTAATCACATAAATCTCTGTCTTTAAGAGCAAGCTTATCACCAGATGGTGTAACTAAATAGTAAAAGAGACTATCAGAAATTTCTATATTGAAATCAGTCTTTAAATCTTCCAGTTTTTGATCAAGATGATATTGGACAATTTGCTCTGCTTTGCCTAAGTTGATGTAACTTTGTTTTTCTAGCTTCCGCGATGGAAACTCACCTCTCATTTCTTGTTTCCAGACACGGAGCATTACCATTTGCAAGTAAGGAGTTTCAAACCTCTGTTCTGATGGTGCTGCTGAAAAAGCTATATCATCCAAAACTGCTGTAACTAAGTCTGGTTCAATACTGACTAATTTATTTTCGCTAGTTTGAACAGTTGTAGCCTTAACTAAATCATCAAAAATGGGTTCTTTTTTAACCGAATTTAATGATATTTGTAAGTAATCTTGGCATAACTGCACTATATCTTCCTTGAAGATATCAAGTTTGTGAAGACTATTTTTATGAATACAAATGAGTAAGTTTAAATTTATTTCAGGATAATTCAGCGCACGAAAAAGTTCATCTAAAAATGATTTTGATTCGTTAGCTGGAGAATGGATTAAGTATTCCTCAAATTGGTCAATGATGATAAATAACTGACCATTTACATCTGTATCGATGAGTTTTGTCCATGCTTCTAAAGTTTCTGTAAATGGTAAATCTAAGTGAGATAATTCGATATTTTCTATGTCTTGAATAGATTTTTTAACCTGCAACAATAACTTATCTAATGGTTTGCCTTCATACCAAGAATTAAATAAGGTAACTGCTAACTTGGCCTTGCCAAATGTTTGCAGATTTTGTTTTGCAGCTTGGCGTAGATAATAAGTAATACTGTCTCGCAAAATGGTACTCTTACCTGCACTGCTATCGCCATAAAGTACAGTTAACTTTGATTTACAAAAGTGGTCAAGAATAGTTTGCTGTCGGTTATATTCAATAATGGGTTTCTCAATGGCATCTTGGGCTGCTTGTCTATTCAGATGTTTGATTGCTATCCGGTTGTCTAATAAGTTGCGAAAAATGCGACCTTTAAAATAGTCGAGTTTAGCTAAAGCATCCTCACGAATAGAAATGAGGAAATGAACATTTAATTTAACGTCATTTACAGCTTGGGAAAACTCCTCAGCAAAGTTATTCTTAACACCCTCTTCTAAGAAATCAAAATATTCCTCGAACTGGTCAAGGATGATAAATAATCTCCCACTCTCATCTTCTTGACGAACAATCTCGATCCAAGCTTTCAAGGTATCGGTAAAATAGGGATTTTCTTGATTTCTAGCAATAGCTTTAAGTGCTTGTTCAAACTGTTGCTTTATAGTATCTGAAGCTTCATTTTTAAAAAGACTGGTGATTTCTGCTTCTAGCTGTTTCTTCATCCCTGTGAGTGGATCTTGCCAAGACAAATTATCATCTAATTCGCCTTTTAGTGGGGGAAAAACCATCGCTCCCCAGCCAGGCTTACCAGTTGTTTCTATATTTTCCAAGGCGGCTTGACGCAAATGATAAGCAACACCCGCCCGCATCAGTGAACTTTTCCCTACACCACTAGCACCATAGACAACTGTCAACCGTGAAGCTCGTAAATTCTGAATTACTATTTGTTGCTCTTTTTCTCGCCCAAAGAAGAATAACTTATCTGTTTGTGAATAAGGAATGAGTCCTTTGTAGGGTGTAGGAATTTCAATTTCAGCACAGTTCATGATGGCCTCTAGTGATTAAGTGAGGATTTTAAAATCGGTTGCTTCAATCTTGTTTCCAATTCTTCAACATATTTTTCTAAAGACATTTCACTGATCAGTTCTACATCATTAGCCATCCATAGAGACTTATCTAAATCATCGGGTTTGGGATGAACTGCACACCATTTTTCTGTTGTTCTACTTTCTGTTTCTGGCCAAATTCGATGTAAAATCACACGTTGATGCCAATAGCGTAGGGTATATCCTAAAAACAAAATATAATTGTTTCTGAGTTTGTCTAACAGAAATTTGGGAAATATTTCTGTTGGGTCACTATTACCATAAGCCAAATAGTCAATAAAGTGATCTTCAGTGATCACGAAGCCTCTTTGTGGATATTCTGGCCAATCAACTGGTCCATAGAGTTTTAAAATTAGTGGCCGCTCATTCAATGAAAATTCTAAAATTTTGTCAGAAATTCCTGGAAGTATGGGTTTAACTTCTCCTATTTGAACTATTGGTGATTCTTGATCACCAGCGACTTCATGTTCAAATCTCTGATGTACAAACTCTTTTACCAGTTGGCTATTATTATTGTCGCCGACTACAGTATAAGAAACTAAATCAAATGGCTGTTTAGCATCCACAAAAGCTTGTTCTAAGGTACTGTCAAAATTAGTTGTTACTATTAATTGATAACGAGTGGAATCACTGGCCATTCCACTCCTAATGCGGGAAAAATAACCCATTTTATCCATCAAGCGGGGGAGTTCAGCTAAAAACCGATGTATGTGATTAGGTTTGTATCTATGTTTAGCAACTTCTGTAATTTTATTGTTAATTTCCGTTTCACCCTGAATATTGAAATACTGAGATACATTCTGAAGATCCAGTCTGGTAACAAATTCTGTCATCCCTGTAATGAGTGGACATTCAGTAGGTAAAGCTTCTCTCTCGTACAATGGACAACGAACAGTTGCTAAATATTCTCGTCTTTCGTCCAAATAAGCAGCAAGTTCAACGCTCGTTGGTGGATAGTCTCCTTGAACATCCCAAGACCAAGGTAATAAAAAAGGGTCTTGAAATTTGAGGCGATCGCATAAGTTAATATCTGCACCTAAAAAGGGAATCACTAAACCCTCTTTGATTTTGCCAACTAACTTCTTAAAGTGCGTCTCCAGTTTTACTTTCGCTTCTAATGTTTTATCTGGCTCACGTTGAGTTAAAGATGGAAGGACAATCACTTTTTGCGGAAGTGAAAATGATACCTTTCCACTATCATCAGCAGATTCTATATCTTGAATCCAACGACTTTTGGTAGGACTCCAGCGACGTAAATATACTGTTCCTCGCTTATTGTCTAAATCCAGGTGTACAAAATTATAACCATTGGCATATTCCCGTTGCTCATAGATAGAACCAGCAGGAATAATTACACAGTTTCCCGTTGTCCCAGTCACTTGAACAACTTGAGATTTATGCTGATGGCCGCAAAGAAGAATATGACAACCACCGCTATCTTGCAGAAGTTGCACAAGTCGATCGCGTTCAAATTCTGCTAACCATTCTAGAGGATGATGCAGCACTGCAATCCGCAATTCATCACTAGCCATCTGTTGTAGAGCATCATACAATTGACACTCTCCCACAATTAGTTTTCCATAATCATTGATATCTCCAGCTTTGTCTTTACGTCCAGCTATTAAAGCAGAATTCAGTCCCAGTAAGCCAACTCGCCTTCCATTAATCACAAATCTAGAAATACTACTATAGTCCGGTTGATTTTGATGTGTATATTGACGGACAAATTGCCGATAAGCTTCAAATGGTTCTCGCAGGTGCTCGCGTTTTCTTTCGTTTGTCAACCAAGATGTAACCTGCTCATGACCTTCAAAATGTTTTAAAATAGGTTCTGGTAGTAACTCAAAGGCAGTGCGATCAAGATCATGATTTCCTGGGATAATAAACAGTCGCTTGGTAGATAATCCAGTCGCTTTCAGAACGGGATCAAATAAGTATTCTCGTGCTGCTTCATATTCCTCTTTTTTACCAGAATAGGCCACATCACCGCTAAAAATAATAAAATCAATTTTTGCTAAATCTGGACTGATATTCTCCCGCTCTTCAATATCTCGAATTAACGCATCACGTACAACTCGCCTGTCCAGTATTGTGATTCCTTGCTGATGCCAATCTGAGAGATGAAGCCAAGTTATTCCTGCCATGATGATTTCTCCCTAATGGGTTAAAAAATAATAGTTCCAGGCAAAGGTTTTTCATATCTTGTTCTTTTCTTCCTTTAATTTTTCTCTAACCCATAAACAATAACTTTGGGTCAGTGAACTACTTATGATTGAAAACTAGATTTTAGAGTATCTTTCCTGCAACTTCTACCTACAGCTTTTTTATAATTCAGAAATCACTGGAAAAATCAGGGCTATTTCATTCTGGAGATGCACTGCCCTAAAATCAATTTTGGGCTAATAGCTCAAGTCCATTTTAACGGACTAAATTCATCATTAATAGTCGGCTTGAGCCTAGTTTTTCTATGAACCTCAGAGTTTAGTCTGAAGTGGCTTGAATGAGAATAAAATATCCCTGCTGGAAAAATAAAATTATTATTTTATCAACAGCAGAATCTATTCACAAAAAGTCCCCAACTCTATTGATTCTTCTTAAGAATATCTCTTCTTAAAAATCAATACTATTTTAAGTTCTTAAATCAAGAGACTCATCATTCGTTTGAAGGAGATTATCGCTCTAACTATACTTCTTATGAATGAGATTAAAACCTCAGTATTACCTATCTGGAAATATTGGTTTATCCATTTATACTATGCTAGATTTACTTTGCTGAATGCTAAAACCTTGATTTTAGAAAAGCTTGAGGCTGTATTGTATTTAAGTGTCTTGATTTTTTGTAGCAAAATAGTGAAAACCTTAATTGACAAAGGTTATAGAGCCAATAAATTAATATTTGGTATAACTATAACTGATTCTACCTGACTTATTATGCTAAAATAATAGTTATAAATAGGGAACAGGGAACAGGGAACAGGGAACAGTTAAGATAAAAATAGGAAAATGTCAGATATTAATGACTTTAAAGACTTAATGATTTGGCAAAAAGGCATGGATATTGCTGAAAAATGCTATTTTCTCACTAAAATTTTTCCCAAGGATGAGTTATAGCGTTTCTCGTGCGGATGCAATAAACTTGAGGGCGGGGAAACCACGCCCCTACAGGGTTGGCGATAAAATACTGTACCTCACTAATATGAAAAACGCTGTATATGGTATGGTTCAACAAATTAGAAGAAGTGCAGTATCTATCCCCGCTAATATAGCAGAATGAATTAGAAACTCATCTAATTTTATCTAGACGAGTTGGATTATGCTCAGAAAAAGACATAGAAATCATTCTTAACTTATTAAAAGAAGAAAGCAGAATGATTATTAGCCTTATTAAAAAACTAGAAAATTAAAGATTTTTTCCCTGTTCCCCGTTCCCTGTTCCCTGTTCCCTCTTACCCAATTAGTAATTTAGCATAACAAGTCCCGAAGAACCCTATAACTGAAAAATAAAAATAGTAAGAATTCAGGAGTCAGGAGCGGAGCCTCCAGAAGCTCTACCTC
>DATGXQ010000264.1:0-4097 GCA_035298905.1 Nostocaceae cyanobacterium | reverse complement strand
AGGTTGGGTGGTAAGCGTAGCGGTAGGCGTAGCACTCGGTGTGGCGTTCGGTGTGGCGTTTGGCGTGGCGTTTGGCGTGGCGTTCAGTGTGGTGTTTGGCGTGGCGTTTGGCGTGGCGTCAGGCGTAGCCTTTGGTGTAGCCTTTGGTGTAGTCTTTGGCGTGACGGGAGAGGTAGCGTTTGGCGTGGTGGGAGGCGTGGTGGGAGGCGTGGCGTTAGGCGTGGTAGCAGTCATAGTGTTTGGCGTGGCGGTAGGCGTGGCGGTAGGCGTGGCGGTAGGCGTGGCGTGGGTTCTGGGTGTGTTGCGAGTTTATTTTTGGTTGCCGGAATTATTATGGATGCTGGTATTATTTTTAATATCTCGTTTTATTCCAGAGAAGAATTATTTACCTCTTCTTCCCCCTATTTTTGATGAACTGATTATTTTACCTTTACCTTTTATAGATAAGATTATTGTAGAATCTGATCAAAATTATCCCCATCAGGCGCGGGAAACTGTTAATTATTTAATTTCTTCTACAAATCAGCAAAAGGTGGCGGCTAAAGCAGCTATGGAAATTGTCGGAGATATTCTCAATGGTTGTCAGAGATTAAGTGATATTGTCAATATCAATAATCAATTAAATTGGATTCCTGCACCAACACCAAAAGAATTAGGTTCGGTTTTACCTCAAGTTTTAGATATTAGTCAAGGGGTGAGGGCAGCAGATGAGGGAACTTCCTATTACCGGAAATCTGAATTATTGAATATTCCTATAAATGAGTTGCAGAATTTAAAAAAGAGTCTGGCTTTTGAAAAAAATCCGGCTGTGGCTACTAAATTTAGTAGTATTGCTGAACGGTGGTTAGTCATTCTAGAAACGGCACAACGTAATTTAAAGGAACGAGCGCAGGAATCACAGGAAATTCCACAAGTTTATATTGCTGGTAATTCTCTAGATCCTGAAACGGCGAAATATCGGTTTAAGGGTAGGGTTGATATTTTTCGGGAAATTGAAACTTTAAGTTTGGCTGAACAACCGCCAGTTTTATTGTTGTTTGGTGGTAGGAGAACTGGTAAAACTTCGGCTTTGCGCTATTTACCGCATAGAATTGTGGCAAATATTATCCCTTTGATGGTGGATTTACAAGGTGCGGCTGCGGCTACTACTTTACCAGGTTTGGCGGAAAATTTGGCTAAACAAATTATCGAAGCTGCCCAAAGATTACCCCGCAAAATATTTTTGTCTCCACCAAATCAGGAGAAGTTAGCAAAAGAACCTTTTCTAGCTTTACAAAGTTGGTTTGGGGAAATTGAACGGGATTTTCCAGGTAAAATGTTTCTGTTATGTTTGGATGAATATGAGCGGTTGGGTGAAGTAGTGGAGGCGACAAATAGCCGCGCTCCTTTAAATTTTATCAGACATTTGTTACAACATCAACGGCAATGGATTTTATTATTTAGCGGTTCTCATGAGTTATCGGAGTTAGATAGTTTTTGGAGTGATTATTTAATTAATACTCGTGCGATTAAGATGAGTTATTTACAAGTGGATGAGGCGCGAGATTTGATTGTTAATCCGGTTGAGGAGTTTTTACCAATTTATGAAGATGATGCGGTGGAGGAGATTATTAATATTACTAATTGTCAGCCTTATTTGGTGCAGTTGGTGTGTTATGAATTGGTGGAGTTTTTAAATAAAGAAATTCGGGCTAAACGTCGAGAACCAAAGACGATTAAGGCTACATCTGAGGATGTGCAAAGGATTATTCCTGATGTTTTGGAACGAGGTGATCAGTATTTTCGGGAGTTGTGGGGAAATTTGGGGGAGGACGGTCAGCTGTTTCTTTCTCGTCTTCTCTCTGGTGCATCTCGGACTCCGCGAGATAGGGGGATTATTAAACGGTTGGTGCGGAAGGATGTTTTGACTGTGGAGGGGGATGCTTTTCGAGTTCCTTTGGTACAGAGGTTTGTGGAGGAGATTTTAGAGGAGGAGGGGTAAAGTGATGAAATTAATTTCGGGTTTAAAGCTAAAAAGCCCTGAAATCAATTTCGGGCTTAAAGCTAAAGTTAGCTGAAGCTAACTGGAATTAATAATAAATCCTGAGCTAAAATCTCTTTTTTCCCTAACGACTAGAAGTCGCGGCACTTTCCGCAAACTCCGCCTACGCGGACTAATAGAAAAGGGCGGTAATTGAATCGGATTTGGTATCATTCGCACAGAATAATTTGGCTATTAAATAAGCCCTGAAATCAATTTCGGGCTTAAAGCTAAAGTTAGCTGAAGCTAACTAGGATTAATTTGATTTGTACGGAGGTGTTTGTTTTAGGTGTGGAAGATGACGGTGATGAGGGGGAGGAAGGCTAGTAGGAAGATGTGCCAGGATTGGAGTTGAGTTTCGGTGATGGTTGCGGTGGGGGTGAGGAGGGCTTCGATTCTCTGTTCTAAGCGATCGCCATTATTTCCCAAGGCTGCACAGCAAACTTCGGAGATGACGGGTTTATTGCTGACTACTAAGAGTAAGGATTCGGCTAAAATCAAGGGGTCTACTTGATTAGCTGCATAGCGATCGGCTCTCAGTTCCCGCAACATTAATAACTCCTGCCATAATGGTTCGCTGTTGGGTAGCCATGCAGTACAGGAACGCACCCAACCTAGCCAAAAGAACCAAAATGTATCTCGATAGTGGTAGTGTCCCTGTTCATGAGCTAGAACGCTCTCTAAATGCTCAGGAGAGAGGTTATTGACTAAGCCTTGACTAACTACTAACTCTGGTCGCCAAAAGCCCATTTGTCCGGCAAATAAGGCGGCTGTGGGCAATAATCGCGCTTTTTGACCGGCGAGGTTGACCTGTGGACATTCGCGGGCTGATTGCACAGATTGCCAACCTTGCCAAAGCAGTTTGATGCCCACAATATTAGACAAGGTGAGGGAAATTAGGGCGAGTAGATAACTAAAGAAACCGGTATACATGCCGCCCATTTTGCCTTCTGTACCCATGCAGAGAACGGCGACAATGGTCATGAAAATTAATAAGGGCGGAAACAGGAAGAAAAATAGCGATCGCTGCCAGCGTTGCACCCATGTACCTGGGTTGGGAGTCCAAGAGGTTCTTAGCCACCAAGCAATGATTAAAACAGTGACAATCATTAATAGGTGTATCATTTTCCCTCCCTGGCTTGCCTTGCGGCTTGAATGCGTTTGGCGATCGCTTCGATTTGTTCGCTGGCTGCTTCGTCTAAACTATCGGCAAAGGCAGCAACGACATCAGGATTACCAACGGCTAAAAATCTTTGCAGTTGATCATGGGCTTTGATCATTTGTGCCTGTTCTTTAGACACTAAAGGCCGCCAATAGAAAGCCTTTCCTTTTTTATCGCAAGCTAACCAGCCCTTTTCAGTTAAGCGACGTAAAACTGTAGTGACAGAAGTATAGGCTAGTTCTCGATTGGGGTCGGATAAGATGCGATCGTGTACATCTTTGACTGTAGCAGAACCCAATTCCCAGACAATACTTAATATTTCTGCTTCCAAGGGACCGACAGACAGTTGTTTAGGACGGTAATCAGGTAAAGGAGCCATAAGCAATTCAAAATTCAAAATTCAAAATTCAAAACGGGGAAGGTGAGGGAGAGAGGGGAGGTGGGGAGATGGGGAGATGGGGAGATGGGGAGATGGGGAGATGGGGAGAACATTTGATATACCTCCTGCCTCCTGCCTCCTGCCTCCTGCCTCCTGCCTCCTGCCTCCTGCCTTCTCTCTATCATTCAGTCTAGTGTAAACTTCCCCCCACTTAAAAACCTACTTTTAAGCAGGTTTATAGAACTTGATTACTCAGACTTTTTTAACCAACTCGTTATAGAGCAAGTTAGCGACCTTGGCCATTAATTTCCCCTGTAAGTGTTTGCCATTTAACAACTGTTCCCCTTGTTCGTTAGTGTTAGATTTGAGTTTTTCGCGGTAGTCCTTTAACTGTTTTGTAACATCATTTTCGGGTAATTTGCCCGTTTCTAATTGACACAGGACATATTGCCAAAATGACATCCTACACAGGGCAGATCCGCTTGCCTTCTCTATCAGACTGTCACCTGATTGTTCCAACACTGTTCCCATACCTA
>DATGXQ010000263.1:0-2348 GCA_035298905.1 Nostocaceae cyanobacterium | reverse complement strand
TCACAGTATTCATCTAGAAAACAAACTGTTTTTTTAGCTGTTCTTGGTAAAGTCATGGCTTTCCTCCTTCTGGTAAGGGTTTTAGCCTCTTACTTCTATTTTAGCTCCTCCCTTTGACACAAGAGGGCTAATACCAATTTTATGTGAAGTTGCGCTATTCCCCCTACAGGCTAGAAGCCTGGGGCTACCAAAACAAAGCCTGCCTACGCAGGCTAATTCATTGCATCTTCATAGAGAAATGGTATAAATAAATCTGATTAAATCATTTGTTAAAAAACATCCGCAACTTATTATACAGGTCGCGGATTTAAGGCTTACTATTTGCACCATCTATTTAGTGTTACTGTTTGGCTAATTCTGGTGTTCTTCCTTTTAAACCAATCATGAGTTTGAGCATAAAAACTCTGACTATTGGGACACGGCGTAAAATCCATAAACCTAAACGCCGAACTATGACAATTGGTAGGAAGTTATTAGAAAACATCCGGTCTAACAAATCTGTAAAACCTAAAATTGTTAGGTTCTCTTTTTGTCGCCAGCGTTCATATTTTTTCAGGATTTGAATTGTACCAATGTCTTCACCTGCTTGGTGTGCGGTTTGAATAATTTCCGCTAATGCAGCCGCATCACGAATACCTAAGTTTAATCCTTGTCCACCTACAGGATGACAGTTGTGTGCTGCATCACCTACTAAAGCTAGACGGGGAAGAACATATCGATCGCTCTGCATTAGTTGTACCTGAAATACGAAGCGATCGCCTAATAATTCTATTTTACCCATCCTGTGATCACAGCGTTTAGTCAGTTCTGCTAAAAACTGCTGGTCATCCAACGCACACAAGGCTTGTGCTTCTTCATGGGGTGCTGTCCAAACTATCCGGCAGCGATTCCCAGGTAAGGGTAAAATTGCAAAGGGGCCACTCGGCCAAAATCTCTCGTAAGCAGTATTATTGTGGGGTTTTTCTGGCTGAATAAAGGCTACAATGCAGGACTGCCAATACTTCCAGCCTTTGGTTTTAATTCCTGCTGCTTGACGAATGGGTGATTTTGACCCGTCGGCTGCTACCAATAATTTAGTGCGAATGGTCTGAATTTGGTCAGCAATTTTGACATCTATGACAGCTACATCTTGCTGATATTGTGTTTTTACCACTTCCGCCGGACACAAATATGTGACATTCCGACAATTCTGCACAAATTCTTGTAAAGGTTGTAACAGTGCTTGGTGTTCAGCTACGTAGCCTAATTCTGGTGTGCCTAAATCTGCTGTCTGAAATTCCACTGTATCAGGGTAATCAGCATCAGACAAGCGCACTTGATTGTATTTGGCGATTTGCGGTGCAATCTGTTCCCAAACTCCAATTCCTTTGAAAATTCGGGATGAAAGCATGTGTACTGCGTAGGCTTGGCCTTTAGCTACGGCTTGAGATGTAACTTTAGCTTCAATTACTAACACACTCAAGCCAGAATTCTTCAAAGCAGCAGCTAGGGTTAAGCCGACTATTCCACCGCCGACTATCACCAAATCATATTCATATCCCCGTTTATCTGTGGTTATTTGCTGGGGGGAGAAAGTTTGATCAACCTGGGTGAGCGCCATTGTTAAGATAAATTACGGCATCATTACTAATATTTTTACGCGATCGCCCCATTTAGAGCAAGTTGATAGGGTAATTGCTGTACTTCCTAATTCTATTAAAGCGAATTAATAGATTTTTAAGCTTAAAAAATCAATGGTAGTTATACCAATTCAAAATTCAAAATTAAGCAAAGTAGGTGTAGCGAGGGTTTCTGGTTTTGTATCTGTTACTGAATTTTAGAGAATTGGTATTATTTATACTTGCAAGTTTAAGCGTAAGAGTTCAGATTATTTGATTATTTAACGTAATAAACTCGTCTCTTATAGCAGAACTATTTCATTCTCATTCATTCCGTCTCAGACTAAACTATGAGGCTTATAGAACAACTAGGCTTAAGCCGACTATTAATTACGAATTTAGTCCGTTTTAACGGACTTGAGCTATTAGCCCAAAATTGATTTTAGGGCTTCTATGTACAGAACGCAATAAACCCGCCGATAAGAGACGGGTTTAACATTGGAGAAACCTGCTGTTATTTCAGGGAGGAAAAACAGCAGGAAGAGGGAACTTTAAGTTTTTTAGGGCAATTTGGGTAGAGATGGATAGAATTACTAGAAATTTGTTAGCATGTAAGGATTCAGAATTCAGAATTTAGAATTCAGAATTAAAAAGACTTAAAGAGTCAAGCTGACTGAGATTCTCCAAATATCACTACTATCGATTCCTCTTTTGGTAACTATTCTGGCTCCTGGCTCCTGACTCCTGAAT
>DATGXQ010000262.1:0-16021 GCA_035298905.1 Nostocaceae cyanobacterium | reverse complement strand
GCTTTGGTATATTTTATGGGATAAAAAGAATAAAAAATGGATTTTGGAAATGCCCGAACAGAAAGCAACATTAACTTCTGTTTATCCTGTTGGCAATTCCCCAAGTTACAACTTGGTATTGATTGAAATTCATTCCCATGTCGATGCTGCCCCCATCTTTTCCTCTACCGATGATGAGGATGAGCAAGGATTTAGAATCTATGCAGTCATTGGTCAGGTTAATGATGCCCCATTATTAAATGTTCGATTGGGGATTGCTGGTCATTTTTGTCACATACCTGCTCATTTGGTTTTTGATTTACCAGGAGAAATAGAGGATATTTATGTCAACAGGTAGCCAATATTTGGAAGCTAAAACTTTGCTTACCCCTTACTGGGAGGAAGTGAGAATTATACTGGTTGGTTGTGGTGGTACAGGGAGTCACACTGCTTATGCGATCTCCCGGTTAATGGTTGCCGTAGAAGCTATTGGCAAAAAAGCTACAGCTATTTTCGTAGACCCTGATGTAGTGGAGACAAAAAATCTAGGCAGGCAATTATTTACTTATGCCGACTTGGGCAAAAATAAAGCTCTAGTTTTAGCCACTAGGTTAAATTTGTCCTTGGGGTTAAACATCAGTGTTGTTCCCCATAAGTTCAACGCTGAGATGGTTGATTATGTCAGTGATAAAACTTTGGTGGTTTTGGTTGGCTGTGTAGACAATGCCGAAGCTAGATGTGCGATCTCCCAAACTTTAGAAGGTAATTCTCGATATGTCCGATACAGTTCAGATTTATCGACAATTGCCCCCAGAATATACTGGTTGGACGGGGGTAATGAAGAACATTCAGGTCAAGTGCTTGTAGGTTGTATTAACGAACAAGAACTGTTAACTTCAGTAGCCTTCCCAGAACCCGAAGTTTGTGTAGCTCTACCATCTCCCAGCCTCCAACATCCAGAGCTATTAATTCCCTCTGTATCAAGTACAGTTAATACTCTAAGCTGTGCGGAAATGGCACTACAAAATACTCAAAGTTTATCTGTTAATGCCCATGTAGCTGCTTGGATCAACGAGTATTTACGGCAACTTTTATTTGGAGGGTTGAGGAAGTATGCGACTTATTTTGATTTGGCTAGTGGTAGTTGTCAGTCAGTTTATATAACTAAGGTGCTTGCCTAAAAATGGACATTGCCGGGGGCGATGGCGAAACGCCCGCCGGAGGCGATCGCTTATGATGCTATCGTGTTATGGGTAGTGGTAAGCAAATAGTGATTTCGGCTTTTTTTTCTTTATGCAAAGTAGGTTACACCAACCGTCATCACTACTTCTATAGGACTACCAGCACTAGCCCTAATCTGACCGGCTTCAATATTAACTGATTACGTTATCAATGGTTCGGACACTTTTTCGGTGGTTGTATCGCTTATCCTCTAGGGCTTTGAGTTACCAACAATAATTAAATCAAAGTCAGGTCTACACCTGAGTTGCATTTAATTGGACATTTCCTAGACTCCTTGCGCTGTAAGCTTTGTGGCTTCGTTCTCAAGATTGTCCGAAGTATTGGTTATAAGAGTAATTGCCTATCTTTACCCAGAAGGAAGCAACCATCCAAAGCGATCGCTTCCTGCATATCAGTAAAGTTGATAAACAAGTATTAGCCTATTTTTTAAAAGCTAATTTTACCTCCTGTTTAGGACAGCAAATACATATCTCAGAAATATATCCCTCTTTCATCACTTTCGACAATAGAAAATTTAGAACCTTGATTGTACAAGGCTTTCAGCAATTTATTAATATTAGGAAATATTTTTGACATTTTGTTAGTAATAAATGCTGAAAGCTTGACTGTATCTGGATTTGATAATGAGAAAATAATTTTTCTGATTCCCACTTTGATGAAACAGGGATATAGCAATCCTAAATCATTTATGAACGCTCACTGTTCCCTGTTCCCTGTTCCCTGTTCCCTGTTCCCTGTTCCCTTCTCTGTACGAGTCAGTTCACAACTCAAATCGGATTGCTATAATATTAATTTACTTGACTGAGTTGTTGTATCAATTGCTTTATTTCTTCTGCTTCTTCCTGTAAATCTAAATCTAGATAAATTTGCAGACTTTTTGCTAAAAAATTGTTACCATTTTCCTCATTATTATATTGATTTTGTTGTTTACGTTTTATGTAAATTTCGCCTAGTAGCTTATATGCTGCAGCTATTAATTTTCTGCGATTGTAATCTTGGAATATTTGTAAACATTCTTGAGTAATTTTTTCACTACGATCTAGATTTTCCAAAACCCCTACTTCCAGGTAAATACGAGCTATTTTTATATATTCTTCAGTTCTATTTACAGTTTGCCCCAGTTCGTTAAAATAATTTAACCCTCTATGGTAGGATTCTTCAAATAAAGCAATTTTTTCTTGTATTGAAGATTTATCAATATCCAATAAATATATATGTCCTGAGTAAAGTAAACTCAGTTGAATGTAATCATAGGCAAGATTTTTTTGATATTTTTCTGAAGTATTTATACCTATAGCTTGCTTGAGATTTTCCTCGGCTTGGTTTAGTAACTCAGCAACTTCAGTTTTACTCGTATTTTTTTTGAATAACAAAATTTGGCAATCAGCTATTTGTCGAAACCGTATAGCTACATTCTCATCTTTACCTAATTGTTGATAAAGTTCCCGGCTTTGTTCGTAGTAGGTTATCGCTTGTGCATATTTATCCCATTCTTCATAAATTCTTCCTAACTGATAATAAGCATCAGCAATATTCACTTGGTCATCCAACTGCTGACGAATAGCTAAATCTTGGTTTTGGCATTCAATAGCTTGTTGATATTTTCCCCATTCTCTATAGCATTCACCCATCCAATACCACAAATCAGCTACATCTTTATCTTTACCTAATTGTTGATGAAGTTCCCGGCTTTGTTTGTAGTAACTTATTGCTTGTTCATATTTACTCCAACCTTGATAAATCCTTCCTAGCTGCCAGTAAGCCAGAGCAATTCTATTTTGCTCATCCATCTGCTGACGAATAGCTAAATCTTGGTTTTGGCATTCAATAGCTTGTTGATATTTTTCCCATTCTCTATAGCATTCACCCATCCAATACCACAAATCAGCTACATCTTTATCTTTACCTAATTGTTGATCAAGTTTCCGGCTTTGTTCATAGTAATTTATTGCTTGTTCGTATTTATTCCAATCTTGATAAGTTTTACCTATGTGATACAAAGCTAATGACTCACTTTGAATTTTATTAATGTTTTGGCTAATAGTTAGCATTTGCATAAAACACTCTAAAGCTTTGTCATACTTCCCATGTAATCTTTGGCAAACACCTCGATTTTGCCAAAATAGTATAAAAGCTGAAGGTTCAATATATTGAGATAATTGCTCAAAGCATCGTTGATAATAATCAATTGCTTGCTCAAAATCACCTTTCTCTTGATAGCAATTAGCTAATGACCAAGCTGCATAAGGGCTAAATACAATATCTTTTTTATCAGTTAAAGTTCCAAAAATTTCAATAGCTTTATCATAATTTTCTTTCCTTACATAAGACATAGCAGTAAGAAAAGTTAATGCGGTCTGATAAGTTAGATCACAACTGTAATACTGACGACTGATTTCTAAAGAAGGTGTCATTTCTTCACCTAGTTCATTGACTAAATCCCTAATACTATCGAATAGGGAGGGATCTAATTGATTAACAATTTCTATGGCATAATCAACCAGTCCTGTTGATTGACCACAAGTAACGTAAATAATGGCAGTTTTTGCCTTAATCTGCATTTCTTGAGAGATGCTTAGATCATTCGCCACTTCCCGTAATTGGGCTATGACTTCACCCTTTTGATAAAACATCTCAATTTTTCGCAGTGTTCTTAAGAGTTGCTTGATTGTATCACCTTCAAAATCATTGTCTACACCAATACAGGTAATGATTAGCTGTTGAATCAAATTTTTTCTAATAACAATATTATTAACCTCTATTTCGCCAAGTACCTGTCCTGCAAAAAGTAGATCTTGGAGTTTAAATTCTATTTCTTGTAAGTTATTTACTAATTCATCATCTGCTTGAAGGTAGCAAATTATAACATCACCAGAAGCAGAATTTTTAATTTTTATTTCTCCATATTGGAGGATAGATTGATATTTCTGTAAGTTACTAAATAATCTCTCTATTAACTTCTTAACTTGTCCAGGAAAATGAATTCCGTAATACCCTAAAGCCAGTAAAAGTGGCTCGCTCCATCGAGGTTCATGAAGATGTTGTTTAATCAATTCTAAAATTTTACTTTGGTCATTATCCGCAATATAACGAGCAGCAAAATACTCTTCAAAAGTTAGATGCATAAAACCATAAACACCAGGTGATCGTTCCACAAATAAACCAGTTGTTTCTCTTACTTTTCGCAAAAACTCTCCTACGGCTTGACGTACTGAATCTGATTCTGGTTCAGCATCATTCAGTTCTGACATTTTAATTGCTAGTTGTTCCTCAACTTCTCTTTGAGTCACCAAACCAGAAGGCTTCTCTTTGTGCATCCAGTATGCTAAAGGGGCTAAAAGTTCAACTACTTCAGTTTCTTTTAACACTACTTTTGGTGCATCTGGTAATTTTTTACTAAGCTGCCAATCTTCTATCAAAGTTTGTACTGCTAATTCATACAACTTCACTCGGCGTTCGGGTAAGCGTTCCCCATTACGATGAATCAGTGCCAAAATAGTTAACAGTAGAGGATTTACTGTTAAACGCTTCACACCTTCATTTTCTTGAATTGCGTTTAAAATACTTTCTGCTTGCTCATTACCTCTTCTTTGTAATTGTTCTTCATTAGCATCTGGCTGCTGTGCTTTTTCTACTGCTCGACACCAACGGTATAAAAATTGTTCTACTTTTTCGCTGCTCATATCTTCAATGATATATTCAGCAAATCTGCTGCTCAACTGTACATCGCGGTAGCCAGCAATACGGCTAGTAATTACATATTTATTATGAGGGAATTCGTCAACAAAGTGATTAATACGCTCTACTGTTCGTCTACGGCTTTCTTGGTCAAATACTTCATCTAAACCATCTAAAAGTATTAAACATTTTCCCTGGCGCATTGCATCTATTAAAAATGCTGCTACCTCAGTTCCCATTTCTCCTTGTGCTTGAAAATATACTTCCCACTGGCGATAAAATTGGCGTAGATATTCAATTAAAGTTAAATCTAACTGCTGTTTTAGTCTTTCGGCATAATCAGCAATACGGAAGAAAATTGGTAGTAGAGTTCTACCCAAATCTTCTTGAGCTTCCCCAGCAATTACTGTTTCTCTATCATCTCGTTTTGCTATAGAAAAATGCAAAGCTAAATAACGTAAAAGTGTAGTTTTTCCTGCGCCAGGCGCGCCCAAAATTACACTGTAAGTATTATCTCTTACTGCTTCGGATAACTCAACTTTTTCTGTGATGGTTTTGGTATTGGAAATAGATACAGATTTTTCTCGCATTGTTTCATAAAAATATGGTTCATCCCAATCATTCAAATCAAAACCTGCCCTTTGGGGTTTGATACTATCAGTAGTTTTTAATACTGTTATTGCGTCTATTTCTTTACTTTCAAAAGTATTTAGAATTTCTTGCCGTCTTTGGGCTTGTAGGGAAACATAAATTTGGTCAAGAAAGATATCAACCTGGCGATTTACCTGCATTACGCCGCTCGTTTTTAAATAAGAATTTTCAGCAATTAACCATTCTAAGTAAGGGTAAAGTAAAGGATGGCGAGTTTCAAACTGCACTACCTTTCCTCGCCAATCCCAAAAATCTGGCGCACGGTGGCAAAATTCATCTATAAAACTAGCTCGATTCAACCAAAAAACTAATATTAAGTTTTTATTAAATATTTCTTCTCTTCCTAAATTTAATCTCTTCATTTCCTTAACTAGGCGTGGTGTAGGCAATTGATCAATACCAAATGCCATGACTAATTTGCGCTCTAATCGTGAATTAGCATCTTGATTATTATCTAGGCTATATAAGAAGTTATGGAAAGAGTTTTCACTATAGAAAAAGTTATAAAAGCTAAAATTCTCTTCCCTGTTCACTAAAAATTCTTTTAGCTTTTTTACAACTAAATGTTGGGGACTACTCTCTGGTGTAATAGCAAAGATTATTGTTGTGCCACTAGAAAGTTCTAAAACGTTGACTAATTTCTCTAATTCTTCTTTGTCAGCTTCGCTCAGAGAATAATTGGAATCATCAATAAGCATAGGTAACACCAGAGGTACTTAAAATTTTTCGAGAGTAGTCAGACTTTTACAAAGAATTTGAAGCCGTTTGCCAACGATATAAATCATCTATTAAAATGGGATTAACATCAAACCAAGGTTCTTGTCTAGAATTGTAATAACCCAAAATGAATTTATTTTGTAAAAGTTCGTCACAGATAATAAACTCTCCTTTTTGAGGTAAGCTATAAGTTTTAGAGGTTAACTTGCCAGTTTTATGTACTGAATCAATTTCGGGATATTGGTAATCAACCAAATTATATTCCCTACGAACTTCTTGCACAGCTTCTTTTGCAATGTCTAAATCTACTAATTTCACTTTTTTCCGTAATCCAATTTCACAAGCAGTCCGCGACAATCTAACCAAGTCTCGAATGACACCACCACTCTTTTCAGAAATTAATTCTAGAGCATCGGTTTTAAACAAACCTTTATAGTCATAACCTAATCTATCAAGACGTTTATTAATGATATCTGAGAGAATCTTCTTTCCTTGCTGGTCAGGATTATTGGTGGGACATAAATTATCATCACATTCAAAAACAGGAGGATTATTCAAATCTAAGCATTTTTGAAAACTTTGCATTGGTTGGCGAAAGCTAGATGAGTATCGCAAAGCTATAGGTATGGTATAGATAATATGACAGCTTAATTCTGTTAGTAATGGACTAGAAAACATTTCTAAAGCTGTTACGAAATCATGCCTGTCTAATCCATCAACAATAATAAATAATTTTTGCTTATTTTCTTTTTCAGCAGCGATGATAATATCGTTCACACTGTCAATAATTTCAGTTAATTGAGGGCGAACATTAATGGTTTTTGTAACTTCCCTTGTTAAGCCACGTTTGAGAATCAATCCTGCTTTTTCAATAAATTCTGGCATTCCCAAACCTTCTGCTTGACTTCCTTTATCTTGATAAACTACGGTTTTAAGTGCATCCTGTAGCCTTGCTAATAATTTATCTTTTTGAAATAACCAGTTAGATTTAATAGCTTGCTGGGCAATTTGTAACCCTATTAAAACCACTACTTCAGCATAGCCAATGTTATATCTATCTAGAGATGTTTGTGTATCTATCCATATAACGGTATGTGTATTAGCTAATTTTTGTTCTAGTCGTCGTAGTTCAGTAGTTTTTCCTCCACCCAGATGGCCAGCAAGTAGAAATTTTGCTGGGTCATCTTCCATTTCCAACAGGCTAACCAGTTGCTCTACAGGACTATTATCTCTAGGGACATAAAAGTTTCTGAGGTCTTCGGATGTGGCCAGAGGTGCTTCTGGTTTGAATAGTTGATAAACAGGACTCCAAAAGTTTGTGTTACTCATGCTGATGATGGGATGGGTAGAAGATGCTTACTGGTTATAGTCTTTACATACTATAATATCCTACAGCAGTTTGGTATAGATATGACATAAATATATCTTGTTACTATGTAGCAGATTTGTATATAATCTTATAGTAAGGCTAAAAAATAGGCATAGTCCGCATTATAGTGCTAACCAAACCATCTTAGTGCGTAAATTGTCAGATTATTTATACATGGGATAAATCGTCACGGCTACCCAGACTACAGGTGCAGTACTCTAGGGATACAGTTGTTATTCCGGGGTGTTCTCCCTAACTCCCATGATTGTATAGGGTTTACAGCACACCTCTAATAATGCGATCGCCTACGGTGTGCGTTTCGCCATCGCCTTTCAATAAGGAGATGTGGGATTTATGGGGGCAGCCGTTTCAGGCGGTGAAGTGATTAATTTGATTACACTTTCAACTAATTCCAAAATTCTTAGGGGAAGTTGGGATCTTGCTCCTAGTGGGGGTGATAGAAATGCCCACTAATGCCCACTAAAGACCGATCGCTACTCTTCCCAAATTTCCATCAATTCTTGCCATTCTTCTTCAGTGGTAGGTGGCTTGTCTTTTGTTAGTCCCACTATACGAGCTAATTTCCGCGCTTCCTGCTGACTTTCCCCCAATTCCATTAGCTCAAGTTCTAGACTAGGGTCATAACCTTGAGATATTAGCTTGATGTATTCAATATCAGTTATGTTGAGGTCATGCATTTTGGTTTTCACCTAAGAATGTATGAGACATATAATCAAAAAGATGGAAATCTTCAGAATAGAAGAGTCAGACTCTGAGTACACAAGTAATAAATATTTACCACCTGGAGGGAGTATAAGATTTATTATTAATCTAAAGCGTAGGTTTAACTTATTCTTACTAAAATAGTGGGATTCTGTGGAAGAACCTGAAATACAAATCAATATAAACTGAACAACTTTGTAAATAACTGTTGCGTTTTTGATGGTTTTTCCCAGAGGAGCGATCGCCCATCCTGACGATTATCATAGTTCAATTTTACTAGCATCATAAAACAAATCTAGCTGCATGTTGATCACCAATTCACGGTATAAATATTGGTAGTCATTATGTAGATGTTTTGTTTTCAGGGAAAGAACATCGAGTTAATAGTTCACTTGTTCCTATTAGTGGCAAGCTCCCTTATTATCTTGATGTAGAAACAAGCAAATTAATTGACATATTGATAGCCTTGTTTAGCAAAAAGATAAGCATAGATAGGGAGAAAATTAACAGATGGCTTTACAGCAAAACACGTCCTGGGTTATACCTAGAATCCAATGAAAATCTACATTTAGCCTATGTAGGGCAGCCAAAAGGGCATGGCACACAACATCGCTGGAGGTTATTCTTTGACCAAAAATACAAATCCAAAATTGAGGAAATAACTCGTGCTACAGCACTAGCGATCGCCCAACAGTCTAAAGAAGCATCAGAACAAGATGAAGTCTATTCTCATTCTGAATGGGGTGGAATGTTTTTCCGTTCTGAAACTGAGAAAAGAGTTGCTATGGAACTAGACAAAAACGGATTATTATTTTTTGCTAATGCTAAAGGCAGGATAGGCACTCAAGGCTCTCCAGTTTCAGACTCTAGCGGACTGTTAAATGGCAGGCTTGAACTTGATTTCTTGGTGTTTCATAAAGGTAAATGTATAATCCTAGAAGTTGACGGGCTGCATCATCAATATGCAAAACAGTCTAATAGAGATCATGTGAGGGATAGGGTATTGCTCCGGGAAGGAATATCTACAGCCAGATTCACCGCCAAAGAGTGCTATGAACAAACGAAAGAAGTAGTTATTGAGTTTTTAAATTTATTTTGATGATGTTTGCGATAAGGAAGCGATCGCGCCTGACGTACAGATAGTGATCATCTTCATTTATTGCTGATAATGAACTATGGAAGAACAAAGCTATGAAATACACCAGATTTTTATCTATTTCCATATTTGCTGTACTTGTAGGAACAAGTGACGCACTGGCCGAATCCCAGTTAGCAGGTAAAATACTTAGCGTGGGCGATGGTGACACTGTGACAGCACAGTTTGGCACTAAAAAATCAACAATTCGCCTAGCCTGTATTGATGCCCCAGAGATAAAGCAAGCACCTTGGGGTCAAAAATCACGAGATCGGCTAAAGCAGCTGCTTCCAGTTGGGCAGCCTGCCAAATTTTCTATTAAGGAGAAAGATCGGTATGGTCGATTTGTAGCAGAAGTATTTTCTAATGGTAAAAATATAAATTTGGTTATGGTTCAGGAAGGTCAGGCGGTTGTTTACAGGGAGTACCTCAAAAACTGCCCCGACTCTAAAAATGACTTGTTATCTGGTGAAGCAACTGCCAAAAGCAAAAAACTGAATTTCTGGAGTCAGTCTAACCCCGTGATGCCTTGGGATTTTAGAAGAGGCAGTAAACCCAAACCTAAACCAACCAACACGCCAACACCACAAGCTAAAAACTGCGATCCATCCTATCCCGATGTTTGTATTCCTCCAGCACCGCCGGATTTAGATTGTCCAGAAATACCCTACAAAAATTTCCGAGTAGTTGGAAATGACCCGCACGGGTTCGATCGGGATAATGACGGCGTTGGATGCGAGAGATGATTGGGGGAGTGTAAATTGTGTTGTAATCTACTCCAATCTATGGATAGTTCCAGTAAGTGCGACCACCGGGACGAGCATCGATATGTACAAAACCTCTATGCATTCCTGAGCCTAAGCCAACTACGCTTGGAATCGCTTTGCACACATCATACAATCGCCTTAAATTTTTATCAAGAGGGTAAATATCAAGAGCAAGCCCAAGAATGTGTTGGCTATTTTTTGAGCCACCAATTGTAAGATTGATTTCTGGCGAGCGATAGCCGCTCATTACATCCAAGGGAGAGCCGTATTTATCACGAACTTCTGCATAAACACGAGCAATTTTTTCAATATTCTCAACAACAATCTTATCTTCAGGAACCCTAGTACATTTGGCTGTGACTTCGCCCCATGTCAAAGGGATTGTGTCAATAATGCGCTCGTCAGAATAGACAGTTTTCCCTGATGGCAACTTCATTGATGGCCCTGTCTTACTACTTTGTGACCCACTGCTTGGCTGCGGTTGATCAGTACTTCCCTGATGCTCTTCTAAAATCTCAAGCAGCGATAATGCAGTGGTTGGCCCCAGTGTATCAGGATACTCTAGCCAATGTTCTTTTTTGAATTTTGCAAAAGCATCTAATGTTCTATTCGCTACAATACCGTCCACTTCTCCGGTATAGTATTTACTAATTTTTAGCAGATTCTGGATTGCTTGAGCCACATCTTTATCAACCGCTACCAACTTTTTTTCTGCCTTACTATTTGCAAAGTTTTTCAATGCTTCAACGTTTATATCTGCCATTTTTCTCCTTCCGTAAATTCGAGATAAAAGTAACTGTTTTTCAGGCGACACACAGCTACATTGAATGCATTTTAGAACAGGTGATGACGGCGTAATTATCTTGAAATTCCTGCTCACCAATCGCCTTTTGCATTTCTATTAATCAAGCCATCTCTTAGCTAAATAAATTGTCAACGAATTGCTAGAGAGATTGAACGAGGTACATCACAAACATCGGTCAGAGAAGAAACTAGTCACAGTCTGACTAATCTTTACTACCTACCGACGCTGATTGCCTTAGCAGTAATACCTGGAAAACTCTGCTTGACATCACTATCAACATCACGCCAGTGGACACTGCCATCTGAATTGATGAAGTAACAGGCACTCGGTGTGGAGGGGTCAGCAGCTATTTCCAAGACATCTTCAATGAAGGGTAGTAATAAATATATCATTTTATCAAACCTTCCTAGAAAAACATCTCAATCAAACCCAATTAATCACCCTAAAAATGCTGGTGTGGCTGTTACAGAATCAAAAGCAAGTGAGAATAGAAAGACTAGCGGCCACCCTACCATTACCAATACAACAAAATAGTCGCAGAAGACATCTACAGAGATTTTTAGCGTTAAATGCGTTGAGTGTAGTGTTATTATGGTTTCCGATTATTGAAGAAATACTCAACCGTCAAGTAAAAGCTGGGTCACAATTAATTGTGGCAATGGATAGAACTCAATGGAAAGAAAATAATGTGTTAATGGTGAGTGTGATTCACCAAAAAAGGGCATGGCCAATATACTGGTGCATGTTAGAGAAAGAAGGCAGCAGTAACCTGCAAGAACAACAGAAAGTATTAAAACCAGTAATCAGATTGTTAAAAAATATAAAATAGTGGTGATAGGGGATAGAGAATTTCATAGTGTAGAATTAGCAAAATGGTTACACAGACTGAAAATCAGCTTTGTATTTCGACAAAAACAAGACACGACATTTCGAGAAAAAAGACAAAAATTTATGCCTTTAGGAGAGATTCCCATTTATCCAGGAATCCGCAGATTTTATACAAATATTCAGTTAACACAGAAACCTGGTTTTGGTAGATTTAATTTAGCCGTGTACTGGAAAAGAAAATATCGGTGCAAGCAAGAAGATGAAGCATGGTATTTGTTAACTAATTTACCTGATTTAGAGACGGCTGTCAAAATTTATGGCAAACGTTTTGGCATTGCAGCCATGTTTAAAGATTGTAAAAGTGGGGGTTATAATCTGGAGGGGTCAAAAGCAAATACTGATAGACTTGTTCGATTAATTTTCTTAATTGCTTTAGCCATGACATCAGCTTGGTTGCATGGTCAAAGAACTAAATTACAAAGACTTCAACCTTATGTTTGTCGTTCTACAGAAAAGAAGAGAAATAGAAAAAGACATAGTGATTTTTGGATAGGTTTATACGGACAAAATTGGATAGTTGCTTTTCATGAATGCCAAACATGGGTAGAGGAGTGGATGAGTTCTATTCGCAATAAGCGCACATTTTATCAAAGGGGTCTCAAGGCTCTAAACCTCATACAGCAACCTCTTTAGCCTCCTTGTCGCCCCCTCAAAATGGTGAGCTATCAAAAGTCCATTGATTGGCTAAATTGACTGCTGAAGCTGTATTTCTTGCTGCGCTCTAAGTTTTGCTTGTGCTTCAGCCTCAGCTTTAATCTCTGCTTCAACAAATGAAGCATATAAATTAATATCTGAATTTACAGTTTCAAAACTAACAGCCAGTGCAAAAGGTACATCAGCATTAGTATCCTGATTCCATCCCGTATGTCCAACTACAGCAATACAAAAGCCTTCGCGTAGCTCATAGGATTTTACAGTTGCCCAATCTTTCTGAACAGTTCCTTTACTTCGGGACAGTTCCTTGACTATGCCATCAATACCATTTGGACGTGTTTGACCTTTAGCTAACTGCCTTTTTCCTAGTGTCCACTGGAATAGTCCCTCATCTTCCTCAGTCTCTTCTTCTGCTGCATAATAGCCCTCCAGCACTCTATCGAGAAAACAGTCAGGCTCTTCTCCCCGTTTGCTACAAGTCCAATCTAACCAAGTTGATAAATATTTCCGGCGATTGCGTCGGGTACGACGAGGTTCAGCCACATAAGAAAGTGTGATTTCAATCAAAATGTCAAATCCTTCTCCTTGAGGCAAGAAATTTTCTGGCACTTTTACTTGATAAACCTTAGCTTGTCGAGCTTTAATACGTTCTATCCCTCTAGTAGTTAGCGTTACACGATTTGGGGAATTGCCCAGAGCGCGATTGATATCTGGAAGTCCATAACCCATAGTCCGAATGGCATGATAGAGATTAGCATTCGAGTCATTCGTCCATGCTGGTAAACGTGCTGATTGAACAATTAGCGCACGGTAAAGAAGTGTACTTTCTTGAGGGAATGCTGCTTCTAATGAGGCAGCAATATGGGTGACTTTAGGCGCAGCAAATGATGTTCCTACTGCATCGGCACTAACAGCTTTACCACCATAACGGGTTGAACGAATCAATTCTGGACAAACTGACTCTGGTGTAGTGAAATTTGGTGAAGTTAGTGAGTCAATCACATAGTCGCCACCATATTCAACCACTTCTGGTTTAATAGTGTCCCAAATTCCTGGGCCTGAGCAGGAGAAAGAAGAAGGATAATCCTTTTTTGCGATCGAACTTAAGGGCGGACTACTGTAAGTGTGGTGAGCAATAGAACCAACAGTTAGAGCTTGAAAACTTTGCGCTGGGTTAGCAACTCTTGCAGAAGGTTGCAGCAGATATTCTGGATAGTAACGACCAGCTTGTATGTGAGCCAAAATTGAAGGACGTGTGACATAGTTTGCCCGTGCCTCAATATTACCAGCAGCAACAATGAAGAGAACATCATTTTCCCAACTCAGTTTATCAATGGCTGCCGCCCAAGGAGTCATTGATTGGGTGCGACATGGTGAAATTCCACCTATTGAGTGGTTATAGATTCGTGTTCTAGATTGGCGATAATAAATCTCTACAATTTCCTCTAAAACGTCAGGTGGGAAAAGCAGTTTAGGTAGTTTGTTTCGAGCATCGAGAATCCTAGCATTTTGCAGCCAACACACAGCCTGCTGACGACCAGTTTTAGGAATGCCTCGTGGGTATAAAACTGCTCCTGCGACCCTGGTTCCATGCCCACCATCTTGAACATAATCAACAGTCGTATTCGTTTCTCTAGGCACCCAAGAGTTAGAGAGAGTAGAGTCAATCGCAGCTTTCACATTAGGATGAAACTCTTGAATGCCGCTGTCGATAATACAAACCTTGGGTGCATTTGGTTGAGGTGCTTCTAATTCAAACTGTTCGCGATCAGATTCAGAGCTATTGGGTGTAACGGATGGAGCGATAAATTCATCGGCTTCGCTGACATCAAAAATATATGGAAAGTTGAGGACAAGATCCTTTAAGCCTTTACCAAGTATGCGAATCCGGCAGGAAAAGCTATCGGGTAGGCGGGAAATACCCACATCATCACCTGGAACAGACCGCAAAATTTCTCCACGGTACAGTGGATCTCGAATAAATTTCTCAAGCTGATCTTCTCTAGCTGAATATAGATCATCCCATTCTCCAGGTGTGAGATTATGCTTATCCAGCCATTGATCAATGCTTTTCTGAAAATTGGCATCGCTTTTAAAACGTTCCCGCTTAGGACATCTAGAATATTGTTCTTGAATGTTGATACAAGAAATACCTACATCCACAATATATTCTTGATGATCTGAAATCTGTTCCCATTGGGCTTGAAGTTCAGGTGAAAGAATATACTCTGGGCGCTTAGTCCCCTCCAAAATTTCCCATATTTCTGGAACCTTGCCGCCACCACGCTGGGAATCAATGAATTGCTGAATCTTTTTTCTGAGTTCCGAAAGTCCTATATCTGCCGATGCTCCAATAATGTAGCCCTCCTCCAGATCGGCAACAACCTCAATTCCGAAACTTTTCAGGGCATCTGCATCAAATAAATTGGGATCTACTTGTAAAATGAATGAAATTGCATTTGGGATATCAGGTTTACCCTCTTGCTTCCTTTTTTCGCGTTCTGTTTCCCAATTTGAGACAATAGTAGAGATAGAAGACTTTAACTTACTACCATGTCCACCTGCATTACCTCGATTAGCCAGAGTTGTTGCAGAGGTTTTTCTTCCACCTCCTGTAGGTGCAGCAGCAGTTCCTTCATTGGTTAAACGTAGAGGTAAATGAGAAAATTGATTCGATTGCTCAGGCATGGGAAATGGCAACGTCTTGAATAGATGCTTCAAAGTGTTCTTGAATGACAAGTTCTTCCCGATCAAGGATGGCGCGTTTTGCGGCATCTTGAGCAACTCGAACAATCTGTGCAGCTGAAAGTTTATCCAGTTTTTGCACAATCGTTTCCCAGTTGATTACGCCAACCTCAACAGAGGAAAGTGTCTGTTTTAATATAGCCTCAATTTCTGCTGCTGTAGGCTTTGGCACTTCAATTACATCATCAAATCGTCGCCATACTGCTTCATCCAGAAATTTAGTCAGGTTTGTGGCAGCAACAAGCAATCCATTCGATGCTTCGTATTCATCAAGTAGTTGTAAAAAAGTATTAACAACACGCTTAATTTCGCCAACTTCCTGAACGTCTTCTCGTGATTTAGCGATCGCATCACATTCATCAATAAATAACAAACAAGGAGTTTGAGATGCTGTTTCAAATACTTCGCGCAAATTAGTTGCTGTTTCCCCCAAAAATGAAGAAACCATTGCGTCAAAGCGTACTTTTACAAGAGTCAGTCCTGTATTCCAAGCTAAACGTTCAGCCCCCATCGTTTTACCGCAACCGGGAGTACCGTAGAGTAGGATTTTTTGGCGGTAGCGTAAACCGTGATGAGCCAGTCGGTCACGAGCAACATATTCTCTTTCTATACGGCGAAAACGCTCTTCCACAATATCTGAAAGAACCATGTGGTGGCGCAAACGCTCT
>DATGXQ010000261.1:0-2303 GCA_035298905.1 Nostocaceae cyanobacterium | reverse complement strand
AGTATGCCTTGCTAGAGATTTTTTTGAGTAACCCTTCCCGCATCTTTAGCCGAGATGCTTTGCTGAATCGTATTTGGCCTAATGATGATTTTCCCAGTGAAGAAGCAGTCACTACCCAAATTAAAGGATTACGACAAAAGTTGAAAGCTGCTGGTATGACTGTTGATTTAATTCAAACAGTTTATGGAGTAGGATATCGGCTTAAGGAACAAGAAGACGTAAAGAAACATTCACTGAAATTCCCTACTATTACCCAACACAAAAACAGTCAAAAAAATCCAAATCAAATAATTACAAACTCTTCTATGAATAAACCTAATTTTACCCCAGAAGAAATAAAAACAATGGCAATAATTGAGGATATGCGTGAATCTTATCAAGAAAATATCAAGGAGAAATTAGAATTATTTTTACAATTAGTTTTACAATTATTAACAAATGCTCCTGTTCCAACTTTGCTAGAACAATCACAAGTAGAAGCACATCGTCTTGCTGGTTCTCTGGGTTCTTTCGGATTTCCAGACAGTTCCAAAGTAGCAAGAGAAATTGAACTATTATTACAAAATAACGCTAATAATAATGACAGGCAAGAAGTAGCTTACCAATTAAGAAAGTTAACTAAAAAACTAGAGAGGACTTTGCAGAAGTTACCATCAACACCTAATATCATTACTAATTCATCAAATATAGTCACATCAGAATTACTAATAATTGATGATGATATAGCACTTGCTGAAAGAATCAAAGTAGAAGCTAAAATTTGTGGTCTACAGGTAAAAATTGCTAGTAGTTTGGAAGCTGCAAAAGCTGTAATAACCGACAGTTTACCTGATGTGATTCTTTTAGATTTATCCTTTCCTAACGATGAGGAAAATGCTTTAGCTTTTTTAGCAGCAGTCAGACAAAAAAAATCAGATATTCCAGTTTTAATTTTTACTGCACATGATCAACTGAGTTACCGTTTAGATGCTGCAAGGTTAGGTGCAGATGGCTTTTTAAATAAAAGTATAGGTGTTAGTGAAGTATTAACTGTGGTAACAGAGTTACTAAAACCAAAATTTACCACAGAAGCAAAAGTCATAGTTGTGGATGATGATCATTTAGTGTTAAATCTGGTCAGAAGACTATTATCAAATAAAGATATTGAAGTAATAATTCTTCAAGATTCTAGAAAATTTTGGGAATTATTAGAAGCCACACATCCTGATTTGTTAATTTTGGATATTAAAATGCCTGAATTTAGTGGCATAGATTTATGTCAAGTAGTACGCAATGATCCAAAATGGAGACATTTACCTGTAGTATTTATGAGTGTAACTCCTCATAAAGAAATTATCGCAAAGTTCTATGAAATGGGAGCAGATGATTATTTACAAAAACCAATTATTGAATCAGAATTTGTACCTCGTATTCTTAATCGTTTAGAGTTAATTAAGCAGAGAAAAAGGTTAAAAAATTAAGTTAATTATTAGCGTTATTCTCAAATGATTTATAATTTGTCAAAAATTGAGCATACGGGATCGGTTTCAATTATTTTAAAATATAATTGGATAGTAACTTGTCAAATTAACTATATGTCTCTGGTACGAGATTGCTCATAGCCAAAAAACTCCTAATAATAGCTAATTTATAGGAGAACGATTTAGATGTGTCTTTGTAAAGATCAATAAACCACAGATAAGTAAATTTTAGCTTCAGCTTCCCTTTCTTTTTTGCCAGCCCTTTTTCTATTTTTTGTCCTGTACAGAGAGTAGTGCTATGTTCCTACAAATAAAATTGATAAAAATCAGAAAAATTCTCTTCATTTCTCTGGGTTTAAATATTCTTTAAATTAATTTCTTCAAAATGTTCAACTGTAGGAAATGGCTCATAAAAATGATGTAGTAATTTTTTCCATTCTTGATACTCAACAGAACTCCTAAATCCTATAGTATGAGCTTGCAAACTTTCCCATTTGACTAATAATAAATATTTACCTGGATTTTCGATACATCTGTGAAGTTCATGCTGTAAATAACCCGGCATTGATGAAATAATACTGCTGGCTTGTTGAAAAGCTAATTCAAAATTTGATTCTAAACCAGGTTTAACATTCAGCATTGCTGCTTCAAGAATCATGATTTTATTCCTTAATAAAACGGAGTTGAGGACATAGCATTGCTCACCAGTGTAAACTTAAGCCCTAACGAATAGAATTCGTGGCTACACAGGCAAAGTCCGCCTACGCGGACTAATGAAAAATCAAGGTTTTCAAACCCACGCAGGTGGCCTTCCCTACGGGAAGCCGCTACGCGTCTTGTTTG
>DATGXQ010000260.1:0-36159 GCA_035298905.1 Nostocaceae cyanobacterium | reverse complement strand
ATAGTGATTGATCTAAGCCATTTTATGAGTTTTTATTAAAAACTTCTAAAACCATCTTCAAATAGACGTTTCCCAAAAATTCAGCAACTAGGAACTTAGAAATGTCATTACCACTATCTTCTCAAAATGTTATCCAGTACTTGCAAAATGTGGGTCTGTGTAGCTCAGAAGATGGCATATTAAAAAAATCTGAGTTAGCAGCAAGTAGTAATAAGAATCTAAATTTACTAGTCAGTTTGGCAGGTGGCTGTCAATTTTTAGTTAAACAAGAGAATCAAGACAATTTTGCTAATAGTTGCCACGAATTATTTAAAGAATGGCTTTTTCATCAACTATTACAGCAGTTTCCTGTACTAGCAAATATTGGAGCGATCGCTTCCACAGCGATATATTTTGATCAAGAAAAATCTCTCCTTGTTCGTCGCTATTTGAGTGAATATATAGACCTGGAAAAATTCTATCAATACCATAATATTTTTCCTACAGAAATTGCTACAGCAATTGGTACTGCTTTAGCAGGATTACATCGTGCTACTTTTCAGCGTCGGGAATATCGTGATTTTATGGCTACTGCACCCGCAGGACAATTTCGCTATCACTATTACAACCCAGCACAAGGTATAAGCTCAATTATTCCCGATATTTTTGGCACAATTCCCACCGAAGCACTCAAATTTTATGTTCTTTATCAACGCGCTGAAAATTTAGAATCAGTAATTGCAGATTTAGCTTATGAGTGGCAACCTTGTTGTTTAATTCACAATGATTTACACTTAAATAATATTCTAGTTCATTCTCGCTGGCAGCAGCTAGATAATTGTTTGGTAAGATTAATTGATTGGGAAGCTTGTAGTTGGGGAGAACCAGCTTTTGATTTAGGAACTTTATTAGCCAGCTATTTAAAAATTTGGTTGACAAGTTTGGTAGTAGATCCCACGTTAGAGTTAGCAGAATCATTAAATTTAGCAATGACACCACTGGAAGTATTACAACCGTCTATACTGGCTTTACTCCGTGCTTATCTTCATGCTTTCCCCATGATTTTAGAATATCAACAGCATTTAATTAAACGTGTAGTTCAGTTTGCTGGATTAGCACTAATTCATCAAATTAAAGATATGATCGAATTACATAAATATTTTGATAATACTTATCTTTGTATGCTAGAAATTGCTAAGAATTTGCTGACTATGCCAGAACAAGCCATATTAACTATTTTTGGAATTTCTGAATCAGAAATACTGCAACCAGTGACTAAAATACACCAATTACCTCAGCCAGCTACAGAGAAAAAACTGGTACAAATTTTTTATGACAAAACTCGTTTACGTGGTTGTTAAGTGAAGATGGCTACCTCAATTTTACATATCTTGAATTAATTTTTATAAATTTTTAGGAGTGAGATAGTTAATGCTGGAAACTACTACTAATCAAATTTTAAATTCCTTGTTTGATATTGTTAGCAATATTCAAATTCAACCTAATTTTTGTATTCAACATCCTAATTATCAACCCTTTGCTTTACCTGCTAAAGTAGCAGATAGATTTCAGCAAAATCCACCAGCTTTACAAAGTAAATATCTGTCCTTACTGCTGCGAAATTTCCTGTATGGGATTTACTACAATGGTTCACTACAAAACAGTTTAGCTGTAAATAATACAACCAATACAAATTTAACCGAATTAAATTTAACTCAAAATCCCATTTTAGGGATTGATTATGAATTTTTTCAAAAATTGCATGATAGTAATCATGGAAGTGGGCATTATGACCCCTGTTGGCAAGTATTACGAGTAGAACCTGATGGAACTATTGCAGTTACTAAAAACGGTTTGACATTGTATGTCGAACCAGAATGTTATTTAAAAACTAGTAAAAAATCTCTAAAATCAGGTGAGTTAGTTGCCATTTGGATGCCTAAAAATCGCTTACAAAATGGCTGTTATATTGCAGTTAGTAATGTAGGACAGGAACAGCAAAATAACGGAAATTTGGGAGTAGGGAGAATCTGTTTTAATATTACACCACAGGGAGCGATCGCTCTCATGGAACAACTCACACAACAACTTAATTACACCGCTATTCCCTTTAGTTTTCAGGTTCTTTCTCATCCCTCTGCTTATGGACGCTATGATTCTGGTATACTTTATTTTGAGCGTCATGACTACTCAGTAATTCACAAAATATTACAGGCTATATATCAAGAAAATCAAGCCTATTTTCAACCGGAAATTCCCTTATTTACTAAATTTTTAGCACCAGGATTAGGTTTAGCCGAAGAACCAAACCAAAAATTTGCTGCACAAGAAAGTTTTGGTATGAATCGCTGTCAAATCGTTGCTAATGCTTTATTAGAAGCTTGGCAAAAAGGTAAAGATGCGATAGAAGAGAGAATGCGAATTATTGAAAATCACTTTGCACAGCATTTAATTGATGTACAGCGTCCTTATCTTAACCCTAGTTCTGAAGATATATATATCCCATTAAATTGCTAACTCGTCAATTTTATAGCCCATTTTTTAGTAAAATTAATGTGTACAGCAGGTATTATGCCTGCTTTTTGTTTATCTTTAAGGAATTGAAAAATATGAGTTTTATTTATCAGCGTACTGTCCGCTTTCAAGATACTGATGCTGCTGGAGTAGTGTACTTTGCTAACGTTCTGGTTATGTGCCATGAAGCTTATGAAGCTTCTTTAGAGGCTACTGATATTAATTTGAGAAGTTTTTTTACAAATCCTATTCTAGCTTTCCCTATTGTCCATGCTAATGTCGATTTTGTCCGTCCAATGTATTGTGGTGATAAATTGGAAATTAGTTTAGCACCGCAAAAAATCGGGTTAGATAAGTTTGAAATTTCCTATGAAATTACCATTGGAGAAGTGTTAGTTGCTAAGGCTGTGACTAGGCATGTTTGTATCGAAGTGAATAGTAGAACTAAACAAGAATTACCAACAGAGATGATAAATTGGTTGGAAATAAACCGCCGCAGCACAGAAGTTTTAGAAAGAAGAAAATCCAGGGAGGAAATTATGTAAAATTAAAAATTAAAAATTAAAAATTAAAACTTGAAAAAGTAAATATCAACAAGCTTAACCTAAAAATTGCTGACAGTTTGATACAAATTCTTGGGCAATTTTCTGTAATTCTTGATAATTGATTTTACCTTGATGATTACGGGGTAAAGTTGGTAGGGAAATCCAATATTTAGGGATTTTGTATCTACTCAGTTCGGTTTTGAGTTGATTTTGGATTTCTATCGCAGAAATATTAGGATGATTAGGAATATACAAAGCTGTAACTGCTTGTCCCCAATATTGATCAGGTACACCAATTACACAAACATCAACTACCTGATGAGTTTTTCTAATTGCTGCCTCAATTTCTATAGGGTAAATATTTTCACCTCCACTAATAATTTTATTGCTGTTACGTCCAACTATGGTTAAATATCCTTGTTCATCTAAATAACCCAGATCATCAACTGAAAAATTATTTTGATTGTCCCAAATTTGGGGATAATAACCCAAAGCTAAAGATGAAGCTTGAATAGTAAGATTACCAATTTGATTTACATCTAAAATTTCTCCGCTTTGATTACGAATTGCGACTTTAGCATGAGGAAGAATTTTCCCACTGCTAATCTTATTTTGGAAAAAATCTTCAGGTTTGAGTGTAGCAATTTGCGAAGCTGTTTCCGTCATTCCGTAGGTCAGCGCTAAACGAATTTGCTGAGATTTAGCTTTTTTTAATAATTCTTCCCATGCTGCTGCACCTCCTAAAAGTACGGTGTTAAACTGAGTTAACCATTGGGTTAAATTGGGATTATCTAGTATTCTTTGTAATTGAGTAGGAACTAAAGAGATGAAATATTCTGAAGGATGAATATTGTAATTTGCTGCTTGTTCTAATTGTTTAAACGGGGTAATAACTAATTTACCATTTGTGGTAAATGAACGAATAAATTGCATTAAACCACTGACGTGATAAAGAGGTAATACGCAAAAGGAATTTACTGTTTTAATTTGAAAATATTCTGTGAATCCCTGGACAGAAGCGGTTAAAGTATCCCATGTGTGCATAGCAAATTTAATGTTTCCCGATGAACCACCAGTAGGAATCATGATAGCGTTAGGAACTGGGGATTGGGGATGAGGAATTGATGATTGATAATTATGTTCAATTCCTAAGATTAAATCTGGTTGAACTAATTTTAAGACTTGCTGCCATTCTTGTTTACCCCAGTCGGGATTACAGAGAAAAATTGAACAATTAACAGCACAAGCAGCGAGAAAGCTGGCTAAAAATTTTACTGGTTCCCGTTCAGCAAGAATAATTTTTGGGGAGTTAACTTTTTGGGATAATTGAGTTAATTCTAAATATAATTCTGTCGCTATTTGTGGGAATTGCTCACTATTTTCACAAATTAGAAAATTATAATTTTTGAGATTCTGCAAATAGTCTAAAGGTTTTACCATAAATTATTAGGCCAGTTTTCTGCTTGGAGTGTAAAAAAGTGGTTGATACCAAAACCAACTGCACGATTATTGGTTGATAATTCTCCTGCTAATTTTAGTGCTGCTTGTCTACCAATTTCTGTTTCAAACACCGAGGAAAAGACCAGATCAATTTGTTGTTGTTGACAAAGTTGCCGCAAGCGGGAAGGTGAACCAAATATACCAGGTTTAATCACAAAAATTCCTGACCAACCTTGTTTTAAACAATGTTCTAATTGTTGGAAATTAGCTACAGATTCATCTAGAGCGATCGCTGTTTGATATTCTCTACTTAATTTCTGCATTTCTGTGAACTTATCTATAGGTAAAGGTTGTTCCAGAAATTCAATTTTTGGGTAAATTTGATCACTAGCTTGTAACCATAATTGTGCTTCTCGATAACTAAGTCCACAGTTAGCATCTAAACGCAGTTTGGCTATATCTGGTAAACTGCGAATTAGTGATTGAAAAATTTCTAACTCTTTGTGAACTTCCTGAACACCAATTTTCCATTTAAAGGTTCTATATCCCTGTTCCCATAGGCTATACCATCGATTTAAAGCAACTTCTCCAGCAGGTAACAAACCACTAAAGGTAATATCTTGAGGAGTGCTAAATTCTCCATTACTCGCTAAATTCTCCCACGCTGACTCAAAACCAAATTGACAAGTTGGTAAATAATCAGGAATTGCTACAATTGTCTCTTTTGTGATTTCTTTTGGTAATTGCTGACAAAACTCTAAGGCTTGTTCTAAAGTTTCCGAACCAAACCAACTAATGGGAGAAATTTCCCCCCAACCTACTCTACCTTTGTAATCAATTAAACGTAGAATAATACTGTCACGAATTTTCCAAATACCATGATTAGTAACTACAGGATGAAGAAATTGTTGACTAATAAAACGAAAAGAAAATTGATAGTTCATGAGCCAAGCATAAACCCTAAACCTAACAGTAAACAACTCCAAAAGTGTACAGCAACAGCAATAAATTTACAGTTGCTTACCTTGTCCGGTAAGCGGTGGTTTGTCCACACATGTTTACATAATTTGTAAGCGTAGGGCAAACTGAGCCAACTTAATAATGTCCAAACTGGAAAAATTCTTAAAATCACTAACAACAAGTTCAAAAGATAGATGCTACCAGTAAACCAGATGAGAACTTTTGCACCTGTTTCTGTGCCTAAACGTACTATAGGTGAAAGTTTCCCCGCAGCAATATCATCTTTTACTTGGTGGAAATGTGAACAAAATAAGATTAAACTAGTAACAATGCCAACTATTAATGAAGCTGCTAGATTAGTAGTTGACCAAGTTTTAGTTTGACTGTAGTATGCGGCACTCATTCCCAAGGGGCCAAATGCCAGAAAACAGAGAATTTCACCTAAACCTAGATAACCTAGACGAAAAGGAGGCCCTTGATACAGATAACCTAAAGCACAGCATATCAAAACTATAGCAATTACTGTCGGGTCTTGTTGCCAAATAGCGATCGCTAAAATTCCTAATAAACCCAAACCCAAAAATAAGTTACTAATCCAAAACAGTAATTGCTTGTTACCAATCAGATTTACTAGCGAATGATGTTTGTTTACATCAACTCCTGTTTCCGCATCAAAAACATCATTACTAATATTTTCCCAAGCCAAAAACAAAATTGATGCTGCTAAATAAATTGTAAATATTGCTATATTAAAAATTTTTGTTTCGGCAAATGTGATTGCTGCACTTACCCAGACTGGCATAATTGCCACGCTGTACATTGGTGGTTTAATCGCTGCCAACCACAATTTTTTCTTATTTGAACTAATTAATTGTGTAGCCATCCCTAAGCCTGATCTCGTATTAACAAACAGATTAATTTTACGCTTTTAGGTTGACATAGATAGCATCATGCTAGTCATTTTTGTCAGTTTTCCCTACATAAATTAGTAAATGCACAGCGAAACCCTTGTTAATTGGTAATCATGACTTGTATGAATTTTTGTTATAAGTTGCTTAAATATCCACCCAAATTACAGATGAATTTGGATAATTTGCTTTTTCAGAGCAGTTAGTTATCTAAGTTTGCTACTCTGATGCTATCTGTAGCTGCTGCTCAAGATATGCCATTTGTTAGCCTTTGTCAATTAGTGGATGAGAAGCAAGGCTACTAAAAATTAGGCTTTTGCTAGTAATGATAGAATATAATGCTTCAGACTAAACTAGCAAGTGTATATATAAATTTATTTACAGAACACTATAATAGTAACAATTTTTAACTGATAAAGAAGAGCTTTTACTATATTAATAGTATTAGGTTATACAGAGACTTTAAAGTAAAAAACGCAAATTCGTGTTTATGTATACTATCATTTTCAACAATAAAATGTTATTATTAACTAGCATTCTGTAAATAAGCAGCACATGACTTTAACATCACAAAGTCTCCATAAGAATCAAATATGTCAAGACTTACAACAGTTTCTGTTCGACTGCTATCAACTGAACTATGAAAAAAATAGCACACAAATTGTTAGTATTTCTCTAGAAATTGACTGGGTTGATCCTTTAGTGGTACATGAGAAAATTGCTGCACCCAACCAGCTAACTTTCTATTGGGAGAATAAAAGTAAAAATCAGGCTATTAGTGCGATTGATGCCATAGCTAAATTAGAAATTTCTGGACAAGACCGTTTTTTAGAAGCTGAAAAATTTATTCAAGAATGTTTGCAGAAAATCAAATATTTTGGTACAGGTGAATTATTTTCTCAGTCTCTGTTTTTTTGCGGATTTAGTTTTTTTGCTCAAAACACACAAGTAAATTATCCATTTCCGGCAGCTACAGTATTCTTACCCCGTTGGCAAGTAGCAGTAAATAGTAATCATTGCTATTTGGTTATGAATACAGTGATTAATGCAGGTGTCAATATTCATAAAATATTTCAGAATTTAAAAAATCAATTAGAAAAACTACAATTTTTAGCAGAAAATTCACTGAATATTGAGAATCTTTCTGCCAATTTTAATCAAAATAATTTTGTTTATGGCGAAAAGTTTAAAAGTTCAGTTACTTCAGCTTTAGAAGCAATTAAAACTGATTATTTAAGTAAAATTGTTTTAGCCGATATTTTAGATGTCAATTCTAGTCGTCCTTTTAATCTGACCAGTTCATTAAACAATTTGCGCCAATTACATCCTAATTGTTATGTTTTCTCTCTGGGTAATGGACAGGGACAAAATTTTATTGGTGCAAGTCCAGAGAGGTTAATTAGTATTAACAAACAACATTTAACTACTGATGCTTTAGCTGGGTCAGCACCTAGAGGAGCAACGCCTACAGAAGATGCGCTAAATGCTGAAAATTTAATTAATAGTGTGAAGGAAAAACATGAACATCAGCTAGTAATTGATTTTATTACTCAGCATTTATCTCAGTTGGGTTTATTTCCAGAAGTTTTAGCACCACGTTTGCGACAATTATCCAATATTCAGCATTTGTGGACACCTATTACTGCGGTAGTTCCTGCTAATATTCATCCCCTAAAAATTGTTGCCCAATTACATCCTACACCAGCAGTATCAGGAGTAGCAAGAGATATTGTCTGTGAAGAAATTCGTCGTTATGAAAGTTTTGAAAGGGGTTTATATGCTGCTCCTTTAGGTTGGGTAGATGCTGAGGGAAATAGTGAGTTTATTGTAGGGATTCGTTCAGCTTTAATTGATGGCGATCGCGCCAGATTGTATGCTGGTGCTGGTATTGTTGACGGTTCTGATCCTGAAAAGGAATTTGTTGAAGTGCAATTAAAGTTACAGGCACTGTTAAAAGCGTTGGTTTAGAGGTTTTACCCCTTTTTGGGCATAGGGCATAGGGCATAAATTATTTTTTCTTCTCTTTTCTTCTTTCCCAATACCCTATACTCCATACCCTCTAAATTAAATCTCGATGGGTAAATGATTTCGCATTTGCACCTGTGTAAGTGGTGACGATGTGACCATTTCCCGTCATTTGATATTTGTATGTTACCAATCCTTCTAAACCAACAGGGCCGCGTGGTGGCATTTGTTGGGTGCTAATGCCTACTTCTGCACCAAAACCATAGCGGAAACCATCAGCGAAACGGGTAGAACAATTGTGATAAACTCCGGCTGCATTTACTAATGCTTGAAATGTTTCTGCTGTTTTTAAATCTTCAGTCACGATCGCTTCTGTGTGGCGTGAACCATAATTGTTAATATGGGCGATCGCCTCTTCTAAATCATCCACTATTTTGATAGACAAAATCAAGTCACTGTATTCTGTTTCCCAATCTATCGCTGTGGCAGATGGGATTTGTGGTAATATTTGTAAAGTGCGATTATCTCCCCTTAATTCTACGTTTTGTGCTTGTAAAGCTTGAGCAATTTGTGGGATAATTTCAGCAGCAATTTTACTGTGAACTAGCAAAGTTTCAATGGCATTACAAGCGGCTGGATATTGAGTTTTAGCATCAACAGTAATATTAATTGCTTTGGTAAAATCTGCTTTTTCATCTATATAAAGATGACAAATCCCATCAGCATGACCTAAAACTGGAATCCGTGTATTTTCCTGTACAAATCTGACAAAAGAATTAGAACCTCTAGGAATAATTAAATCTACGTATTTATCAAGTTGTAATAATTGGGTAATTTCTTCTCTGGTGGTGAGTAATTGGACTGTTTCAGGACTGACAGCAGTTTGTGATAATCCTTGTTTGATAGCTTTGACTATAGCTGTACAAGATTTAATTGCTTCCTTTCCACCTTTGAGAATGACACCATTACCTGACTTAATCGCTAAAGAAACAATTTGAATCGCTGCCTCTGGACGAGCTTCAAAAATAACTCCTAACACTCCTAAAGGACAACTGATCCGTTTCAGAGTTAAGCCAGTGTCAATTTCGCGGTGGATTTGGACTTGACCGACGGGATCAGGCAATTTTCCCACGTCCCGCACACCAGCGATCGCATCCCTTAACTTATGTTCATCCAACTGCAACCGCTTGTAAAGTGGTTTAGCGATACCTTCAGCAGCAGCAGTTTGACAATCAGCAATATTCGCTTGCAAAATCTCTGCTTGAGCCGATTCTAGCGCCTGAGCGATCGCCGCGATCGCTTGATTTTTCGCTTCAGTCGAAAGTAGACCTAACTTACTAGCAGCTTGACGGGTCTGTTGGGCAATCTCAGTTAAGGAAGCAACTTGTACGGTAGTCATCAGTAAACTTTAAAATCTTTTACAATTAATCCTAACAATCTTGGGTAAATTTTATGCTTTTCTCTCCTGCTCCCTTCCCCATTATCTCCCTGTCTTCCCCCAATGGCATGAACCAAACGGGTAGTTATGAACTAAGCTGACTGGGTGAAGCCTTAAGGGAGGGAAAACACCTATCCTTTAATCATTACAAATAAATCTAAATTTAAAAACCTCCCAGCCCTACAAACTAAAACAGTATTATCACGGTTAACATCCACAAGAATTTATGCGTCCAACGGACTAGAGAGACAAAAGCAATCAAGTTTCTCTAGTCTTTTGCTGTGTATCTAATAAGCGATCGTGCAAAATAAACTTCCTACGTGGAAGAGAGGGAACAGGGAACTCTTAACAGGGAACAGTTAGAATTCATAAATGATTTAGGATTGCTATACTTACTAATTTCTGACAGTAGGGAACAGATTTGCAAGTCGATGAAAATAATTTTGCATACATTCAAAAACCTTGTAGAAACGTACCAGGTCACGTCTCTACATCCCAAAATCATACACCAATTCAGCAACGCCTAATTTAGAATTAATTTAATTGACGACGAAATTTGCTAATGCCAATTGTTAAAAAAATCGCGGTAAATCCTATTAAAGCTAAGAGGTTAATCCAAATTACATCCAAACCAACCCCTTTTAATAGAATATTCCGCACAATCGCTATGTAATGACGCAGAGGATTAAATAAAGATAAGAATTGAAACCAAGATGGCATAGCTTCAATGGGAGCGATCGCTCCTGATGTTTGAATAAGTGGTATATTAATAAAAAAGGAAGTTAGCACTACTTGCTGTTGTGAGCGCGAGACAGTAGCTAGTAAAATTCCTAAACTAATTCCCACGAATATATACAAAATAGATGCTAATAAAAACAACCAAAAATCTCCCTTGAATGGTAAGTTAAATACTATCCTACCTAAAGTCAGAGCCAATAAAACATCTCCGGTTAATAGGATACCTAATGGAAATATCTTAGCTAGTAATATTTCCCAATTTGCTGCCGGAGTCATGAGTAATTGTTCAAGAGTTCCGATATCTTTTTCTTTGACTACTGTAATAGCAGAAACCAATGTCGATATTAATGTTATTACTAAACCCATCACTCCTGGAACAAAAAACCAACTACTTGTAAGTCCAGGATTGTAAAGAAAGACAAATTGAGGTATGACCGGAAGATTAGTTTGATAACTAACTCGTTGACGATTATATCTTTGGATAATTTGATTGATATAGCCGTTAGCAATACCAGCTGTGTTGGCGTTAACTCCATCAATAAATATTTGTATTGGTGCTGATTTGTTTGCTAAATTACGAGAGAAATCTGGCGGAATAATTAAACCTATATCTAGTTTTCCTTCTTCTACTTGATTACTTAACTCTTGTTCACTAACTAATGCAGATTCTAAATCAAAGGTATGATTGGCTGTGATCACCTGCAATAGTTCCCGACTTTCTTCTACGTTAGCATAGTCAACAACACCTAATTTCAAGTGTTTAACATCAGGGTTGAGGACGAATCCGTATAGGATCAGCTGTAACGTTGGCGGAATAATCAGCATAATCATTAAAGAACGATTGCGCCGAATTTGACTAATTTCTTTTTTGACTAATGTCCAAAATATATTATCAAATACTTTGAGGATAAATTTCATAATTTTTCCTAAATCAATTAACCGTTGATAGCTGAGTAGAGTGTATATATTTGGTTATTAAAATTATTTCCTTGGGACTACCTTCTTTACTGTGGTAGTTGCATTTTTTTTAAAATATTATGACAGACTCTAAATAATATTAGGGCGAATATAGCTAGAATTAATAAGTTAAACCAAGTCCCTCGCCATCCAATTCCCCTCACAAACGCATCACGAGAAATTTCCATATAGTAACGTGCAGGAATAATGTTAGATAATAGTGATATGGGAAAGGGAATATTGCTAAGAGGATAAATAAATCCAGATAGCATTAATGATGTGACAAAACCTATTAAAGAAACTCCTTGAACAGCAGAGTTTTGGTCGCTGCTGCGTATTCCTAAAAGTAGCCCAAATAGCACACTATCTATCAGAAATAGTAGAGTTCCTAGTGATAAATTGATGATATCTCCTACGACAGAAATTTGAAAAATTGATGATGCTATCACCATGACTAATACTGCTTCCGTAATCGCAATTAGCAGGTAAGCTAATCCTTTGCCTAAGAGAAATTCAGCCGCACTAATACTAGAAGCATAGGCTTGGATGATTGTACCTTTTTCTTTTTCACGTACCATGGCGATCGCCGTCAACAAAGACGGATAAATCCACAATACCACCCCATAAGTTCCTGGTAAAAAAAATAGTGATTCTAAACGACCAGGATTAAACCAGAGGCGAATTTGTGGTTTGATTATATTGGTTAAATTGACTAATTCTTGCTCTTGAATAAAAAAGTTAGTTACATTTTGAATGCCGTTTCTAATCACACGAGCATTATTCACATCTGTAGCATCAATTAATATCTGAACAGTGGTACTTTTATTAGCTTGAATATCGCGGCTAAATTCAGGGGGAATAATAACGGCAGCTTTGGCGATACCACGGTCAATAGCATTACTTACCGAGTCTGCTTCTGTCCATTGTGTCGGCACAAATTGATTAGTAGCATATAGACGTTCAATGTAACTACTACTCAGATTTGTCCGGTCAAAATCTTGCACAACCAAGGGAATATTAGAACTTTCTAAGCGCAGTGCAAACCCATAAATTAGTAGTGTCATGATTGGTAATAAAAATGCTAGCGCCAACGTCAAGCGATCGCGGCGAAATTGGGCTAATTCTCTCTGACACTGGGCAAGGATTTTTTGCATATACTAATTTAATATTGAGGACTGAGAACTGGGAATTGGAAAATTATTCCTCCTCTACCTCCTATCGACTTCGCTGGACTATGCCAATAAAGGCATCTTCTAAAGAAAAGGGAATTGGACGCAAAGACCGAACTGTAAAATCCTGAGCTTCCAGCAATTGCAGTACTTGGGGAATTTCCTCATCAGGGTGATCTAGCACAATGTGTAAACTATTGGCAAAAATCGCTACTCGCCAAGGCTCAAGATGCTGTTTGAGCAAGTCCGAGGCTGCTTGGTTTTGTTGGACAATAATTTCTATGAGTTGTCCTGGTTGAGAACCTTTAATCTGACTGGGTGAACCTTCAGCTACAGTTTGTCCAGCTACCATAAAACTCATGCGGTTACACTGTTCGGCTTCTTCTAAGTAATGAGTTGTCACCAGGACAGCTGTACCGTTACGAGCAAAGTCATTAATCAGCTTCCAAAATTGACGACGCGCTAAAGGATCAACTCCGGAAGTCGGCTCATCGAGAAATAAAATATCTGGTTCGTGCATTACAGAAGCACCAAAGGCTACTCTTTGCTTCCAGCCACCTGGTAGCTGTCCGGTGATCATCTTCTCCTGTCCCTTTAACCCACAGGTAGCAATTACCCAATCAATTTTTTCGCGTCTGAGTTTAGGGGGAATGCCGTAAACACCGCTATAAAATTCTAGATTTTCTAAAATTGTCAGGTCATCGTAAAGGGTGAATTTCTGACTCATGTAACCGATACGTCGCCGGAGTTCTGCACTACGTAAGTTACTTGTTTCACCACCAAGGGCAATTTTACCGCCACTGGGTGCTAACAACCCACACAGCATTTTAATCGTGGTGGTTTTTCCCGCACCGTTAGCACCTAAAAGTCCAAAGATTTCGCCATAACGTACTTCGACATTGACACTTTTGACGGCTCGGAAATTTCCAAAAACACGGCTGAGGTTGTGAGCATAAATGGCCAGATTTGAAGATGAGGGGAAAGTTTCTTGTATATCTATCTCTTGTTTTGTGATCTCCTGGTTTTCCAGAGTCTTTAATTTTGAATTTTGTAGGGTGAGGCCCTTCTCGGAGAGTATTTTGAATTTTGAATTAGCTTCTCCTCTCAGTCGAGAACGAGGAAAAGAATAATATGAGGGTGCTAAACCTTGTTGTCTCAGACGGGTGACAAACAGATTTTCTAGGGTGGGTGCAGCCGACTCAACGTTGACGGAGTTGTTTAGCAGTTCTTTAACTTGAGTTTCTCCCAAGACTACATCTTCTACTAAAACATCCAAGCGATCGCCAAAGGTTTGTACATCCGCAATATTATTATTGTCATGCTGTAATAAAATTTGTTCAGCCGCTTCTAAATCAGGTGTACGCACTTCCAAGCGATGTAAACCTAAACTAGAACGTAAAGCCTCTGGGCTACCAATCTCCTGAATTTGACCACTGTACATTAAAGCTATACGATGACAGCGTTCTGCTTCATCGAGATAGGGTGTAGCCACAACAATCGTCATGCCTTCCGCAGATAAGGCGGCCAAGACATCCCAAAATTCACGGCGGGAAACTGGATCAATCCCGGTTGTCGGTTCATCCAATAATAAAATCTGGGGTTGGGAAACCAAAGCACAGCACAGAGCTAACTTTTGTTTCATCCCACCAGAAAGTTGTCCAGCGAGGCGATCGCCAAATTGATCTAAACTCATCAACCGTAAGTATTTATTTCGCCTCTCCTGTAACAATTCCTCTGGTACTTGTCGCAATCCCGCAGAGTAACGCAAGTTTTCATCAATACTCAAGTCTAAATAGAGAGAAAATTGCTGTGTCAAATAGCCTGTATTCAAACGCGCATCCCGTGCAGGTTGACCAAATATTTGCACCTCTCCTGCCGAGGCTGCCATCACGCCACTCAAAATATGAAAAGTGCTAGTTTTCCCTGCACCATCAGGGCCAATCAGTCCAAACATTTCGCCCTGATTAACAGTGAAGTCAACACCCCGGACAGCCGCTAACTGACCATAATATTTATATAAACCGCGAACAGCGATCGCTTCAACTGATAAGTCAATAGCCATTAGTCATTATGAATTTATCTTTTTCCTGTCTCCTATTCCCGCAATTTAATCTCCGCATCCCCTGGCATTCCAATTTTGGCACAGGGCAAGTCGGAATCTGTGTATGGTTGTTCTGGTTGAAAACACCCAGCAGGATTTTCGACGCTAATCCTTACACCAACGACTTGTCTGACTCTATCTTTTTGGAAATAAATATTTTCTGGTGTAAATGAGGCTTGCGGATCGATAGAGATGACTTTTCCCTCTAGAGGTTTTGTGGGAGCAGAATCAAGAAAGATTTTAGCTTGTTGTCCTACCCGTACCTTACCAATCTCACCTTCTGGTACAAAACCCCGCAAATACAAAGTTTTGGGATCAACGATGGTGAGAATTTTGGTCTGATTGTTGACTACTGCTCCGGGTTCAGCACTGCGGGCAATGACTACTCCATCTAAAGGACTGACCACATTTAAGTCTTTTTGAGAGTCTTTGATTTGGGTATAGATTTGTTCTCTAGCAGCTAACGCTTCCATCACTCTAGCATTAGCTGATTTAACTTGTGATTGTGCGGAGTTTATTTGAGCATAGGTCTGTTTTTCCTTGCTGTATAGAGCTGCTAATTGACTATCACGAATCCTGGGATTAAAGCCTGTGGTTTTGGCTTGAGTGAAACTACCCAGAGCGGCGTTTAATTGTTCACGGGCGGCATTGACTGTAGCTTGACGCGCAGCGAGGGTGGCTATGGCTGTATCTAAGGTAGTTTGGGCTTGGTCGAATTGTTGTCTATTGATAGCACCATCATTGACTAATTGAGCATAGCGATCGCGGTTTACCTTTGCTAATTTTAATTCTGCCTCTGCTTGTGTAACCTGTGCTTGGGCTTGAGCTAGTTGGGATCTAGCAACCGCTACATTCGATCTTGCTTGTTCAATCTTGCCTTGGGTATCGCCAAAAGACTGCTGCAAATTTAATTGAGCTTCTCCAATGCGGTTTTTAATCTCTTCTACTTCACCTTGTATCCGTTCCACATTCGAGCGTGCTTGCTGTACATCTGATTGAGCGGAGGCAATCCGCGCCTCAGCAGAAAGCAGTTGATCCTTTAAGAGTTGGTCGTTACTGTCATCAAGTTGGATTAACTGTTGACCTTTTTTGACTGCTACTCCTTCTCTAACGCTAATTGATTCAATTCTGCCCGAACGCTTTACTCCAATCTCAGTTTCATAACCATCAATCCGCCCACTCAGCTTGAGTATATTTGCTGATGGCTGGGGTTGACTGCGCCAAATAATGTAACCAATACTACCTAATAATATCAGCACTACCGCCAATATTAGGCGAATTGGTTTTTGGCGAATTGGTTTTTGGCGACGCTCCTGCTTAGAGAATGGTTCTTGAGAATTATTCTCATTCTCAGTGAATTTTGTGGATATAGATTTAGTCATTATCTATTGAAATCAATAGTTTTATATATTTATTGCAATCCTATTTCTGATACTTTACCGTAATATGAATGAAATGCAATTATTATAAGCAGATATTCACAATTGGCACAAAAGTAAATAAAGAAAAATTAAGTTAATCAAACTCTATTTTCTTCTAGCTGGAAAGAGGGTGTCAGGGCAAGTGTTTTCAGGCTAAATTTGGTTCTAGCATTAAAGAGTCGCTACAATTATTCAGGGATATGTTACCTAAACGAATAGCAGGTATACCTTCCATCATGGTCAGATAAAGACAACATCTGCTTGTATCTTCAGCATTCCAAGCATATATTGGCACTCCTGAACAGGATGCAGAATCAGTCATTTGTACTAATAAGTCTTGAAAAGTAATAGTCTTATAAGGTTTGCCTAATAAGGATTGAGATAGTGCTGAGACTAAAATAAATAGTGAGCCAAGTTCCCCTAAACCTCTATCTGCCAATGAAATAGTTTGGCCAAATCTTAGAGCATTGATTTCCGCTTCCGACATAGTTAATCCGATGCGTTCAATACCTTTTCTAATCGGGGAAATCTTGGCAATATATGTTACTTCTGACATCTCACATCTCCTTTTGAATATTAATCAAGTAAATTGATGGGAATAATGCAAAAATTCATTTAAGTTTTTACTTTTAATTGTTTTTAACAATTTTTAGTTTTAATAAAAGCTAGTTAACATTTGAATGCCTAGAGACGCGCAATAGCAACGTCTCTACAGAATCTGATATCTCAGATTGATTCAACAGCATGTTCAAAAGGATCAAAACTGCTGTCTTGAGTGCCGGAATTATACTTTGCAGCCATGTTTATATAGGCACGGACAAACGAAGGTTCAATAGAAGCTTGAGTTGTAGCATAAGTACCATTCTCTTGCAAAAATTGGTGAACTTTATGCAATTTGTAACAAGGCACACCTGGATACAAGTGATGTTCTAAATGAAAATTGCTACCAGCAAATAATATTCTCATCAGGGGAGAGGTACGACTCCAAGAATTATGAAATGGGTCATCAGCAAGACCACCATGATCAATAAAAGTTTGGCATCCAGAGATGAGCAATACAGCTAACATTGGTAAAGCGATTGAGACTAAGCCAGCTAGTGGCGCATAGAAGGTAATAGCCAGGTATAAACTCAACCACAGCAACGAAAAGCCAAAGTTGACCCAACACAACCTCTGTGCTGTAGCAAACTTAAATGGCATGATGTAAGGGAAGGAGCAAGGACGACCCAATGCAGTATTCACAACAGTTTTAATATCATAGAGATTCAAATACAGGCGGGCGAATAATAGTCTTTGCCACCAAGTTGTTAAAGATGCTTGAATTTTAATTTCGGGGTCAGAAGGTTGATTAGTATAACGATGGTGTATCCAATGGCGCATCATTGCACCCATTTCAAAATATCCGATAACTCCCGAAGCAAAGAACAGTCCGATTAATGCACTCACCATTTTGTTGGGGTGTAATGACTTATGAAAACCCTCATGGCCAATAAAACCCAGCATTTGCGCGCCATAGCCAGAGAGGATAGTCAGAGGTAGAATCAGAATGATTTTGAGGATTAAAGAGTCAAAAGAGGTAGCGACTACATACGATAGCCATGCTGGTACAGCGTACAAAGCCAAAACATAGAGAATAAATCCAACAGAACCTAACGTTGTGGGTTGATACCATTCGGCGGGAATTGCTGGTCTGCGGATTGTTTGTGTTGTTGTCATAATTATCCTGATTGCTGTGTAAATGCCAGAATTGTAGGAGTAATGGGGAGGGTTAGATATTCTCCTATACCCCTATCCCCTTCTATACCCCTGTACCTACTAATCCTTGGAAAGCGGCTATTGTCTCGTTCATTGAGGCACTGTTTTCGACATTCAGGGTTTTAGCTTGGTTAAAATTCCGTTTCACTAGTCCAGAAATTGTCTTACCAGGGCCGAACTCAATAAATGTATCCACACCATGATTAGCCAGGTGCTGAATAGAAGTCAACCAACGTACTGGTAGGGTGATTTGGTGGATAAGTAAAGAACGGATGTGTTCTGCTGTTTTGATGGGTTGGGCGGTGACGTTAGAAATCACTGGGATGCGGGGTGTACAAATGTTGATGGTTGCTAAGATTCCGGCTAAGTGCTTGGCGGCTGACTGCATTAAAGGGGTGTGAAATGCCCCGGAAACAGCTAATTGCACTACTTTAATTGCGCCTGCTTGTTCAGCTAGAGTCATTGCTTGTTCTACCGCCCTAGCTTCTCCACCGATGACGGTTTGATGAGGTGCGTTATAGTTTGTTGGTTGACACACTCCTATTGATCTCACCTGCTGACAGATAGCTTCTACTATGTCTGCATTCAGACCGATAATCGCCGCCATCTTGGTATCTCGGTTCACAGAGGCTTCTTGCATAAAAATGGCTCTTTGCTGCACCAAAAAGACTGCATCCTCAAATTCAATCACACCGGCTGCTACTAATGCGCTGTACTCTCCCAGACTTAAGCCAGCGAGAAATTTTGGTTCAGGCAAATGGGTTTGAGCCGCCGCTAGACAAGCTAAGTTAGTGACAAAAATGGCGGGTTGAGCATTTTCAGTTTGCTGTAACAGTTCTGGAGAACTATCACGACACATCTGTAATAAATCAAAACCGAGTACATTGGAGGCGCGATCGTATAGCACCTTGGCTTCGGGGTAGCGATCGGCAATTTCCACACCCATGCCGACATATTGCGCCCCCTGTCCAGGAAATACAAATGCAGTGTTCATGCTACTACCTCTTGCACTTGTTCTTGATTGCAAGTTAAACCTTCTGTTAGTTGCGCTCCCTTGTGAATTTGATAGAGAGGAAAAGGAGCGCAATAATACTGCATTTTTTCCTCTTGGAAAATCTCGTGTAGTTTACGTAATCGATAAAATGGGCATTCGGGATAAGCGTGATGTTCGACATGGTAAGTAATGCCAGCCCACAATAAACCTAACCAAAAGTTATCAATAGTAATTGTGTTTTTCTGCATATCTCTTTTATGAGGATCATCACCTTCATAAAGAGTTAAGGGAGCGTGTTCATAACCGCGTGTGATGGGATTAATGACCAAGGCAACAAAGGCTAAAGGAATCCAGAAAATGAATAGTGCTTTGATCCCCATACCGGAATAAATTAAAGCGGCATGAATGACTACCCAAAAAGCCAAATTGACTATTTGTTCAATAATAACTGTCCAACTCACTTGTTGGCCATAGCAAGTTAAAGATATTCTCGTGTACCATTCATAATATCTCCAGATCCTTAACCAGATTTGGTGTAGTTTGCCAGAAAAATAATATTCATCTGGGTCTCTTTCTGGATCAGAAATAAAGTTATGATGACGTTTATGTGTCTCTCTATTGGTAGTAAATGTCATCGTAAATGATAGGGCATAGAGACGACCAAATAATGTATTGAGCCATTTGGTTTTGAATGCGCTGCCATGCATACAATCGTGATGCAAAATAAATAAAACATAGAGTTGATTACCAACACCCAGTGCCAAAAGGAAATCAATCCAGGGATTATCTATGAGCAAAATTAGAGAAATTAATCCGAAATAAAGTGCTATGTATGGCGAGCCATAAAGTATGTGTAGCCAGCCATTGGCAACACACAGTTTTCTAATTTCTGCCTCCCGTTTTGAGGGAGCGCGTAACCATTTTTGTCTTTTAGGCTTGGAAGTGAGTTGTGATTCTACTGCGATATTCATGTTAATTTCCTATTTAATTACTGGACTAGGTTTCTCACACACAAAACTTTAGTTATTCCTCCGCACTCCTCTGAGTTTATGAATTAACTATCCGCAGGGATGTGGATATTCTTTTTCGATTGACCCATTCACCTTTTTGGATGAGATATTTTACCCAAAAGTCAATGTCTTGAATCAGTGCTTGGCTTTTACCTTCATCAAGAAATTTTTTCAGGTAAATAGCAGTATCAAAATTGTCGATGGTTTTGTAAAAATTTAATGCCTCGGTAAATGGGTCATCACTAACATGAGAAATCAAACCAATGTCATAAGCTTTTTGGGCATTAATTAGCTCTCCGGTGAGTACCAATTTCTTAGTTTGTAGCAGTCCTATTTGCTGTTTTAGGAAACTCATTCCGCCCATACCAGGAATTAAACCTGATTTGACTTCAGGTAAGCCTAACTTGACATTGGTCTCTACAAACTGAAAATCACTACATAAGAGCATTTCTAAGCCACCGCCTTGGGCAGTGCCATTGATTACAGTGACAACTAGAGCATTTAAAGATACAACTCCTTGAATTACTTGCTTGACTTTAGCAGCAAACTTTTCCAGTATGGCGGGATTTTGCTGTTTTAGAAAATCTAAAATGAGAGTGCGATCGCCACCAAGTGAGAAGTATTTTCCATGATGGGAAATATACACTATTTTGGGCAGATTCAATGCTGGTTTTTCTTGAGATAAAACTGCTAGTATATCTAAGAGTTCATCTAGCATTTCCAGCGATAAAGCATTGCCATTGGGAGCATTTAAGAACAACCATAGACAATTATTTTGATCAATATAGCTCTCAATGCAAGTAAATTTTGGACGACTACAGCCATAAGCATGATGTAAATTTATGGGATGTAAATTTTCCTTAACACTCACAGTGTCAACATTTTTAGCAGTAGAGTTGACTATCTCAGTTTTGTTGATCTGAGTAGCAGAATGTATGCTAATTCCATAAGGTTTTAATAGTTGCCCATCACTTCTAGCGACAAACACTTGCTGTACAAAAATATCTTCTTTGTCGGTAGAAATGGGAACGAGAGATTGCAAATTAAAGAAGCCTGCTTCTCTCATTAATCTTTGCCAAGTTGCTGCTTGTAAAAGCGGCGAACCAGAATATCTTAAATCTTTGTCTTGAGCATTCCACCATCCTCTTAATAATCCAAACGTTAAGGTTGAGAAACTTTGTGATTTGATACTTTCATTAAAGATTAAGCAACCTCTTGGCTTGAGTAATTGCTTAACGTTGCGTAGACTTTCCCGAATATTCGGAGTAGCGTGTAGGATATTCGTTGCAATCACAAAATCAAACTGTTCTTGCCAACCTTGTTTTTCTGGATTTATGGAAATATCTAACACAGAAAAACGCATTCCGGGGTAAGTGTTAGCAAATTTTTCTCGCCCATGTTCTAAAAGTTTAAACCAAACATCAGTGTATACATACTCAACAGCTATATTATGAGCAGCTAGTGAATCAATTACATAGCGAGTTGTGCCACCTGTCCCAGCACCTACTTCTAAAACTTTAATTTTTTCTGGAGATTTACCATTGAAATTAACTTTGATTTGATTGACAAGGGCAGCAGCAACTAGTTCATTATAAATATCAGCAGCTAAGTTACCACTGTAGACTCCCTCAACTAAATCTAAACTAGAGTTAGGAAAAACAACATTATTAGCCGCAATCTTACCTAAGAAAATATCTTCGTAACTCTTTAAGCAAGTGTGCAGTAGTAGATAGTATTGTTTGATTTCTGGCTGGCTGTGTAAGATTTGATTAGCTGCATTTTCAAACTGAGTAAATGTATGATATTCACTTTGGTATTGTATCTTTTCTGTCGCCGAGAACTGATGATTTTGTTGTGATAAATAGCCAGCTTGCACGAGGAATGAGAAAATTTCTGCAAATACTTGATGGTGTTCATTAATTATTTTGGCTAATTTGATGGCTTCTTCGATAGTGTAGGATGCTGCTTGGTGGTTAAATAAACCCAGACTTTGCAAAATTCCTACTAGCACCGTAGCCGCAGCAGCCATTAACTGATCTAAATCCTGTTTAAATTTGAGTAATGGCGGATGATTAGCTGTGAAGAAATTTGCATCATCTATAGTTATTGGTGCCAGATTTAATACTGTTTCTGTAATTGGTTTTTGCTCAAGGATGAAGTGAGGATCTAAACCAATTTGCAGGAGAATATTTTTCTTAGCTTTTACGACTACGGCTTGGGTAATTTGCATCGCTATAATAGTTTCTAAAGCCTCCATTCCCTCTGCAATGTTGATGGAGTACATTCCTTGACGTAGCATCAAATCTCTATATCTATCATTAGCTACTGCGCCAACTTCGCCCCAAAATCCCCAGTTAATTACACATACTGGATAATTCCGTGTCCGTCGCATATAGTTAGCGTATCCATCAAGAAAAGTGCTGGCGGCAGCGTAGTTACTTTGACCAATATTACCAACAAATGACTGTAGAGAAGAGAAGAAAATTATAAAATCGAGTTCTTCTTTAATAGTGGCTTGATTAAGTGCGATCGCACCTGCTACTTTTGGTTGTAATACAGTCGCAAAATCCACCTCGGACATATTCACTAACAGTCTATCATCCAGTACCATCGCTGAATGAATAATACCGTTTATTTTGCCAAATTTCGCTTTTGTTTGAGTAATTGCAGCAGTAAGTTCATTAACATCATCAACATGAGCTTGTAGATAAATGACATTCTCGCCATAGTTTCCTAAATGGGAGATTTTAGCTAATAATTGCTCATCTGCTTCTGAACGTCCTACTAACGCAATATTGGCTGAATAATGAGTGCGGAGATAATCACTGAGAACAATACCTAATCCACCTGTACCACCAATAATTAAATAAGTACCATTGAATTTGAATTTTGATGCTGCTGCTAAGGAAACTGGAGCTAAGTTATACAGGCGTTGACAATAAATTTGTTGTTGACGTACTGCAAAAGCATTGCTAGATAGACATTCATTTTGAAAGATATTTTCTAGCCAAATAGTATCCTCTGTTCTCCAAGCAGCTTCTATTTCAGTTTGTGACAAATCTAAGAAAGTGACAGTACAGTTTTTATACTCTCTAGAAAAAGATTTCCACAATCCCCACAGTCCACTATCATCAGGTTGCAATGGTTCATCAGGGAAAACTTGTACAGCGTTTAAGGTGATAATTTTTAACTCAATTGACTGTTGAGCTAATCCAGTACTGATGAGAGATTTGATGAATTGAAAAGCATAGTTATGGCTAAATACTTGCTCAGATGTTTGGGGTGTAGCGAGAAAGTATACTTCTGATATATCTGTTAATTGGGATAAAATTTTATCCCAATCTTGTGCTTGATTGTGTCTAACTTGAGCAGTATGATTTTGCCAATCTTGATAGGAATTACCAATTGTGATGATTGGGCTATTCTCTGCACCATGCAATTTCACTAATAACTGTAAGATAGGAGAATTTTCATCCCAGGTAACAATCAGAGTTGTAATTGATTTGCTGTGATCTAACTTTAAATAATTGAATGATTGTTGATGAGATACAGCGATATCTATTGGTTGCCATTTAGGGATGAAAATCATTTCACTTTCTTTGCTGGTGAAAGATAAATCATCAACTTCTACTGTCTTACTATGTCCATTTTCTATAACTTTATTAGTGTAGTTAAAATTGGTAGGTACAATCTTATGTTCAGGCTTTAACTGCGTGCGAAGATATTGCTGTACTGCTTCTGGATGTTCGCGCCACAAAAATTCTGCTAATTTAGCAACTGTAGGTTGTTCAAATAGCATGGTTGGATAGAGGCGAATATTTAAGATACTTTCTAAATCATGGGAAATATCCAATAAAGCAGTTGATTCTAACCCTAATTCAAAGAAGGATACTTCTAATAAATTATTGCTCAAATCTTGTTTGGTGTATTTACAAACTAGTTTCTGGATAGACTCTACCAGATGTTTTACACTCGGTTCGGGAGTGATGACTATTGGTTGAGGTGTATCATCAACAGTATTTAATTGAGTCCGAAGATATTGCTGTACTGCTTCTGGATGTTCGCGCCACAAAAATTCTGCTAATTTAGCAACTGTAGGTTGTTCAAATAGCATGGTTGGATAGAGGCGAATATTTAAGATGCTTTCTAAATCGTGAGAAATATCCAATAAAGCAGTTGATTCTAACCCTAATTCAAAGAAGGATACTTCTAATAAATTATCGCTCAAATCTTGTTTGGTGTATTTACAAACTAAGTTTTTAATTGCTGTGATTAAATGTTTAATGCTTGGCTCAGGAGTTACAAAGACTTGATCTACTTTTTGTTGTTGATAACTAAAGATATGATGATTAATTTCTATATTTGTTTGTGCCTTGGCTAATCTTTTAATAATGTCAATGCTGTGAACTCGTTTAACTCCAAAATTACGAAATCTGGCGAGTTGATGTCCATATTCATCACAAATTACAAAACTTCTATAACCGATTTCTGTAGTTAACTCAACTTGCTCAGGTTGTTCGACATATACATAGCAATTATGACGACCTGTTAAGGGTTGACCAGAAAATGATTCAATATAAAAAGGAATATAAAGTTGTGCTGTTGCTTGATAAGGAATTGAATAAAAAAGCGGTACAATGGTCGAGCAATCAAGAAACACAGGATGGAAAAGAAAATCATCACTGTGTTGGGAGGCGATCGCACTCAAAGAAACTTCACCCAAACAACCATATTTACTACCATAAACCTGACCGCTAGGTTTCATAAAATTGTCGTGGTTAATACCAACTTTACGGGTAATAGCGTAACAGGCATCTAAATTAACAACTTGAGTTGCTTGCTGTTTGAGTAGAGAGATGTCTATAGAACTGTAAATTTGTAATTCTTTGGTGACTAATTGGCAGGTTAAATGTTTAGTAATAGTAGAGTCTTTTACTGCGCCATTTTTATATTTGGTGCTGGTGGCTGTAATACTCCAATGATTGCCATTGGGTGAAATGCGAATTTCAACTTTACGGTCAAAATCAGCAGTTGTCACAATTGGTTCTAGGAACATGATGTTCCGCAATTCTAGATTTTCAATATTAAAAGATTTGGCTTGTAAAGTTTTAAAAATCATGTCGATGAATGTCACACCAGGCATGATGTGAATACCATCAACTGTGTGTTCGCGCACGAAATAATCATTGTCTGTAATTGTAAATTTGCCGATTATTTGTGTAGTCTGCATAAATTAGGGGTTTAGGGTAAAGATATTTGGTTTTTTGCTTCCTCTGTGTTATCTCTAGGAACAGTAATAGTTATGGCTAATAAAAGATGGGACATTAACACAAAGAAAGCAGTAGAGCCAGATATTGTTGATGTACTACTTATTAGTATCCTTATTATTCTCTCAGGAGATAAAAAATTACGCAAAGCTGAATAAATTCAGTATTTATGCGTAAATTTAAGCAGATTAAACGATCGCCTCCTCTATTGCTGCGTTGACGACTTCTTCAAGTTTTAACAACGACTGGTGAGTGTTTTCGAGTTCCAAGGTTAACAGAGAACGCCGAGGGAGTGGTGTTATTTTTTCCATATTATCCACATTTATTGTACAGACAGAAGTTACATTTTGAGCCGCCGGCAACCAAGCCCAAATTTTGTTGCTACTTAAACCCTGAGTAACTAATTTTGCGCCTGGTTTGACAGCTGATTTTGGTGGTTCAGAAAGAATCGTGTGTACATTAGTCCCACCAAAACCAAAGGAACTGATCCCCGCAAATTTAGGCTGAGTTGGATTCCAGGGTTGGGTGGTTTGGGCTGGATAGAAGGGTGAATTAGCAAAGTCAAAGCGGGGATTTAACTGTTCACAGTGGAGGGATGGGGGGATAATTTGATGGTGGAGCGACAATGCAACTTTGATGAAGCTGGCTACCCCAGCTGCGCTCAATAAATGCCCGATATTAGTCTTGACGCTACCTAAAGCACAGTGATGTTTTGTTCCCACTTCAGCAAACACCTGGGATAACGCCCGTAACTCAATAGGGTCGCCAATCATCGTTGCAGTCCCGTGGGTTTCGATGTAAGTAATTTGGTTTGGTGAGATGTTGGCTTTTGCTAAGGCTGTGGTTACAACTTCTACTTGACCTTCAACACTGGGGGTGGTGATGCCCATTGTATGACCGTCATTGTTAGCGGCGGTAGCATTAATTACTGCATAGATGGGGTCGCCATCAGCTAGAGCTTGTTTTAAAGGTTTGAGTAAGACACAACCCACACCCTCGCCAGGGACAAAGCCATTGGCGCGTTCGTCAAAGGTGAAACATTTACCATCGGGAGATAAGGCGTGGGCTGCACTGAGGAAGAGATAGGGTTTTTCATCTAAGAGAACTTCCACGCCACCAGCTAACGCCATTTCTGATTCACCCTGGAGTAAGCTTTGACAGGCGAGATGGATAGCCATCAGAGAAGATGAACAAGCTGTATCAATGACTAAACTTGGCCCTTTGAGGTTGAGATAGTGGGAAACATGGGAAGCGATGAAGTTTTGTCCCACACCGACAACGCTGGATTTTTTGGGAACTTGAATGCGATCGCCATATCCTGCTACCCTAGCACCTACAAATACCCCGACTTTGCGGTGGTTGACATCTTTAATGGTGTAACCAGAATCTACTACTGCTTCGACGCAGCTTTGACAAAATAGGCGCACCAAGGGGTCAATGTCGCTGGCTTCGTTTTGAGATACGCCAAACATGGTGGGGTCGATGTATTCTAAATCGTCGATAAAACCGCCCCATTTACTGATTGATTTACCTGATGTAAATTCTCTGGAGTAATGTTGTGCGACATCCCAACGGGTTTTAGGGATTTCTCGGATGCTGTCAACGCCGGCTACTAGGTTGTTCCAAAAGATTTCTTTGTTGGCTGCGCCTGGGAATTTGCAAGCGATCCCAATGACAGCAATTTCGGCGGAATTTTGCTCACGCACAGGTGTAGAGGTGCAAAGAGGGAGAGGGGTTGGAGATTTTGCTTTTGTCTCTACTATTTGGGGTTGTAGTGTTGGTAGTTTTGGTTGTAATTGTTCGTGGTGATGGGTGATGAGGTGTTGTGCTAGGCGTGAGATGGAATTGTGTTGTAATAACAGTGATGGGTCTAGTTTTAGTCCTAGCCATTGGTCGATTTTATTGACGATACTGGCTAAGAAGATGGAGTCTACGCCTAAAGCATCAAAGGTGGTTTCATAGTCGATTTGGTCTAGGGCAATGTGGAGTTCACGCGATAGGATTTGACTTAATGATTCTAAAACGTAAGTCCTTAAAGCGTTGCCATCGGTTGGGGTATTTAGTTTGGGTGATGAGATAAATTGAGTTGCAGTTTGTGTTTTAGCAACTAGGGGCAATTCTGATAAGTTTAATTGCTCTTGACTACCTACACAAGCTACGGTGTGAATTTGGGGCGGTAGAGTCAAGATGGTATCTAAAGATTGTAAACCTCCAGATGTAGATAAAGGTACAATTCCTATCTTGGTCATTGGCTGACTGGTGAGTTGTCCCATCCCGACTTCCTTCCAGTTTGACCACTGAATGGCGCGATAGTAGGTATAACCTTGAGCTACTTGGTAAGCAGCAAAGTAATTCATGTAGGCGTTAGCTGTAGCATAATCACTAATGCCTACGGCTAGTTTAGGTACGATACTCGATACAGATGAGAACAAGATAAAGGCATTTAAGTGATCATGCTTAAATATTTTGTGCAAAACTTTCAAGGTCGTAATTTTGGGCAAAAATACAGAGGTAATGCTGTCTAGAGATTTATGTACAAATGCTGGTGATGTTGAGGAAACGCAACCTGCACAGTGGAATACATGCGTAATGCGTCCATATTGCCGACGAATATTTTGGAAATAGACATCTAAAGCCGTATAATCTGTTAATTCGCCTGTATAGAGTTCTACAGTTACGCCTTGCTTTTCTAGCTTCAGAATGTTGGTAATTTTGCTAGCAATTGCGGGGTCTGGATTTGGTGCAGCGATGATTTCTGCCCATTCTGTTCTCGGAGGTAATGGAGTTTTACCCATCAACACCAGAGTTTTGTAACCTTGACGCGCCAAATGTTGAGCAACTTCATTACCTATCCCACCTGTACCGCCAGTTATCACCACAGTTCCTTGTGGTAAGTTCTGGGAATGGGTGGGTTGATAGTTAAGAGGTACGAGGGTGGCGACAAAGCGATCGCCATCTCGGTAACAAATTTCGGTAAACTGATCGTCAGCTTGATACTCTTGGGCAATAATTTGACTTAAAGTTGCTAAATCTGAGGATTTGGGGTCTAAATCAAGGGTTTTGGCATAACAAGAGTTATACTCTGCTCCCAACATCTTGAATAACCCCGCCAGTTCCGCACCACCCAGGTTAGTTGATGTTCCGTTAATGTTTTGTAACCCTTGGGTGACTTGTAGTAAGCGTAGGGGTTTGCGGGTATTCAATAAAGATTGTAGTAGGGCGATATTGCCGAAAATAGACTGACTATTGGCGGTTAAATCTAGAATACCTGTGATATCTAAAGATGCGGTCTCATGCTGAAATCTAGCTCTGTGGTCGGCGTGATCAAAGCAGAATTGATAATGTTGGGGTGTGATTTGTGTGTAGGTAGAGCCATTTTCCACCACCACAAAAGCTGCCTGACGATGTTGTGCTTGCAGAGTGGCAATCAGAGGTTTGATATCATCACTAGCAAGAACGATGATTTTACCCTGTAAAGTAGCTTGGCTATCCTTGGGTAATGCTTGATGCTGCCATTGTGGTACAAGCAGACTGATATGTTCTTTTGCTGGTACTTTAATAGTCTTGGCTGGTACAGTTGTAGTTTCGGGAACCCAATACTTATCAGGACTAAATGGGTATCCAGGTAAGGGAACTACGGCGGCGGAATCATCTCTAGGTAATACCTTAGCCCAATCTATATCTAATCCTCCCACCCACAACTTAGCCAACTTAGGATATGCTGATTTTTGAGCGAGCGATCGCACATGTTCTTCTAGTTCTTGCTGATGCTCAAATAGTTCCTCATAGGCTTGGCGATGACTAGAATCACCCACAAAAGTCTGACTATCTTCTAACTTTCCAGTGATAAACTTGTGGAGCGCATCGCCCAATTCTTCAACTGTGTTGACTACAATAGCCAAACGATGCTCCATCGCTTCCCTACCTTTTTGTAAGGTGTAGGCTATATCTGCTAAACAAAAGTTATTGTGTTGTGCCAAAAATCTAGCTATGCTGTGAGCATAAGCAGTTAGCCGTTCTTTTGACTTAGCAGACAATACCACTAACTGCGGCTGAGATAATGCAGCGATATTCACAGTCCGCGCTAAATATTCTTCTATAACTACGTGAGCATTTGTCCCGCCAAACCCAAAAGAACTCACCCCAGCGCGACGTGGTTGTGGTTTTCCGGTAGCGGTGGTTTGCCGTTCCCAAGTCACTGGTTGTGAGGCAATCTGCAATGGTGAATTATCTAAACGGATATACTTATTCAAGGTAGAGAAGTTAGCATTGGCAGGAATTACGCCTTTTTGCAACGCCAAAATAGATTTGATAATTCCTCCTACCCCAGCTGCGGCTTCTAAATGTCCGATATTGCTTTTGACAGAACCGACATAACAATTGTGGCTAGTCTCAACCGTCGCAAAAACCTTCTTCAGTCCATTAATTTCTATCGGGTCGCCCAAAGTTGTACCAGTACCATGTGCTTCAATATAACCAAGGGTCGCGGGACTAACTTGAGCATCAGCATAGGCGGCTAAAATCGTCTCTGCTTGCGCTTCGGGGGCGGGTGCAGTCAAGGAATTAGTATGACCGCTATGTCCTACCGCCGCACCTTTAATGACTGCATAGATATAATCGCCATCACGTTCAGCCTTCGTCAAAGGTTTTAATAACAGCGCTCCTGCACCTTCACCTCTGACATAGCCATTAGCACGTTCATCAAAAGGACTGCACTCACCTGTTTTACTTAACATCCCCGCCTTAGAAAAGACCACATAGGATGTCAAAGAAGTGATCACACTAACACCACCTGCGATCGCTAAATCGCATTTTCCCGATCGTAACAACTCTACTGCCCGATTTATCGCCACCAAAGAACTTGAGCAAGCTGTATCAATTGCTTCACTTGCACCCTTCAAGTTCAATAGATGAGAAATTCTATTAGCCAGCACAGCATGACTCACACCTGTTCCTAAATGTGGTTCTACAGAGTTTTCCTGCTGACACAACAGTTCATGATAATCAAAACTCGAAGCACCAACTAACACCGCCGTTTTAGAACCAGACAACTCTGAAGCGCGATATCCAGCATTTTCTATAGCGTGCCACACACATTGTAAAAATATGCGTTGCTGCGGGTCCATTAATTGAGCTTCCCGTGGGGAAATACCAAAGAACCGCGCGTCAAAACACTCGACATCTGCCATAAACCCACCTTTAAGAAAGGGGGAAAGTTCTGGAGAATGTAAGAGATTTCTTTGTTCTGTATTCTCAGGCAACCTTTGAGCCGGAAAATCAGCAATACTACATTTACCTGCCGTTAATAACTGCCAAAATTCTTCTAAATTTTTAGCCTGGGGTAATGACAAACCAATACCAATAATTGCAATATCTTGAGGAGAAGATTCATATTCTAAAACATCGGCTACCGTTGATGTTTCCTCTGCAATAACAGCAACAGCAAGTTCTTCCTGTGTGTTAGTGTCTAAACTTGGTTCTAAATTCTGCTGAATAAACTCGGCCAAAGCAGTAATCGTATGACATTCATACAACAAATCAGGAGTCACAGGAATTTTAAATTCACTTTGGAGGAAAGTAGTTAATTCCACATAATTTAAAGAATCAAACCCTAACTCACTAGGAGAAGCAGACAGATAAACCTCATCAGTGGGTATTTCCAGAATCGCCGCTATTTTATTTTGTAACCGAACCTCAATTTGCGAAATATTGCTCATTGTAGAAACTACTGCCAATAATAGACTTGAATCTTTAAAAACAAATGCATAAAGTAGGTGAGAAACAAACATCAATTAAATTTTCGCTTACATCTGCATAGGACTCCGCGCCCCTTTGCGTTATCTCCAACCTACAATTACTCTTAAATCAGACTTCTAAACCGCAACCACTTGTCTAGTTGCAGCCTCACGAAAACCTTTTTCTAAATACAGACTTGTACAATGTCTTCTGCGTTTCTTCCCACTAGAAGTTTTCGGCAGAGTTCCTGGCATAATCAACACCAGATCATGCAATCTTAACCCGTGAATATCAGAGATATTCTTTCTCACAACTGCTAATAACTGGTTATAGTCAAACTGATTGAGAAAATCCTTTTTAACTTCGCACGCCACAACCAACTTAGCATCGCCATTAACATCAACTGTAAATGCTGCCGAACCACCTATCCTAATAGCAACATCGCTGCTTTCCACAGTAGTTTCTATATCATCAGGATAATGATTTAAGCCCCGGATAATAATTAAATCCTTCAAGCGTCCGGTAATAAACAACTCTCCCTCTACAAAAAAGCCAAAATCACCAGTTCGTAAATAGGGACCTTCTCCTGTTGCCAAATGAGCTTGAAAAGTATCTTGAGTTTGTTGTGTTCTGTTCCAATATCCGGCGGCAACAGAACCACCAGCAATCCAGATTTCGCCAATTTCTCTAGGACTACAAAGTGTCAGAGTTTCTGGGTTTACAATCCGCACATCATGCTCGCCATGAACATTTCCACAACCTACTAAAACTTTTTTGGTGTTGCTATCTACAACCTCAATGCGATGATTTTCTAATGCTTGTTCATCTACTGGTAGAAACACGGGTTGGTCTTGAGGATTGCCACCAGAAACAAACAAAGTAGTTTCAGCCATCCCATAACAAGGATAGAAAGCTTCGGCTTTGAAACCATATTTTTTAAATCTATCAATAAATCTTTCAATCACATGAGCTTTTACAGGTTCAGCCCCATTAAATGCAATCTGCCAACTAGATAAATCTATATCTTTAATTTCTTCATCGGTGATTTTATTCACACACAATTCATAGGCAAAATTCGGCCCACCGCTAGTAGTAGCCCGATATTCAGAGATAGTTTTTAACCAAGTTGCAGGTGATTGTAAAAAAGTAATAGGTGGAAATAGTACAGATTTAATGCCTAAATATAGAGGTTGAAGAACATTCCCAATCAAACCCATATCATGATAAAGCGGTAGCCAACCCACAAATATTGTCTTTTCGGAATGCTGAAATCCTTGTTTAATGGCTTGTTGATTATGGATGAGATTGTTATGGGTCACTATCACACCTTTTGGTTGTCCTGTAGAACCAGATGTGTATTGCAGAAATGCCAAATCCGAGCCTTGAATATTGGGCATTTTCCAGTTATTACTAGCTGCGTCTGGCTGGGAATTTGTTGCTACCCAATGTGCATTATTAATGTAAGGAATATCGCGGTAAACCTTTTGATAATCAGCAATTGAGTCTTCAGTTGTCAGAACAAATTTTATTTGTGCATCTTCTACAATCCCACTGAGGCGAGTAATTTCTCTTTGATTACGTACAGGATGCACAGGTACAGGAATGACTTTGGCATATAAACAACCAAAAAAAGCAACAATAAAATCTATTCCTGGACGATACAATAATAGCGCTCTTTCTCCCTCTGGGTTTGATTTTTGCAGTTCTGCGGCTATGGCTGCCGCTTTTGTATGTAATTGTCCAAAGGTTAATTCTACTTTTGATTCTGGCGAATTAATAAAGACAAATGCTGTATCGTCTTTTTGTGAAGATGCTCTGAAGTTCAATATTTCTAAATAGTTGGAAAAGTTGGTAGAGGCATTGATCATTTTTTCAGTCATTACTGTAATTCCTGATGTTGTTTGTACAATGATTAACTGTTAATTGATATTGAGTAAGCAAATTTATCCACTAATAGTTAGTTGTTTGACTCATTCATAATGCCTATGTGCATAATGCAGAAATACCTTGATCAATTCGATAAAACATTGTGGAATCCATGAGTTAAAAATTCAGCAACTTTTGTTACAGTCATCACGATTAGTATAAGGATGTGAGCGCTAGAATCAAGCATTGATGATTAATCACTTTCTTAACAAAAGATTACGCAAAAAACTATTGGAGTTTACTCAAAATTTCTCTGCTTCCGTAAAAATAGCCTTTGTCATCTTTTAGTAAACTCAATGCCTGATATTTTACACCTCGCTAAACTACGTTAATACACAGTAAAAAGAATAAAATAAGGGTTAAAACTTTGCGTGTTAAAAAGCATCTTATTTGAAAAGATGAGTAATTACTACAACGCTTTAATACCTCAGTGAATATAGTGAGAAATTTTGAAGCTCATGATAATCATTTGAGATTTGAGGGGGTAAAGAAGCAAGTAATTATTTTTTTACTCCCTAATCTGATGATTATTTTTACAAACAAACACATCTCTGTCAAGTAAATTTACTCTTATTTATTTCGAGAGTAAAGGGCGTATGCAACCTGTTTATCAGCAAGGACAATCAGTGGACTAAAAGTTTAGCGATCGCTAGTAAAGTGTAATGTAGAATACTGTTTTCTGGGAAGTGTTTAAAACTCATCTCTTGCACCAATGGAACAAAACCAGCAAAAGCAAATACAGAATGCAAAAATATGACTGTATAAGAATAGTAAAAACTAAGATTTTTAGAGTAATATGTTTTAGTTAATATATAAACATAGAGATAAATATAGAAAATGCTGTGATGTAACAATTACAAGAGGTTAAGCGTTATTAACAATAGAAGAAGAGAAAGTTTCAAATTTAATCCTAGTTCTGTAGAAGTTTCTGAGGAGAAGTTCTAGGAAAGTTCCTCAAATCAAATGCCCTTGATATAACAAAATATCGTTGTCATCTCTAAAATCAGCCACACCGCAACTCCAAGTCACTACGTATCTTAGCAAAACCATAACTCGACACAGTTCACTATGTTGAGCTATTATAGTTTTATTTTAATTGGAGCATTACTATTTTAATAGTGAGTTACCCTCTCATAAGTAGAATATTTCTATTTACAGCAGGGAACAGGGAATAAGGAACAGGGTTAAAAGTCTTTTAGCATAAGGCTTTGTGACAAAAATTAGTACCTCATTTACCTGAAATTTGCTGTAGTTAAATAGGTAACTGAGAGGCTGCTGATTAGAGTTAAAATAACTCCCTAAATGAAGCAGCCTAGTATTAACTTTTAATTGAGCTTGTTGCTGTACGAAAAATTCAGTTGGAGATGAGAAAATGGCCTATGGCATGATTGTGATTGGCTCTGGTAATGGTGCTTGTGGATTTCTCAGTCATTACCTACAAGCTGGTTCTGATCACTCTCTTTCAGAACGGGTGGTTGTCATTGAAGAGGGAGAAGACTTTTTTGACACTAGCGATATCACCCACCAGAACAATTGGACTAAATCCTATGCAGAAGGAAATATTTTCAAGTTACACAAAGCACTGACTCCCGACGGCACTCCCATCATCTCTGGATGGGCTTGCACTATGGGCGGTGGTGGATCTATCAACTACACTATGATTCATGAGTCCTCTGAGTGGCTGGCTCAACATATCGGCAGGGATAGCCAATATTGGGATGACCTCAAAGCAGAACTGAACCAAAAATTTGCTAGGGAAAATCCATTGCAAAACCTCTCACCTGTAACAAAACATGTCCTCCAAGCTGCTCAAGATGTGGGTTTTCAGATCAGTTCAGATGCCATCCAAAACATTCCCAATTATCGAGAAGGTAATGCTGACTGGCTGCACATATTTCCTACACAATTTAACTCTTTTGGACAGCGAACTAATAGCGGAGTGTCGATCGTCAATTGGTTTGACAATTGTGTAGAACTGAAGACTAGATGTAGAGTTGTACAACTAGAGTTTTCCCATAACCCAGAGGAAAAAGCACGGTGCGTAGGGGTATATGTGCAGTACCTCGACACGGAGAAAACAGAGTTCTTATCTTTATCTGAGAATGGCAAGTTGATTATGTGCGCGGGGGCTGCTACACCAAAGCTGCTGTGGCCACATCGGGAAAGACTTGAAAACTGCGAGATAGGACAACATGCGAGCGACCATATTGTTTTACCTCTTGGGGTTTACGTTCCAAACAAGAAAATTGATGTGACACCTCGTGATGTTTATGTGCCTGTATTTGCAACAACAGTATGGCAACCAGAACAACAAGGACAAGCCACTGTGTGCTGTTTTGATTTCTTTGCTGGGGACTTTGAAAAGCTCTGGTTTATCATCTCGCACTTATACCTGGCCTTCTTACTGCCTAACTGGTTAAAGAGGATTATGGTCAAAGTGCCTTTGTTGTTTTACATCACCAAGAACTTCGTGAGAATCTTAATTCAGGTGGTCAACTTCATTATTAACTTGTGGATGGGACTGTCTAACATACTTCAGGGTAAACCGTGGCATCAAGAATTGGAATTAATTACGTCAATCGTCAAGTTCAATCCTGCTACGGAAGGTTGCTATTTAGGTGATGGTTCTGAAATTACATTAGGCTTCTTTGTGGAAGATGAGCGATCGCACTTTAATCAGGACAAAGAGGTAGCCAAGTCGGTAATTACCAAGCAACTAGAACTTTTGAATCGTTTAGGACAAAAGCCACACTGGCTGTTTAAGTTGATCTTTCGTCTGTTTACCCAGATTCCTTACGAACAGTACCAGGTGGGACATTACGTTGATGTGTACAGTCGGAAGTTTTTGCTATCTGAGCAGCATTTGTCTGGGGGATGTCTATTTGGCAAGGCGATCGATACAGGAATTAACAATGTAACTAACACAGGAAAGTTGTACGGTTCAGCAAATGTGTATGTAGCTGACCTGTCAGCTGTTCCGTTACCTCGTATCAGTCCACAAATGACTGCATACATCATTGGCTTGCATGTAGCAAAATCACTAAAAAATAGTTAATTTCTCCTCGAAAAAATGTCCAAAAGGTCAATTTTATAGCACGGCTAAACTATTCTCACCAAAACACTATACAGATGATAAAAACGAACAAGAAGACTGAAGAAAAGTTCCAATTTATTAGCATATTGACAACAAAGAATTGACTAGACGAAAGGTAAGAATTCAGGAGTCAGGAGCCAGGAGCCAGAATAGTTACCAAAAGAGGAATCGATAGTAGTGATATTTGGAGAATTTCAGTCAGCTTGACTCTTAAAGTCTTTTTAATTCTGAATTCTGAATTC
>DATGXQ010000259.1:0-28420 GCA_035298905.1 Nostocaceae cyanobacterium | reverse complement strand
CATCGGTTATTCAAATCAGTAGATGAACTGAGAGAGTTATTAGAAAAATTATTAAATCAAGGAGAATTAGTAATTAAGTGGCATCGCAGTATTAAAAATAAAGGAAATTCCTATTGTGCAACTTAAATGCCGATTAGCTTAATATGCATTATGTTAATAGTTTAACTAGATAGGCATGGATCAGCCATTTTTTTCATTTAATAATATTCTTCCAAGAAAGATAATAAACTTTTGTAACGTTAAGCGTAATAGAATCAGCTCATGGTGAAGAAATAAAGTAAGACCACAACAAAAACTATTCAATTGCAACGTTACAAATACACCATAAAAACTATGACTACTCAAACTTCACTATGTCAGCTTGATGAACAATTGCTGCAAGAACTAGACAACACACTTCAGGCAGAATTTATTAGAGTATTGAATACAGGTAACTTTCAGGAAATACTCAACAGATATGGTATAGCAGGAACAGGTTGTATTTCAGCTCGCTTAGAACTTGATACAACAAGACTTAAAAGTGACTTTGTAACTTTTGCTATAACTGGAACTTGCACTCCACCAAGTACTTGTGGCTGTCAGGGCAAATGGTTAAACACTTGTACAGGAATATGGGAACCATGCCCATGTCCTTAATATGGCTCTCTTGCATTTACTGTACTTCTACAGATATACTCTTCCCCATTGTCAATTACTGTAGGCAATGAATTATCAGTGTTGCTGAACTTGGGCATAAAATTGAAAAATCGATAATTCGAGCCTCTATTCTCCGCACTTGTGCGTGAGAGTTTTTCATATTTCCAATCAGCAACATAAATTTTTTATACCTCTATTTTACTCACTATTATTTATAAGCACATCAGTGGTAATTCTAGGAAATACTACTATAATTTGAGATTATACATCATCTATACTTACCTGCTTTGATAACAATCAACACTATTGCATTCCAGCTTTTTTAATAGCAGATTCGGGAATTTTTAGTAAAAGCTAGAAAATAAAATTATAAATATTTATTTTCATTATGAGTGGTGTATAATTTGGGTGTAACATTATCGCATATTAATAATCTATGCTTTTTGTTGTACATTATAAAGATAAGATTATATCATAATACCGTCTTGCAAAATTTTCTACTTTCCTTGAATAAGTTAAAAATTATTACTTTTAATTTCATCGATTATTATTGACAAATTTAGTAATTATGAAGATTCCAAACATGGATATTCACTTCTTTATAGAAGAGTAGAGAAAACCGGATTAAAAACCAGTCTTAGTTGATAGAGGTGCAAGAACTATGAAGAATTTTTGGGTTTGGTTTTCAGGAATAGGAATTTTGAGCGGGATTATAGCAGCTTTTTCTATTAATCCTGCAATAGCTGATATCATTCCAGATACTACACTACCTAACAATTCTCAAGTAACAAAAGAAGTAAACACTATCAATATTGATGGTGGAACCAGATTGTCAGATAGTAATAATTTGTTCCATAGTTTTCAAGATTTCTCTGTACCTCAAGGATTTACAGCTTACTTTAGAAACCCTGATGTCAAGAATATTATTACTCGTGTCACAGGTAATTCCCGTTCTAATATCGAAGGTGTTTTGAAAGCCAATGGAGCAGCAAATCTGTTTCTGATTAATCCCAATGGAATTGTATTCGGTCCTAGTGCTGCTTTAGATATTGGTGGCTCATTTATAACGAGTACAGCCAGCAGTATTAATTTCCAAAATGGGGCTAAATTTAGTGCAACATATCCTCAATTTACACCCTTACTGGCAGTCAGTGTTCCCGTTGGGTTGCAATTTGGTAGAACGGCAGCTGAGATTCGCAATCAATCCCAGGCAGGGCCATCAGCTAATTTTGGTAGTAATAGTGGCTTGCGGGTCAGGACTGGTCAGACCATAGCACTTGTAGGTGGCAATATCACCTTAGATGGTGGAATTATCACCGCACAGTCAGGACGAATTGAACTAGGAAGTGTAGGTCCTAATAGTTTAGTGAGTTTGAATCCAGAAAATGCTTGGAGTTTAGGATACGAAAATTCTCAAATTTTTCAGGATATTCGACTAAGAAAACATAACGATTTCCAATCTGTGTTAGATACTAGTAGCAATTTTAAGAATCCTATTGTCAGTGGTAGTATTCACCTAAAAGGTAACTGGGTGGAAATTAGTGGTGATCAGACCACACTGAGAAGCTTTAATATGAGTGAATTTAAAGGTGGGGATATAGAAATTTATGCCCGAAGAATTGAAGCAAAAGAGGGATCACAAATAACTACTACTACACTAGGTGCTGGTGCATCGGGAAATTTAATTGTCAATGCCTCAGAATCTGTGGAGTTAATAGGTGGTAATAATGCGATCACTGGGTTTTTTACTACAACAGCAGATAGAGGAAGTGCAGGAGATATTAAAATCATAACTTCAGCTTTGCGTATTAAAGATGGTGCCAGCATATCCGCAGGTTATGGAGCTTCAGAAAGCTCACCAGTCAGCCTAGCAGGAAGCTCAGGAGGAAATATAACTGTCAAAGCAGATATAGTAGAGGTTAGTGGATTCCTCAAAGGAAGCAGTACGTTTTCTAGTGAATTGTCTACATCGACCACAAACTATGGAAACGTGGGAAAAATTGATATCACAACTAAGGAATTAATTGTCCGTAACGGTGGTTTAATCAACGTGGTTAACTTCTTATCCGACGAAAATTTGTCAGAAGTAGATGCAAGCCAAGTAGGGACACCAGGAGAGTTAAAGGTCAATGCTCGCTCTATCGTGCTGGACAATAAAGCACAACTCACAGCGAAGAGTGGAATTGGCCAGGGTGGAAACATTACGCTTAATGTGAAAGATTTGTTACTAATGCGTGGTGGAAGTCAAATTACTACCAGCGCAGGTCAAAGAGGAGGTGATGGTAATGGCGGTAATATTACTATTAATACTCCCAATGGTTTTGTGGTGGCTACTCCCTTGGGAAATAATGATATTACCGCTAATGCTGATTTTGGCTCTGGTGGTAAAATAGCCATTAATGCTCAACGTATCTTTGGGTTAGTGCCACGCACTCGTGCAGAATTGGTTAGGCTGTTGAGAGATGAAACTCCAGAAACACAAGATTTGCCAACAAGTGATATTACCGCGTTTTCTCGACAAAATCCTTCGCTCAACGGTATCATCCAAATTAACACACCGGATGTTGATCCTGGTAAGGGATTGTCAGAATTAACTGAGGAAACAGTTGATGCATCTAGGCAGATTGATAGGGGTTGTGGTGTTAGTGGTAGCAGAGCTAGAAGCACTTTTACTTTCACAGGACGGGGTGGTTTGGTATCTAATCCGTTAGAGCCTTTGACGAGTGAAGGTGTGTTGACAAATTGGATTGTACTGGAGGATGGAGGGCAAAATCTGACTGTTGATGTGCGAAAAGGGGCAGAAATTCACAAGCTAAATGGTCTAGCAAATGTTAAACAGGAAAGTAATTTTGTGAATAATCCTGAGCTAATTGTAGAAGCTCAAAGTTGGGTAATAGATGCTAATGGTAAAGTAGTTTTGGTCGCTCAAGACCCCAATGTTGAGCAGCATAGCTTAAGTTTTAACTCAGCATCTTGTTTAGCTCGTTAGTCAGTTAATAAGGTGCAATAAGTATGAATAATTATTGGGTTGGATTTTCAGGGTTAGGAATAACATTGAGTGGGATTATCGCAGCTTTATCTATTAATCCTGTACTAGCTAATGTCATTCCAGATAATACACTACCTAACAATTCTCAAGTAAGAATAGAAGTCAACAGCATAAATATTGACGGTGGAACCAGATTATCAGGTAGTAATAATTTGTTCCACAGTTTTCAAGAGTTCTCTGTACCTCAAGGGTTTACAGCTCACTTTAGAAACCCTGAAGATGTACAGAATATTATTGCTCGCGTTACAGGTAATTCTGTTTCTAATATCGAAGGTGTTTTGAAAGCAAATGGAGCAGCTAATCTGTTTCTAATTAATCCTCACGGCATCATATTTGGCTCGAATGCAGCTTTAGATATTGGTGGCTCATTTATAGCGAGTACAGCCAGTAGTATCAATTTCCAGAATGGGACTAAGTTTAGTGCGACAGATCCTCAATTTACACCCTTACTGGCAGTTAGTGTTCCCATTGGTTTACAATTTGGAACTAATGTGGCTACTATTGTCAATCAATCTCAGGCAGTGTCATTGGTTAATCCTATTATGAATAATAGTGATAACAGTATAAACTTTGCCAATGATGAGAGTGTGTTTCCGATTGACGATCGAGTCTCAACAACTCCAATCACTAATATCGATAATAATACTGGTTTGCGAGTAAACAGTGGTAAAACCATAGCACTTGTAGGTGGTGATATCACGCTAGATGGTGGAATTGTCACAGCAAACTCAGGACGAATTGAACTAGGAAGTGTAGGGTCTAATAGTTTGGTGAGTTTAAATCCAGAAGATGGTTGGAGTTTAGGATACAAGAATACACAAATTTTTCAGGATATTCGATTTATCAAGCGTGGTCATGATTTATCTGTACTAGATACTAGCAGTAGTTTGGATAATTTGAGTGCTAGTGGTAGTATCCACATCAGAGGTAATCTAGTGGAACTGAGTGGTAATAGTACATTAAGAAGTCTGAATATAAGTGGAGAAAAAGGTGGGAATATAGAAATTTATGCCCGAAGATTACATGCAAAAGAGGGAGCGCAAATAATTACTAACACATTCAGTGGTGGTGCATCGGGAAATTTGACTGTAAATGCCTCAGAATCTGTGGAGTTAATAGGTAATAATCAGTCATTAACTAGGTTCTCTACTGCAACACAGAATATAGGGAGCGCAGGAGATATTAGTATCGAAACTCCAACTTTGCGAATTAAAGATGGTGCAAGTATCTCAGCAGGTAGTGAAGCCTCAGAAAATTTACCAGCAAGTCTAGCAGAAAGCTCAGGAGGAAATATTACTGTCAAGGCAGATATAGTCGAGATAGCTGGATTCCAAAGTGAATTATCTGCATCGACTACAAGTTATGGAAATGCAGGAAAAATTGATATCACAACTCAAAAACTAATTGTCCGAGATCAAGGGAAAATAAGTGTTGTAAGCTTTCTATCTCAGGCTGTTGACCTTACAATAATAAGTCCAGAGCAAAATCAAATAGAGACACCGGGAGAGTTAAATGTTAATGCTCAATCCATTGTGTTAGCGAATAAAGCACAACTGACAGCTACCAGTGGAATTGGTCAGGGTGGAAGTGTTACGCTCAATGTGCAAGATTTATTACTCATGGGTGGTGGAAGTCGAATTACTGCCAATGCTGCTGAAGGAGGAAGTGAGGGTAATGGTCGTAATATCACTATTAATGCTCCTAATGGTTTTGTGGTAGCCACTCCCTTAGAAAATAACGATATTACTGCTAATGCTCTTTCTGGATCTGGTGGGCAAATTACAATTAATGCTCAAGGTATTTTTGGGTTAGTGCCACGCACTGGTGCAGAATTAGTCAGGCTGTTTGGAAATCAAATTCCACGTGCATCTGACTCACCAACAAGTGATATTACAGCTTATTCCGTACAAAATCCTGTACTCAACGGCATAATAGAAATTAATACACCAAATGTTGATCCTAGCAGGGGATTATCGAAATTAACTGAGAAAATAGTTGATGCCTCTGGACAGATTGATAGAGGTTGTGGTGTTAGCGGTAGCAGAGCTAGAAGCACTTTTACTTTTACAGGACGGGGTGGTTTTGCATCTAATCCGTTAGAACCTTTAACGAGTGAAGGTGTGTTAACGAATTGGGTTGTACTAGAGGATGGAGGGCAAAATCTGGCTGATGGTGTGCAAAAAGTTGCAAAAATTCCACAGCCAATTGTTGTAGCAAAGGCTAAACAGGAAAGTAATTTTGTGAATAATCCTGAGCCAATTGTAGAAGCTCAAAGTTGGGTAGTAGATGCTAATGGTAAAGTGGTTTTGATTGCTCAAACCCCTGATGTTAAGCCGCATAGCCCAGGCTTTACCTCAGCATCTTGTTTGCGGTTCCTTAGTGGCTCATGAGTGTGAGAATGCTCCAAAATTCCAGCCTCTTAAAACAGCCATATCTTCAGCATCTAATTCTCCGGGTATACCGCTACGAATCAGTTCTGAAAAGTCTTCATTAGGAACCATAATTGTCAGTGTGTAAAGTCGAGTATCACCTGTATTTTTAATCAAATGAATGCCTGTAGGCGGCACTAATAAACTATCTCCAGCCTTAATTTGTACTTGTTTACCATCACAAATGGCAATTCCTTCGCCTTTGAGAATAAAAAACATTTCTACTGCCCATTGATGGCGGTTTGGTGGTGTTTGCCCGCCAATATCAAAGATTTCTAAACAACAAGTAAGGGAAGTGTTAGCATTAGCTGAATCAAAAATGATGGCTAATCGATTGGTGTCACGGGGGCTGATGCGATATACTTGGTAATCTTGGGGAGATTTGATTAGTGGAATTACACAACTAATAGCTTGCATTTATTTATCCCCTTCTGGTAATTCAGGATGATTGAGGGCTGTAAATATTGCTGATGAGTCAGTGACAAAACCAAAGCATTGTTTGACGTTATATAGGGTTGCTAACCAACAATATTCAGGTGAAGTTGTTGCGGTACAATCCTTAACTAAAATGCAGTCATATCCTAAAAAGTTGGCATCACATAAAGTTGTTAAAACACATTGGTCAGCATTTACACCTGCAAAGAATAGTGTCGTCTTGCCCAGATTGCGAAGGATACTATCTAAGGGAGTATCCCAAAAACCACTCATACGGTACTTATCAACGCGGATGTCTTCTGGTAGTTGTTCGAGTTCATCTACTACGGCTGCTGCCCAACTACCGGCAGTCAGGACTTGTGCGCCGTTTTTAGGTAAGCGATCGCCTAATCCTACACCATCACCTGTAGGATTATAAACGTGTAATGAACTGGCACTAATATTGAGTAAATCAGGGCGATTTCCCCAATTTACCCAAATTATAGGTACATCAACGGCTCTCAGTTGTGGTAATAATTTTTGTAAAGGTGCGATCGCTTGACGGGCAGGTGTGACATCTACACCTATATGGGCTAACCAGCCGTCAGGGTGACAGAAATCGTTTTGCATATCAATCACCAAGATGGCAGTTTTTGCCAAATCGAGACGCAAGGTTTTAGTTTCTGTTGCTAAGATAACGGGTTGTGGTGGTGTCTGAAGACGGGTAATGTCTGCGATCGCTTGATTCACTTGCCAAGCATTTGGCCCCTTTCCCAATGTCCGCAAAGGCTGATTCATAAGTTGCAATATCTCACAATATCTCAAACTATTGTTTACTTTGTAGCTTGAAATTCTCTGAAGGGTTCAATTACTTAATCAAGGTTAAAATCGTGAAGTTTACTATCAAAGATGCTTTAATTCCTGTTGCAGATAGTTACATAACTACAGATTTACAGGTGATAGATGGGAAAATTGCCGCTATTGCTCCAAATTTAGAGGCGATCGGTACAGTAGTAGATGGGAAACATCAGCTACTTTTACCAGGGTTCTTCAATGCACACACCCATTCTTCGGAAATGTGGCTACGGGGCATGATGTCCATGTTTCCTTTAGAATTATGGTTAGCCCAGATGTATGATGCCATTCCCATCGATATAGAAATGGTTTATCTCAGTGCTTTGGGGACAGCAGTAGAAATTTTGCTATCTGGGGGAACAAGTGTAGTTGATCATTTAGTGTTAATTCCTGGTCAGGAGTTGGAAACGATCGCTACAGCTGTCCGTGCTTATCGAGAGGTAGGGATTCGGGCTTTTATCGCGCCATTAATCCAAGATGAATCAATGACAGCAGGAATGCCATCAGCAGGGATACAACAGACTCATGAACCTTATTTCCGTTCCGCAGCCGAGACACTAGCAATTATTGAAGAAGCCGTCAAACAATTTCATCGTCCCGAAGAGGGAGTCAATATTTTAGTTGCACCCACTGGGATACAGTTGTGTACTGATGCTTTATTTACAGGGTGCATTGAATTGAGCGATCGCTATAATTTATGTCGTCACTCTCATTTATTGGAAACTAAAGCCCAAGAAAAACTCGCTCAAGAAAAGTATGGATGTACTGCTGTAGAGCATTTACATAGAATTGGCTATTTAGGCGATCGCACCAGTTTAGCTCATAGTGTTTGGTTAACTGATGATGACATTGCCACTTTAGCAGCAACTCAATCTACAGTTGTTCATAACCCCCTGAGTAATTTACGTTTAGGTAGTGGTATTGCCCCAATTTTAAAATATCGTCAAGCTGGAGTAAATGTCACCTTTGGTTGTGATGGTGCAGCGAGTAATGATTCTCAAGATTTATTAGAAGCCATTAAAATCGGTTCGATTTTGCACAATATTACAGATTTAGAGTATCAATCTTGGATTACTCCTAAACAAGCAGTAGAAATGGCATCTTTAGGTGGTGCAAAAGGCTTGAATATAGCAGATCAACTTGGTTCTTTAACGGTAGGTAAACAAGCAGATTTAGTGCTTTATGATTTAACACATTTATCCTTAATTCCTCGTACTGACCCCATCGGCTTATTAGTTTTAGGTCGCCCTCATAATGTCGTCACTCATGCTTGGGTAAATGGTAAATCAATTATTGCTAATAGGGAATTTACTACTATTAATCTCCAAGAATTAAAGCAAGAATTATTTCAGCGTAGTCAGTGGACAACAAATAATTATTCCTCAACTGTAGCAGAAATAGAAAGCCATTATCGGCGGGTGATGGGTTTATAAAAAGCAGAGTTACGCAGAGAAGATTTTAGTGCGTAAACAAGGAAAAATTCTTGTAGGGTGGGCATCTTGCCCGCCCAAAAAAATGTTATATTTTCTATATTCTTTTTGGGAGTAATGATGGAGAAGGCTATTTCTGCATTAGGAATTTTAGTGTTTTTGGGTTTATCTTATGCTATTTCCGTGAAACGTAATGCTATACGTTGGCGGACAGTTGCTTGGGGCTTGGGGTTAGAATTTATTTTTGCATTTTTAATAATTAAAACGCCTTGGGGTTTGAATTTATTTAAGTCTTTGGGAGAAATTATTAGCAATTTTTTAGCATTTTCTGATGTTGGGGCAAAATTTGTTTTTGGAGAAAATCACAAAGATCATTTATTCGCTTTTCAGGTTTTACCCACAATTATTTTTTTCTCCTCCTTTACCAGTGTCTTATATTACTATGGCATTATCCAAAGGGTAATAAATGCTTTGGCTTGGGTATTAGTCAAAACAATGAAAACATCTGGTTCTGAGTCTTTAGCTTGTGCGGGAAATATCTTTTTAGGGCCGACTGAATCAGCATTATTAGTTAAGCCTTACGTTGCTAAAATGACGCAATCAGAACTACATGCTTTGATGACTTGTGGTTTTTCCACGATTGCGGGTAGTGTACTTGGTGCTTACCTATCTTTTGGTATTCCTCCAGAACACCTGATTGCTGCTTTTTTTATGACTGCCCCTGTATCGCTGGTGGTATCAAAATTACTTTATCCAGAAACGGAAGTTTCAGAAACTACGGGTAGAGTTAGTCTAGAGACAGATAAAAATTATGTCAATGTACTTGATGCTGCAACTACGGGAGCGATCGATGGGGTAAGATTGGCGGTAAATGTGGGGGTAGTGATTATTGCTTTTTTAAGTCTCCTGGCAGCTTTTAACGCTTTGGTGGGGTGGCTAGGGGCGCGGGTTGGTTTCCCGCAATTATCTTTAGAGTGGATGTTATCTTTGATTATGGCTCCTGTAGCCTGGTTAATGGGTGTACCTTGGTCAGACTGTGGACAGGTGGGGGCTTTATTGGGTAAAAAGACGGTTTTAAATGAATTTTTGGCTTATTTGGATTTAGGAGAATTAATTAAAAAGCAGCAAATCTCTCAACGAGGAGCGATTATTGCTACTTATGCCTTATGTAATTTTGCCAATATTGGTTCAATTGGTATTACTATCGCAGGTATAGCAGGAATGGCTCCCAGTCGTCAGCCAGATTTAGCGCGAATGGGTGTAAAAACGATGATTGGCGGACTGATTGCTAGTTTTATCACTGCTGGGATAGCGGGAATTTTGATGTAGGGGGGATGGGGAGAGACGATGAGGGGAAAGGGGAGAAGAAGAGAGGGGAGAATTTACTTAGTCTTTATTTGTCTTTCTTTCTCCGCGTCCCCGCGTCTCCGCGTCCCCGCGTCTCTTCTGTCCTCCTACCAGCACTGCCAATCTGCCAATTTTTTCTATTTAGCAAGTGCTGGATTTTACCTTGAATGACTAATTTTAGAGTAGTACGAGTTCGTAAATAACCTCTAGCTAGGTAATGTCCGGGTTGGGCATTTACTCCATCGGCGCTTTGTCCAGCATTGAGGACAGTTCCACAAAAAGGCTCGTTTTCTGGTATCCTAACTGTCATTAAACGGTCATGTGCGTAACCTGATGGCAACATAAACACGCCATACACATGATGCTGACCTAACCACGGCTGAATCACCACTCTTTCAGGATGAATGTAATATTTTGGATTTTGAGTTTTAATAAATCCCCACTGGCTACAAGGGAAATCGGGGGCTTGTTCTAGAATGCAGGAAATAATTAGGACTGTAACTAAAGCGAGTAAAAATAATCTACAAAATAGAAAGCGTTTTTTCACTGATTAAGTTGATAGCTCTTTTTAGAGTATAGCTTTTAGTCATTAAATTCAATAACTAGGAGGCAATTTATACAGAGGATATTCCGCTAGGCGACATCGCCAACGGCGGGTGTTTTAGCATTGCTCAAGGCGGGCATTTCTTTGTGAGATGCTATGCCTAGTTTGCTTCTCCTTTAGTGTACGCTTCCAAAAGAAAGGAGTACGCCATCGCTCCCAAAAACAAACTGCATAATAATAATTTTTAAAATCAATTCCCCCAAATCTAGATATAGGAAAACATATACAGAACTATACCTATGTGATAAAAAATTCACATTTTACGCTTCATGAAATCCTTAGATTGTCGCTTTTTCACTTGGACTAATCCAGAAGAATTAGTATTATTTTTTCGGTCTTCAAGTCTCATTATTTAAGAAAATTAATTTATTTTAAAAATGTTTCAGTTAGAAGCAATGTGTTAAAGTATGAATGTTATTAATAATATTGTTTAGAGAGCAATGAAACAAACCTCCAATGTGCAAATTACCATTGCCTTACAAGACCCTCATTTAGATGAGGAAGAACTACAAGTTGAAACTCAAAGATTATTGCAACTCCTCGTCAGCAGTTCAGAGAAAAATTACAACAATATGACCAAGCTTTTACTAGGGTACTGAAAAACGAAATTGCCCCTAGTCCAGAAGAAATCAATACTTTGCGACAAGAACTTCAGCAGATATTGGGGTTGAGAAAGGAAGATACTATTGCCATTGAGAAACAGGTAAGTATTAAAATCGCAGCTGATAAGCAACATTTACAGCAATACAAGCAGGAATTAACTGAAGCATTACAAATGTGGGTAAAATATAGTAATGGTCGCTTTGGTTTTACAGTACAAAAACCAATTTGGGATAGTCTTAAAAGCACATCGAATTTAGAAGTAAAGTCAGAACAGTTTGGGCAGCTTGTCGGTTGGTATAATAAAATTACAGGGAAATGGCTACCCATAGTAGATATTCAAAATCCTACGGCTAATACAGATGTTACCAAGGGACACTTTCCGACTGTGAGATGTCATTCACACATATAACTGCCTAAATCACACAGGATTCCAGACAGAATGCAGCGTATTCAAACTTGTAAACTGTAAATATTAACTGAAAATATTGTCTAAAAAATAAATTAAGAGCAACTTCAAAAGATTTTTAAAGCTGCTCACTGTGACAATTTGACCTAAACTACTTATTTGCTGTAGTAAACATAGCCATTTTTGATTTTCTTATATTGTTGTAGTCCAGACATTTGCACATGAAGTTGACCAGTTAAATCATAATGATTAAGCAGATTATCCGCTTCAGTTGTTTTGATGACTGCGTAAGAAGTTACCCCTGTAGGATACATCCAGAAATTGCCGTCTGCTCCTTTCATCAGAGTACCACTAGCTAAGAAGATGCCTACATAACCTTCGGGAATGGTTTGTGTTGTGCGCGTAGAAGATGTTAATTCTTGTGTTAGTTCATGATTAACTGTTTCTAATGTACTGTCTTTTACATCAATCTGTGTAGAAGCTGTGGCTTTAATGTAGTACTCACCTTCCACACTGGCGCTATAGGTTTGATTCAGCATCTGTTCAGTGACTTTTTGATAAGAATCTACCGTTTTGGCATAAGAACTTTCATACTTCTCAAAAGTCTCAAATGGTGCGGAAAAGCTCAGGATAAAATTTGCCTGTTTTTCTTGAACTACGGAAGGTTGATATTTGTTGATATACATGATGTCGAGTTTATCAACTCGCTTTCCTGATCTACCACCGATCGCCATCACTCTGATACCATCGAGGACTGTGAGGCCACCACCGCTACCACCACCACCAATTGAATTTCCCTTATTAGTGGTAAAAGTTACTGCGTCAACTTCTTTACCAGAGCGGATTTCCACTTTGGATATATATTCATCACTAGCTAAAGTGATACTTCCTCTATCTGACCCACCACTACCACCATGACCAATATTATCTAGTCGGATTTGGTCTACTTTAGAACCAGTTCTTAAACCAATCTCAGTGAAAACAACACGGGAAAACTCAGAACCTCCATTACCACCAAAAGGTTTTGTGATAATAGATGACATTTCAGTTGATGTTACCATTACTTTTTTTCTTCCTGGTCTATAAACTTGTACTATTCCTACTTACTTATTGACAAAAAATACACAATATTGCGTATAGTTCCCAGGCGTTGAAAGTTGATGGTATGATAAGTTTTGACAAGTATTCGTTATTTATCTTGATTTTAGCCAGGGAAACCTAAAAATATACAATCTTGTTTATACTCTTATAAAGGTATTTATTTGTAAATACGTAAGTTGAGGCAATGATATCCTAAGATTTTGATTTGCAGTGATTACATATACAATTGTTTGAAAATTTTGGGAAAACGTTAATATTCCGTAAAAAGCGTTACAGAAAACTGTCAAAACTTTACTCAGCTTCCTGATTACGCGCTCTTCAAGCTGTTATAAATATGGATACGGATTTAGTATTGCTAAATCACCACTGACTCCTGGATTAGACCGCAAACCATCTTCAAGCCTGTGGCAAAATTTAGTAGAGTTAATAATCTAGTTTTCCCTGCATGACCCCAACTATTCCCAATCTCCCCAGCTTATATGATCCCTTTACCACTGAAGCTAAGTGGCAAAAGTTCTGGGAAGACAACCAAACTTACAAAGCTGACCCCAACCACCCTGGTGAACCCTATTGTATTGTTATTCCCCCGCCCAATGTAACGGGTAGTTTACATATGGGTCACGCCTTTGAAAGTGCTTTGATTGATGTTCTGGTGCGTTATCATCGCATGAAGGGGCGAAATACCCTCTGGTTGCCTGGCACTGACCATGCTAGTATTGCGGTACATTCAATGCTAGAAAAGCAACTCAAAACCGAGGGAAAAACTCGCTATGAGTTGGGACGTGAGCAATTTTTAGAACGTGCTAAAAAGTGGAAGGCTGATTCTGGCGGTGCAATTGTCAATCAGTTACGCCGTTTGGGTGTGTCCGTGGACTGGACACGGGAACGCTTTACTTTAGATGAAGGTTTATCCAAGGCTGTAGCGATCGCCTTTAATCAACTTTACAATGAAGGCTTAATCTATCGTGGTCGTTATTTGGTGAACTGGTGTCCCGCTTCTCTGTCGGCAGTCTCAGATGTAGAGGTAGAATCAAAAGAGGTCGATGGTAATCTCTGGCATTTCCGCTACCCCTTGACAGATGGGACGGGATATGTAGAAGTAGCCACAACCCGACCAGAGACGATGCTGGGTGATACCGCAGTCGCAGTCAACCCCAATGATGAACGTTATAAAAACTTAATTGGTAAAACAGTAACCTTGCCAATTATGCAGCGAGAAATCCCGATTATCGCTGATGAATTTGTTGATGCTACCTTTGGAACTGGTTGTGTTAAAGTGACTCCAGCCCATGACCCCAATGATTTTGAAATGGGTAAGCGTCACAATTTGCCGTTGATTAATATTATGAATAAAGACGGCACATTAAACGAAAATGCAGGTGAGTTCCAAGGACAAGACCGCTTTGTTGCCAGAAAAAATGTAGTTGCCCGCTTAGAAGCTGATGGCGTTTTGGTCAAAGTAGAAGACTATAAACATTCTGTACCTTATAGCGATCGCGGTAAAGTCCCCATCGAACCCCTACTTTCTACCCAGTGGTTTGTCAAAATTCGTCCCTTAGCTGAACGAGCGCTAGAATTTCTCGATGGGCAAAATTCACCCAATTTTGTCCCCCAACGTTGGACTAAAGTTTATCGTGACTGGTTAGTAAGTCTGCGTGACTGGTGTATTTCTCGTCAGTTGTGGTGGGGGCATCAAATCCCTGCTTGGTATGCTGTCAGCGAAACCGGCGGAGAAATTACCGATGATACTCCCTTTGTTGTAGCTTTGACAGAAGCAGAAGCCATAGAAAAAGCCAAAGCCCAATTTGGAGAAGATGTCAAACTAGAACAAGACCCAGATGTTTTAGATACTTGGTTTTCTTCTGGTTTGTGGCCATTTTCTACTTTAGGCTGGCCGGAACAAACTCAAGATTTAGCTACCTATTATCCCACTACTACCTTAGTTACAGGCTTTGATATCATCTTTTTCTGGGTAGCTAGAATGACCATGATGGCAGGTCATTTTACTGGGAAAATGCCTTTCCAAACTGTGTATATTCACGGCTTGGTTAGGGATGAAAATAATAAAAAAATGTCCAAAACCGCCGGCAATGGTATTGACCCCCTGCTACTAATTGATAAATATGGGACTGATGCCCTGCGTTATACTTTAGTTAAAGAAGTAGCCGGTGCTGGTCAAGATATCCGGCTGGAATATGACCGCAAAAAAGATGAATCTCCATCAGTAGAAGCATCCCGTAATTTTGCTAATAAATTATGGAATGCTGCCCGATTTGTGATGATGAATTTAGACGGGCAAACACCAGCCCAGTTAGGGAAACCCCAGCCGACAGAATTAAGTGATAAATGGATTCTTTCCCGCTATCATCAGGTAGTTAAACAAACTACTAATTACATCGATAATTATGGTTTAGGGGAAGCAGCCAAAGGACTGTATGAGTTTATTTGGGGTGACTTCTGTGATTGGTATATTGAATTAGTCAAATCTAGATTACAGAAAGACGCTGACCCCAACTCGCGTAAAGTTGCCCAGCAAACTCTAGCTTATGTCTTAGAAGGGACTTTAAAATTATTGCATCCCTTCATGCCTCATATTACTGAGGAAATTTGGCAAACTCTCACCCAACAACCAACAGAAAATCCCCAAGTTTTAGCTGTGCAGCTTTACCCAGCACTAGAAGCCAATTTAATTGATTTGGCTTTGGAAGAACAGTTTGCATTTTTAATTGACACTATTCGCACCATTCGCAATTTACGTGCAGAAGCAGATGTCAAACCAGGCGCGAAAATAATCGCCAATTTACAGACTGACAATGAAAAAGAAAGGTCAATTCTTATTACAGGACAGTCTTACATTCAAGATTTAGCTAAAGTGGAAACTTTAACTATTTCTGGTGAAGAAATAGCCAGCCAAACGGTAAGTAAATCATCTTGGAAAGGTTTCAAAACTCTGGGCTTGATTATTTTAGCAGTTGCTTTCATCAGAGTGGCAATAATGCTAGGTAATACTATTTTACGTATTCCGGTCTTAGGAACTTTATTTGAATTAGTTGGTCTAACTTACTCTGGTTGGTTTATTGCCAATTATGTACTGATTGCTGAAAAGAGAAAAACTTCTTTAGCACAACTGATCAATTTGTCATTTGGTAAAGCAAAACCAAAAGCAGAAATAGAAGAAAATATCCCTACTGAGACATCTGATAATTATATTGCTGGTGTTGTAGGGACTACACAAGTAGTCATTCCCTTAACAGGTGTAGTGGATATTGCTACTCTCCGTGCCAAACTAGAAAAAAGCTTGAACAAAGTTGAAGCAGAAGCTAAATCATTGAGTGGAAGATTAAGTAATGCTAATTTTGTTGATAAAGCTCCCGCAGATGTGGTAAAGAGTGCGAGAGAGGCATTAGCCGAAGCTGAAAAACAAGCGGAAATTTTACGCGATCGCTTGCGTAGCTTAACTTAATCATCATGGGTAATAGGATGTATTCCTATTATCCTGGAATGAATGGGGAGAGGAGGAGAAAAGAATAAAATTTACCAAATCACCAATCCCCTATTTTTTAATTTTTAATTTTTAATTTTTAATTGGAGTCACAATGCTATATTTAGCACAAGTGCGAAAAAATGAATTTTTAGACCAACATCAACTACGCTTATTAGCACGTCAAGAATCAGAAAATCTTTGGACAGCGATCGCCGAAGAAGCTTTTATTCTCCTGGGGAAAGGAAACACCTTTAACGAAAAACTATTGGTATTGGTGGAATTGTCCCCAACAGGTGAGATTGAAAATATTAAAGAAGCTACTAGCTGGGTACTTTACCTAGTGCAAACTTATCTTTCCACCGGAATTACCCCAGATTTTCTGCAACGTGAAGCAGAAATGGCAGAAAATTGGCGACAGTCTCTCACATTGCAAAGTCAAGATTTAGCACGTCGTTCTTTAGAATTAGAAGCAAGAAGAGAACAAATTCAAGCTTTAGAAGAAAATTTGCAACAAGAGAAAGTCAAACTGGAAGCATTACGAGCAGAAATTCAAGGTGTAGATGTCAAGAATACTGAAAATGAAGATGAATAAGAAAAAAATTAAAAATTCAAAATCAAAAACATAAAATGATGCGGGCAAGATGCCCACACCACAAAAGTTATATTATTTATGTCTGTACTTCAAAACCTCAAAAACGTATAGTTCGATATTAAAGTTTTACCCAGGATTAGGGCAAGTACCAATATTACTCATACCACTGGAAATGTCCGCTAGAGAAACACCTTCTAACGGTGGTCCATATTGCTGCTGTAATAATGGAAACAACGAGGGAGATACATGGCAAATTTCCCTACTTCGATTGATGTACATGACTTTTCCTCCGTTGTTTGCTGGTGTATAAAGCCCTTGAGGCCATAAACAACCACCTTGAAAATTATAAGGAGTGAAAGGAGCATTTCCGCGACTAGGCATACCTTTCTTAATAAAAAGTTTTAACTGAGCTGGGCCAACAATATGACAGGTAAATTTACCTGAGTTACTCCAATAATAACTGTGACCTTGATGTGCATAGATACCAGATGGGATATTTGGTGCTGGTTGAGCTACAGCTTGTAAACTTTCTGTTATTTGTGCCAAGCAAATTGAGGCTGTAACTGTAGTACCGATAACAAATAAACTAACAATTTTGCCTTTTTTCATTATTTTCTCCTATGCTATTGTTGTATTTTTAACCCACTATTTAGTCATCAGTTAAAATGCGCCAATCATAACTGTATTAGTATCAATAGAGTTTAAAATGTTTTAAACCTGTTAATTTTATTACTCTCTAATTCTAGTTATGTTTTTGCTCGTTCTTGTATCCTAATGCCCTAATATAGAGTTTGTCAGTCGGAAAAGGTCAGAAAAAAGTCAGGATAAAGTCGTATAATAAAAACTAAGTTCAAGAAAAAGATGTGAGCATAGTCTATGTCTAAATAACAGGTTTTATAAGTAGCAATCATTACCACTATTATTTAAGTATTAATGCTTAAAGACGTGCAAAATAATCTTGTAATAACTTTACAAAATTTAAATCATTTATCTCCTGCTATTTAGGTAGCAATCCTTAGTTTAAGAGGTAAACTGTATGTATTAAATAAACTCTGCTAATAAAATTTTTAGGATCTATTTGCACTGTGGCACTTACAGCAGGAGGCAGGAGGGAAAGCCGTATCCTGTCTGAGTTTTCAGGTTCAGATTGTACCTCATTTACCTGAAATCTGCTGTACTAAACCTTAATCAACCAGCTATTTTGATACTTTTTTACAAATGACTGTTGAAGAAGCACTAGAAATTATAGAGAAAGTTTTAAATTACTCACGCTTAAACAAAGTTCAAGAATTAGTGTTTAGGCAGTCTTGGGAAGGAAAGTCTTATATAGAAATTGCTAAAGAGAATGGATATGAACCCGGTTACATTAAAGATACAGGTTCTCAACTTTGGCAGTTACTTTCTAAAGCACTTGGGGAGAAAGTTACAAAAATTAATCTCCAGACAGTTCTCAAGCGCTACTCGCGGCGAATGCTAACAGTAACAGAAGTTCCGGTAATAGCGTCGCCATCTAAATTTGAGTTATATAGTGATAAAAATCTCAATTCTTATCCTCTGAATAAAAGACAAGACATCTCGGATATAACAGAAGATAGTTACCCACATCATGATTGGGGAGAAGCGATTGATGTTTCCGTATTTTACGGGCGCAATAACGAACTAATTCAGCTAGAACAATGGATAGTACAAGAACGCTGCCGCCTCGTATTTTTGTTAGGTATGGGAGGAATTGGTAAAACTACTCTTGCTATTAAACTGGCAGAGAGAATTCAAGAACAATTTGATTTTGTGATTTGGCGAAGTCTTCGTAATGCTCCACCAATTGACAATTTGTTAATAGAAATTATTCAAGTTATTTCTCAACAGCAAGAAACTCAATTACCAAAGGAATTAGATGGTAAAATCTCCCATTTAGTCAAGTATTTACGCCAATATCGTTGTTTGTTAATCCTAGATAACGCAGAAACAATTCTAGAAAGTGGCGATTCCCAATTATTAGGTGAAACTTCCCCTTTACGCGCCGGATATTATCGCCAAGGGTATGAAGGATACGGTCAATTGTTTAAAACTGTTGGCGAAACACGGCATCAAAGTTGTCTGCTGATTACAAGTCGAGAGAAATCTAGAGATTTAGCAGTTTGGGAAGGTCACACTTTACCAATTCGTTCATTTAAAGTCGAGGGTTTGAAAGTGACCGAAACCCAAAAAATATTTCAAGATAAAGGAAATTTATTAGCTTCAGAAGATGAATGGAGAACTGTTAATGATCACTATGGAGGCAACCCGCTTGCTCTAAAAATGGTGGCTGCTGCTGTAAACGACTTATTTAATAACAGTATTAGTAATTTTTTAAATATTTTAACCCAAAATTCTTTAATTTTTGAAGATATCCGCGATTTATTAGCAAGACAATTTAACCGCTTGTCCCATATAGAAAAAACGATAATGTGCTGGCTGGCAATTAATCGAGAGCCAGTTTCTATGGAAGAAATACAGTCAGATTTAATCCTAAAAGTTTCATCTAGTAGATTGCTAGAAGGGTTAGCTGCTCTGCAAAGGAGAAGCTTGATTGAAAAAACTTCAGAGGGCTACACTCAACAACCTGTGATCATGGAATATGTAGCGGAACAATTAATTGAGCAGATTTCTCAGGAGATTGTGACTGAGAAAATAGACTTTTTCAAAAATTATGCGTTAATTAAAGCTACAGCTAAAGATTATATTAGGGAGGCGCAAGTTCGCCTGATTCTTCATCCTCTGACTAAGCAGTTGTTGTCAATATTGGAAAGTGAAAGATTACTAGAAGAGCGATTCAAATCTATTCTCTCATCCTGGCGTGGGAAGCCAGCGAGAGAAACTGGATACATTGCTGGTAATGTGATTAATTTACTGCGGCAAATGGGGACGGATTTAAACGGCTGGGATTTTTCGCATTTGACAGTTTGGCAAGCTTATGTGCAGGATGCTAACTTGTCTAATGTCAACTTTGCTGGCTCTGATTTAGCAACTTCTGTGTTTGCAGAAAACTTGGGGAGTGGTTTATCTGTGGCATTTAGCCCAGATGGAAGACTTTTAGCAATGGGTGATACCAAAGGTGAAATTCACTTATGGCAAGTCCCAGAAATGAAGTTACTGATGAGTAACCAAGGACACGACAATGTAGTTTTTTCTGTTGTTTTCAGTCCAGATAGCCGATCGCTTGCTAGTGGTAGTGTGGATGGTACTGTCAAGTTATGGAATTGTAGCACTGGTCAATGCCTAAATGTGTTTCAAGGACATACCAGTAATGTGTGGTCAGTTGTTTTCAGTCCAGATGGTCGAACGCTGGCTAGTTGCAGTGCTGATAGTACGGTGCGTTGCTGGGATGTGAGTAGCGGAAAATGTATACAGATATTGCAAGGACACACCAATCAGGTGTTATCGGTTGTTTTCAGTCCTCAAGGTCAGACTTTAGCAACCAGCAGTGCTGATCATACTATCAAGTTATGGGATAGGATTACAGGAGATTGCCTGAAAACATTTGAAAGTGATACACCTGATGGCACATTGGGCGGCTCTCAAATTAGGTCGGTGGCCTTTAGCCCGGATGGTAAAAGTATTGCTTGTGGTGGTGATGACACCTTTGTATGTTACTGGGATATCAGTACGGGTGAATGTTTCCGCATCTGCAATGGACACACAGGGGCAGTGTTGTCGATCGTCTTTAGTCCCGATGGCAATACCTTAGCAAGTTGTAGCGAAGATACAACAATTAGATTGTGGGAAACTTCATCTGGTCAGTGCTTCAAGACTTTACAAGCACATGAACATAGGGTTTCTTCTGTTGCTTTTGGTCCTGATGGCAAAATCTTAGCTAGTTGTAGCGAAGATTATACACTCAGATTATGGGATATCAAGACAGGCCAATCTCTGACAACAATCTATGGGCAAAGCACTCCAGTGTATTCAGTAGAATTTTCACCTCAAGGTGAGACTTTTGCCAGTGGCGATCGCACAGTTAGGTTGTGGAATGCCAACCAGGGGCAATGTCTTAAAAGCTTACAGGGATATACCACTCGCATTGCATCTGTCGCCTATAGCCCAGATGGTGATCTTGTAGCCAGTAGCTCTTACGATGCCACCGTTAAGTTGTGGGATGCTGCAACAGGACAACGCCTCAAAACTTTTCAGGTACATACTGCTTGGTTCTGGGGGATTGCTATCAGTCGTGATGGTAAGAAGTTAGCCTGTGGTGGTGGTGATCATACTGTAAAGATTTGGGATATCAAAACAGGGCAGTGTCTTACAAATTGCACCGACCACGAGGGGTGGGTGTTTAGAGTGGCTTTTAGCCCCCATGGTCATATCCTGGCTTCCGGTAGTGCTGATAATACTGTAAAACTATGGGATATACTTACGGGGAAGGTCTTGAGAACATTCACTGGACATACAGGTTGGGTTTGGTCTGTTGCTTTTAGTCCTTGTGGAAATATTTTGGCTAGTAGCAGTAGTGACAACACCGTGAAGTTTTGGCATGTCACTACTGGACAGTGCTTTAAAACGCTACAGGGACACGAAAGCAGTGTATCGTCGGTGATGTTCAGCCCTGATGGTAAGCACTTAGCGAGTGGTAGTCATGACCAAAGTGCAAGATTATGGGATGTCAGCACGGGAGAATGCCTACAAGTTCTCAGGGGGCATAACAATTGGGTCTGGTCGGTTGCCTATACTCCTTGTGGTAGTATGCTTGCTAGTGCTAGTCAAGATGAAACAATTAAGCTTTGGGATGCAGTGACAGGTGAATGTCTTAAAACCTTACCCGTCCCAAAACCTTATGAAGGAATGAATATTACAGGCATTACTGGTTTAACTGAGGCGAGTATTGCCACTTTGAAAGCGCTGGGGGCTGTGGAGCAGAGTTGATTAATAACTGCTCCAAAAAAACCTACCTCAACCTCATCAAACCTGAGTTTGGGATACTGACATCATCCTTCAAATTTTACATTTTCATCCGCCGCTAATAATTGTCTAATTAACCTAGCTATGGCTTTCTGGGTAAAACGTTGAGCCATTTGTTGACCTAAACGTTGTACTCCTGGGTTAACAAGTATTTGTGCTATTTGCGGAGCGATTTTAGCTGGATCAAAACCTCTAGTTTCCCGTAAAATAACGAGAATTCGCCTGATATATTCTAGAGTTTGTTGCTGTTCAACTGTTGCACCTGGAGTTTCATTAATTGCTGTTAATCCTACTCTTTCTCTTAACAGATAAGTAAAATTATGTAAGGCATTTTTACTAACGGCATCTAGTCCGTTTACTAACTCATCTACTAATCGGTCACGAATAAATGCACCCCGCTCAGAGGAGAGAAATTCTACTCCTTGATTCAAGACTAAATTAAAATCATAATCTTGGCTATTCCGCGCATTTTTTAACAAGTTCTCTAACCGATTCCACCGGAATTTACCATCTTTAAATAGTAAATCTCTCAATGAAGTTCTGAGTTCATCGGATGGATCTGTTAATAAACGTTTAGAGACGTAGGGATAAGCTTCGCTCAGGACTTTGAAATTAGGATCTATATAAATGGCAATTCCTTCTAAGGTGACGAGAGAACGAATAATTAAAGCGTAGTAGGGAGGAACACGGAAAGGATATTCATACATCAATTCTGATAATTCATCAGTGATGCTTTTAATATTTAATTCTGCGACAGTTGCACCTTGAGCCTCAGCAAATACTTTAGCAAAAGCCGGAATAATTGGCGTTAAGTCGGTATCGGGAGATAAAAATTCTAATTTAACGTAGTCTCTAGCTAAAGCATCAAAATCACGGTTGACAACGTGGACGATCGCCTCTATTAAACCATATCTCTGAGGTGGCTTAATTTCACTCATCATCCCAAAGTCTAAATAAGCCAGTTTCCCGTCAGGGGTAGCTAATAAGTTTCCGGGATGGGGGTCAGCATGGAAAAATCCATGTTCTAATAATTGCCGCAGAGAACAATTTACACCCACTTCAATTAAATAGCGAGCATCTATCCCCTGTGCTTTAATTTCTTGGGTTTGGGTTAATTTTGTCCCATTGATCCATTCCATCGTTAACACGCGACGGTTGGTATATTCCCAATAGATTTTTGGCACGTAAATATCAGGGATATGACCATATAATTCAAAAAAGCGTTCTGCATTTTCTCCTTCATGGATGTAGTCCATTTCTTCAAAAATGCGATCGCCTAATTCATCTAAAATCCCTACTAAATCACTCCGTACCCGCTTGACATTTTTTTGCACCCAACCCGCAAGGCGGCGCAAAATATACAAATCAATGGTAATTCTTTCTCGTAAATCTGGACGTTGGACTTTGATCGCCACTTCCTCGCCAGTTTTTAGCTTCCCTTTGTACACCTGTCCCAAAGAAGCCGCAGCAATGGGTTGGGGAGAAACAACCGCGTAAATTTCCTCTGGTGGTGCGCCTAATTCTTCTTCAATAAACTGATAAGCGATTTCATTGGCAAATGGCGGTAACTGGTCTTGTAGTTTCGTCAACTCCTCCAAATATAATGGCGGAACCAAATCTGGTCTTGTAGATAAAGCTTGACCAATCTTAATATAAGCAGGCCCTAACCTTGTCAGCAACTCTCTGAGCTGAGTTGCTCGGCGGTGGTTATTTTTCCCAGGAATCCCCCGACGGCTGTCCCACCACAAGCCAAAGACCAAAGCTAAAGTCGGTCTTAAAACCGCCAATATCCGCCGGAAAACTTCTAAAGGTCTACTGTTGTAATGTGCTAGTATCTCTAGCGGGTTGTAACGTAGCGTTTCTGGTTCAACCTCTTGGCCTACCACCAGTCTAGGAGACTTGACCACTAAAGCCGATTGAATATTTTCTGGTATGACTTCAATCACGGACAACTCGCCGCCGCGACTGTCCTCCAAAGTCGTTTGGGAACTAGGAAGTGTCTTCACCATCATTTAAAACGCCACCAATCGGATGAATGTTGTTAAGTATTGTAACAATATGTGATGAGTCTAGCACCTTACCAACAGATATAAGTCTGAATGGTAAATAACTAGATTTTGATTAGTATTTTGAATATATCAAAATTACTAACCATCCAAGGTATATAACAAAGCAGTCTAGAGCTTCTGCTCCCATAAGTCAAAACTCATAGCAGTTTCATTTAAATGTAGAAAATTGTTCACAAGAATTCAGTTCGCCTAGCGTTGCCGCAGGATAGTTAGGAGTCAGGAGTCAGGAGTAAAAGAGGTGTTGCTGAATTGTTGTATGATTCTGGAATGTAGAGAAGTTCCATGGAACGTCCATACACGGTTTGTGAATGTATGCAACATGATTTTCATCCCTAAAATCAGCAACGCCGTAAAAGTAGCTTCCTATTTGAGTTTTAGCCTTCAGTTTGTACCTCATTCATTTGCAACCTGTTGTAATTTTTAATTTTTAATTAGCACAATAGCGTAATTAAGCAATTTTTCATTCAAAAAAAAGGACTTACATCTAAGTAAGTCCTAACAGGTTTCGATGTCGATTCGAGAAGTATTGACTAGAGATATTTTATGCCATTATGGCTTTTTAGCAGGTGCAACTTTGGCTTCTACTTTTACGGTTTTAACACCCTTGACAGACTTAGCCAAGGTTTCCGCTTTGGTAAGTTCTTCTTGGGAAGCAGCTGCACCTTTAATGATGATTTCGCTTCCTTTGCTGTCTATTTCTAACTTATTGCCAGGTAAAGATTTTTGCAATTGTTCCTTAACTGCGGTTTTTAAATTATCACTATCTTTGGTTGTAGCAGCAGGAGTTGTAGCTGTTGGAGTTGTGGTTTTCTCGGTTGGTGATTTAGTAGTTTTATCTGTGGTTTGTGTGGTTTGTGAAGCTGGTTTTGCTGGTGCTGAACTAGTTTCGCTATTATTAGCAGGAGTTTCTGAACCTGTTTTAGTAGCTTCTTGGCAGCCAAATACACCAGTTACCAAAATACCACTAATTAAAAAGGGAATGAGCTTTTTCATGTCTATCTCCAAAGTTGAGGATTTGTAGCGATAAGTAGCAACGTGTGAGTTTGGAGGAGCAAAGCTGAAAAGAGAATTACACTTGACAAGACAAAAAATCAAGGAATAAAAGAACTCGACCCGGAAGCACTTCTAGAGATAAAAATCTAGGAAGTTTATTCCAGAGAAACGCTAACTTCTGCTCTTTACTGGCTACAGACTGGTTGAGTCTCAAATTATAGCTGACTACTCTCTATTAATCTACATTAAGATTTGTAACAGCATTTGCCTTGGTAGATGATATTGCACCACTTTAGTTAATTGATGTTACCAGATTTAACTTATTTTGGTGTCTTCTGGTAAAAAAATGTAGCAAACATATAAAATATTTTTTTAGTCAATAAAAATACTAAAAGTTATAGTTTTCACTGAAACAATCAGGAAAAACCCAAGCTAAAACCCAAAATATCGTGCAATTTAGTCATATTTATAAAATTATCAGATGACTAAAGATACACAAAAGGGTAATTTAGTAGTAAATTACAAAAAAGTTGTTTACGGTTGCTAATGAGCGATCGCCTCTCAAAAAATACTATATCTCATTGATAAAATACAGCATATATTATTATGTCTAATTTAAACTCTATCCAGGGGAAAATCCGCCTTAATTGTTCGGTTCTACGACTGTCACTGGCACAGAAATGGCTATAACCTCATAAGTGAATAGCATACACCAAACCCTAGCCGCTATCTGATGCTCTGCAAAAGGGGTGAAAACCTGTGTACGAATGGATTTTGCCAAGTTTAAGGGAAGTTTTAGCTGCCAATCAAGCTAGTATGGATGATTGTCCATCAGCCAAAGCAGAACAACAATGGCGTGTCAGCCTAGCTGCGACAGAAAATTTATTATTAAAAGCTTTAGGGACAGCACCAACCACTCCCCAAGGTTTAGTGTTAGCCGCACCTGCACCTTTATTTAGTCAACCACAGTTAACACAAAGCTTACAAACTGTAACTTTTACAGCTAAACCCTTTAACCCTTTGGCTTTGATGCCATTTCATATTCCAGTGGCGGTGGAAAATAAAGTTACACCCCAAGAATCTATATTACCCTTACTTCCTGCTGATCCTTTGGGGACAGAGCAGTTTTGCTTGATATTCACCCATCAATTTAGTTTGGTGCTGGTATTAGCAGAACACCAAAATGGCAAAAAAGAGTTTTTATTTTCCTTTGAACCAGAGGTAGTACAACAGGCTTGGCGGACAATTGGCGCAAGGGTAATTTTAACCAATCCAGAACTGTTCACCAATTTAGACACAATAGTTAACAATTTTCCTCTAGTTCCACCAGATTACCGCACTATTGTTCAATTTAGTCAACACTTACTGCAAGAAGTCGCCACAACAGAAACCACCACAGTTACCGCTACTCCTTCCATTACACCAACCCAAGCTGAAGTTAATGCATCAACTAAAGCTGCTGTACGTAATGATGTAGAATTACTCCAAGCCTTTGCTCATGAAGTTCGTACCCCGCTTACAACTATTCGCACTATGACACGCTTGCTACTGAAGCGGCGCGACTTACCTGCGAATGTGATCAATCGCTTAGAATGTATTGATCATGAGTGTACAGAACAAATCGATCGCATGGAGTTGCTGTTTAAAGCAGCTGAGTTAGAAACTGCAACTATGGGAAAATCGGTTCACACTCAACTGACACCTATGTGTTTAGAGCAGGTGTTAGAACAAAGTATACCCCGTTGGCAACAAGCAGCCAATCGCCGGAACTTAACTATAGACGTGGTTTTACCTCAAAATCTGCCTACAGTGGTAAGTAATCCTAACATGTTAGATCGGGTGTTGACTGGTTTAATGGAGAACTTTACCCGCAGTTTACCAGCCGGTAGTCATATTCAAGTCCAAGTTTGTCCCGCAGGTGATCAACTCAAACTCCAGTTATCACCCCAGTTTGACTGTCATGATATCAGCCATTTACCTATTAAGAAATCTCTTGGTCAACTGTTAACTTTTCAGCCGGAAACGGGAACTATTAGTTTGAACATCGCTGCTACTAAACATTTGTTTCAAGCGATCGGTGGTAAGTTGATTGTCCGTCAGCGTCCGCAATATGGGGAGGTATTGACGATTTTCTTACCGTTGGTGATGGAAAGCCGGGAGAAGGTGGGAGTTAAGTAGAGATTAATGAAGATTTAAACGCAGATGGACGCAGACAAACGCAGATGGACGCGGATTAATAATACTGAAAATTACAACAGATTTCAGGTAAATGAGGTACAATTTTTTGGGAAAAAGCCTTATTATAAGAGACTTTCAAGTCTGTTCCCCGTTCCCTGTTCCCTGTTCCCTGCTGTATCACTTTTGTTTGAGTGTAATCGGTGATTTTGTTCAGGCGACTGCTAAGTTAATTATAAAGATAGAACCTTGGCCTAATTTGCTTTTGACGTAAATTGAACCACCAGAATGCTCTAATAATTGTTTAACAATTGTTAAACCCAAACCTGCGCTGTTACTATTTTCATTTATATCAGTGCGGACACGATAAAAAAGGTCAAAAATCTTGGGAATTTCGTTTTCAGCAATGCCAATACCCGTATCCCGAAATTCTAATTGCACATAATCTCCATTGAGACGCGCACTCACCCAAACTTGACCACCAGAAGGTGTAAATTTAATACTATTATGTAGGAGATTGATCACTATTTGCCTAAATTTACCACTTACACTCCAAACTTTTGGTAATTTGGCAGGAATGAAACAAGCTATTGTAACCCCTTTTTCTTGCGCTACTGGTTGGTAAATACTGACTACTCCAGGTACGATATTTTCTAATCGTAAAGCTTCTAATGGCGTTACTTTTAAATTCTGTTCTAGGTCTACTAAATCTATTAAACCATTAATCAGAGAATTTTGGCGATCGCACTGCTGATTGAGCATTTGTAAATAGCGTTGACGCTGGGATACCTTGAGATGGGGTGAGTTTAACAAAGATAATGCTGTTTTCATCTGTGTTAGTGGGGTTCGTAACTCATGACACACACTTGTTAAATATCCATCTCTCCAATCTGCTTTATTGTTTAAAGTTGGTCTATTTTGTCTTAATTTTATCCTTTGTTTAGCAATAATTTGTCTGTTGATTTCTTCTTGGTGATGCAGTTGTGTGGTTAGTAATAAATTAAGAAGATGAGCATTGGGAGCGATAGGACAAACAAAGTTATCGGGGATAATCGGTGATGAATCTCCGGGTATAAGTTGTTTGATTACTTCTACCAATGACTGAATAATTCTCCCATCAAAAGTATTAATTGCTGATAAGAAAGCCCGATGATTCTTAGATATTATTTGAGGTCTTACAGCCAAAATTAAACTACAAAACTGCGGTGATAAAATTAATAAAAAATATTCTCTACTTAGTTGATGATTAGGAAGTAATTGGACATTAATACATGAACAAGAAAGATTACAGGTAG
>DATGXQ010000258.1:0-5191 GCA_035298905.1 Nostocaceae cyanobacterium | reverse complement strand
GAGATGGGGAGATGGGGAGATGGGGAGATGGGGAGATGGGGAGATGGGGAGATGGGGAGATGGGGAGAATCTTTTTTGTCACCGCGTCACCGCGTCACCGCGTCCCCGTGTCTCTTTTCACCGCGTCACCGCGTCACCGCGTCCCCGTGTCTCTTTTCACCGCGTCCCCTTGTCTTACCTTTGTGGTGCGCGTCCAAAAAGCTGAGTCAAATTTTTGAGGCGATCGCTCAATTCCCCAGTCAATACACCAGGCTGATAACGCCATCCCCAGTTACCCTCAGATGTACTAGGGAAATTCATTCGCGCTTCACTTCCCAAACCTAGAACATCTTGTAGAGGAATGATCGCTTGATTGGCGATCGAACTGAGAGCTAAACGAATGAAATCCCAGTGAACACCATCGGCACTAATTCCGCCTAAATATAAAGACAAATTCCGCTTTTCCCAATCATTGGCTGTGCTATACCAGCCCACAGTTGTATTATTATCGTGAGTCCCGGTATAAACTACCGCATTTCTGGAGTGATTAAAAGGTAAAAATGGATTACCAGGATCAGAACCAAAGGCAAATTGTAAAACCTTCATCCCTGGAAACTCAAACTGATCCCGTAACTGTTCTACCTCTGGCGTAATTACTCCCAAATCTTCCGCTAAAACTGGTAATTTACCCAACTTCCGCTTCATGGTCTCAAATAAAGCCTCCCCTGGAGCTTTAATCCATTTACCATTGATAGCAGTAGTTTCACCTTTAGGAATAGCCCAGTAAGCCTCAAAGCCCCGGAAATGGTCAATGCGGATGATATCTAAATAATCCAGCATCGCTGCAAATCGTTGTATCCACCATTGGAACTCCTGTTTTTCCAACACTTCCCAGTTATAAACAGGATTACCCCACAACTGACCAGTAGCACTAAAGTAATCAGGTGGAACACCAGCCATTAAAGCCGCTTCTCCTGTTTCCTCATCTAAAGCAAAAACTTCAGGATTTGCCCAGACATCAGCACTATCATGGGCAACATAAATGGGAATATCACCAATAATTTCTACACCTTTATCATTGGCATATTGTTTTAGTTCCGACCACTGACGGAAAAACTCATACTCAATAAATTTGTAATAAAAGATTTCTGCTGTTAACTTTTCTTCTGCTAACCTTAAAGCCGCAGGTTCCCGTTTAGCTAATTCTGGTTCCCAAGCATACCAACTATCACCATTATGGGCATCTTTGAGCGCCATAAATAAAGCATAATTATCTAACCAGTAGCCTCTAGTATTACAAAAATGGTGAAAAGCCTTTTTTTGGTTAGCCGTAGCTTGAGTTTTAAAATTTTCACAGGCTTTTTTGAGCAGATGTACCTTAAGCGGTATAACTTGTTCAAAATCTACCTGATCAGTAGGAAAAACTGGTAAATTAGCAAAGTCTTCTTCAGTCAACAAACCTTCCTTGACTAGCTGATCTGGACTAATCAGCAGGTGATTACCAGCCATTGCCGAATAAGACATATAAGGAGAGTTACCGTAACCAGTAGGCCCCAAAGGTAAAACCTGCCAATATTGCTGGTAACTTGCTTGCAGAAAATCAATAAACTGATAAGCTTGTGAACCTAAATCCCCAATACCAAAGCGACTGGGAAAAGAACTAGGATGTAGCAAAATGCCACTTGATCTCGGAAAAGGCATACTTAACCTGGAATGTTAACAGGAAGCGATCGCGGAAAGCGGGCGTTTCGTCATCGCCTTGAATGTATCATGATAATGACGATTGTGGGCATCCCCCTCATCTTAAAGCTGACCAAAAATGTACCGAAATCCAGCACCTACAGTAGATATTATTATCGAATTGATCGATCGCCCCCATCGACCAATCATCCTCATTGAACGACATAACCCCCCTTTAGGTTGGGCTATTCCCGGTGGCTTTGTAGATTATGGTGAACCCGTAGAAACAGCAGCCAGAAGAGAAGCAGAAGAAGAAATCGGGTTAAAAATAGAATTAATTGAACAGTTTTTAGTTTATTCTGACCCCAGCCGCGACCCCCGCCAACATACCATCAGTATAGTTTTTCTCGCCTCAGCCACCGGTCAACCTCTAGCGGGAGACGATGCCAAAGGAGTAGGAATTTTTGAACCTTGGAATATACCAAATAATTTATGTTTTGACCACGATCGCATTTTGCAAGATTATCTCCGATACCGAAACTATGGCATCAGACCAAGATTAGGTTAAACAAACACCTTTTTCATTTGTATCCAAAATCTGTAGGGACATGGCAATGCCATGTCCTCACGTATGAATCAAGAGAAAACAGTGATATTTCGTCACCAGAGAAAATCATTACATTTTATACTGATGTAAAGATATCTACTGGTGATTATATGGAAGCTGAAGAAATTTTAGAAAAATACGCTGGTGGACAACGGAAATTTCAGAGTATCAACTTGAGAGGAGTAGAGCTAAAAGGAGCAGATTTAAAAGAGATAGACTTTTATAATTCCAATTTGACGGGTTCTGATTTAAGTGAAGTAGATTTGACGAAAGCTAGAATCAATAGTGCCTATTTCAATAGAGCTTGTCTTATAAATGCTAATCTGGGTTTGATAGAAGGTAGTTCAGTTAATTTGAGTTGGGCTGATATTAGTGGTGCAAATTTATCAGGAGCAAACTTAAGTAGTGCCAATTTAAGTAATGCCAACTTAGACAAAGCCAATTTGAGTAGAGCTAATCTTAGCAATGCAAATCTAGGTGGAGCAAGCTTAATAGAAACTAACTTTAGTCAGGCTGATCTCTCCAGCGCATCACTTGAAAATGCTAATCTTCAAAAAGCAAAATTGAGGGGAGTAACTTTAGAAAAATCTAATTTGTCAAGTATAAATTTAGCTGATGCGGATTTAGTTGGAGTATATTTGGGACAAGTAAACCTCAAATATGCTTCTCTACAAAGAGCAAATTTAGAAAGAGCTAGTCTTTTAAATGCTAACTTAATAGGAGCAGATTTCGATGGTGCAAATCTGAAGAAAGCAAACTTAATCGGTGCAAATATTTATGGTGCGACCTTTAGAAATGCAGACCTAACAGGTGCGATAATGCCAGATGGAGAAGTTTACCAGCCAACATCAGATTTTACGGAAATTGGTAAACAACAAGCACCTTTAGCAAAAGAGAATCTTATGACACGTCAAGTTATTCGCACAGATAAAGCACCCGCACCAGTTGGGCCATATAATCAAGCCATTCTCGCATCTGGTCAAATGTTATTTGTAGCTGGACAAATAGCTATAGATCCCCGTCTTGGTGATGTGCTTTATACTGATGATGTCACTAAACAAACTGAGCAAGTAATGGCCAATCTTGAAGCCATTCTCACAGCAGCCGGAGCGACTTTTGAAGACGTGGTAAAAACCACTGTATTCTTAGCTGATATGAAAGATTTCGCCGCCATGAATGCGGTTTATGCTAAATATTTCTCAGAAGAAACAGCCCCGGCTCGTGCTTGTGTTCAAGCCGCAAGATTGCCAAAAGATGTATTAGTAGAAATTGAATGTATCGCCGTTATTGGTGGTTAAAACAAATATTACAGCACTTTTGGGGTAAATGAAGTACAGACGTTCATAACAAAGCCTGATGTTAAAGGAGTTTCAACCCTGTTCCCTGTTCCCTGTTCCCTGTTCCCTGCTGTAATTTTGTTAATTTTGTCAATTCAATTTTTAGAGACGTTCCGGCGGAACGTCTCTTTTAGTTCATAATGTATTTGGGTCAATTCCTCTCTGTTGTAATTTATTTAATAGTTCTTGAAGTTCTTGTTGGGTTTGGTCTAATTGTTGTTCTTTTTGTTCGAGTTGTTGCTTTTGCTGAACTGCTAACTCGTTTGGAGTTAGATATCTGTTACCGTTCTCATCATACCAATATAACCATTCTCTGGTCATACCTTGATGAGTTCCTCGTTCTCTACCAATACCTAAACTAATTTCCGGCATCCAAATTTTCTCACCTGTTTGTAAAGCATATTCGCCATTAACTAAACGATAAACTTCTAATCTTTGGCGTTTGCGACGCAAGCGGGTTGGAGCATAAATGACATAATATAAAATCCCTAATTCGGCATAATCTATTTTCTTTTGTTCATATTCATAATTGTAAGTTTGAGAAACAATTTCTAAAGCCAAAATCGGGGGAATGCCATCTTCCTCCCAAAATACATAACTTAAACGTCCGGTTTCTCCGACAAATCTTTCTACACCCAAACTCAGAAAAGCATCAGGAACAATGGCAGGTTTATTAGGATTGTAATAAACTCCCATGTTGATGCCAAAAAACCAATCTTCACGACTCTGCCAAATGGTGGACAGAATGTCTAATAATAAATAGGGAATTAAAAGTTGTAGTTCGTTATCCACAGGGGTATCATCAGAATCGGGTAGCTCCGATGAGGAGGGTAAGCAATGCAAAGGATTATACTGGAGCATATTGGTATTTGTTGATAGCTTAGAAATAAATTTTAATTAGTTAATTAATCGGGTCTTTAATAATTGTAAGTTGGCTCAGAAATAAATTTTATTGTAAGAATTCAGGAGTCAGGAGTCAGTAGCCAGAATAGTTATCACTCAAAGAACAGATATTGGTCACATTGGGTGGTAATCATTTAGCTTGATTCTCAAATTCTCTTTAATTCTGAATTCTGGATTCTGGATTCTGAATCCTTACATTTTATTAAATATCTTGTTCCTTGTCTCTGGCTAGGAATGCTCTCCAGAGGTTCTCTTTCCACTTTAACAAAAGGCAGAGCCTTGTTCAATTCACTCCCATCCAGACCATAAGAACGAAATGGATATTAAGAGTAACAGCTTGATATTCCCAACTCAAAGCTTTATTTTTCGAGCTTTAGGGTCGAAGTTCCGAGCTTTAGGGTCGAAGTGTCGAGTTCAAAGGTGAAGTTTTCGTGTTTGGAACACCAACTTTCCTGTTCGGAACACCAATTTTCCTGTTCACAGGGGGAAAGGGGATGTTTTACGCTGATGGATGTTTTAAATAAAACTGTTTTTGTGAGTTTGGTTAAATTCCCAAATCTTCTATATATTGTTTAATGGCTGTTTCTAAGTCTTGGAAAGCGTCTTCTAGATTTGGGTAGCTGCTTTTTCCGTGGTAAACTGTGCCACCTAAATCATAAGCTCTAACAAATGAGTTAATCATTTC
>DATGXQ010000257.1:0-3892 GCA_035298905.1 Nostocaceae cyanobacterium | reverse complement strand
AGAATAATTCAGCTTGACTGTAAAAGTCTCTTTAATGCTGAATTCTGGATTCTGGATTCTGAATCCTTACGACAAATCAATAATTATAGCTTTGATCGTTGTTTATTTGCTATTAATTACTAATTTTCCCTTAATTTTCAGGTTTTTCGCCCAAATTACCCTAACTAGAGTATGGACATAAATCAGAATTTATCCTGAATGCTCCTGTGAGAACTCAAATTGATCAAAGCTATAATTATTGATTTGTCGTAAGGATTCAGAATCCAGAATCCAGAATTCAGCATTAAAGAGACTTTTACAGTCAAGCTGAATTATTCTCAAGAAATATTACTACTGTCTATTCCCTATTAGATCAGCATTCTGACCGGAGGCGGAGCGTCTCCGGCTCCGCTCTGACTCCTGACTCCTGAATTCTTACGATTTGTCAAGATTGTTTCTGATTGTTAATCTAGGATTTTCAGTTAATATCTCCAAATTTATTAAATAAAACTTTTCTTTGCATTTGTTTACATCCCCGACTACTAACTATTGCAGTTTGTAACTATTTTGGACAATCGGTAGGATTATTCCTTTAGACTGAATGTCTATAAGAAAAACCAAGACACTTGGGATAAACACAATGCATACAGTAAATATATTTTGTCATGGTTCTGTGGTCGCTGTTTCCTCTGTTGCTTGTATTGCCGGACTGTTGTTGTTGTGGGACAAGAAGAAACCTCAAGATAATGCTCAAGAAACAGAAGAAATTTTATTGAGAATGAGCTTTTCTTACTGGCTGGTGTATTGTGCTGCTTTTGGCATAGAAAAACTATTTGCACCTTGCTGGGAAGGTTTATCAATGACTTTGAAAATTACTACAGCTTTGTCATATTTTTTAACATTTTCTTGTGTTTTAAGTTTGCCGCTACATAAATTTGCAGTTCATGAGCAAGTGGAAGAATAGTCAGCAGTCAAAAGCGGAGCTAATATAGCTCCGCTCTTGCAGTTTGAGAGTTAATCTTCATGCATTTTTCATAGCGATCGCGATCGCCATTTCCAATTGTTCCTGTGCTAGAGTGGTGAGAACAAACACCTCTTGGACAGTTTTACCGTGACGGGCAATCACTTTAAAACCGCCACGAATAGGGACAGACACTCGTAGCTGCATTTTTGGAGCATGACCCCTGACCCTACCAATAACTGCTGGTGTCACAGTTTGAATACCATCTTGCAAGCAGAGACGTTCTAAAATCGGAATCAGGCCGGAAATGTGGGTAGAATGGTTCCAAACTAATCTACCATCAGTGGGTTTACCCATAGTTATGTTAGTTAAGCTGCTTCTAAAGGGGCCATGGTTAAGCCAGCGCGTCCTAGTTGTTCATGGTAGAATTCAGCAGGTTCTTGAGGCCCTATCCAAACAATGGCTTGTCCTTCATAGTGGATCTGATTAGTTAATTTCCAAGCGCGATCGCTCGACATCCCTGGAATATACTTGACCAGACACTCAGCGACATGTTGAAAAGTATTAAAATCATCGTTCAACACAATCACTTTGTAATTAGGATAAGGTTTGCGTACCACCTGATTAGTCTTCTCAGGAGTTACAGTAGGAGCTGTAGCCATCCCATAAATAGCGGCAAGTTTTGTCACCATAAGAACAATTAATCAACAACAAGGTTTTGCAAACTTACACATCAAATTCCTAGTGTAAGGCATTCTCTGTGTAGACGTGATTGGAGTAAGGAGAATGAGGAGGATGAGGAAGAGAGGGGAGACACGGAGACGCGGAGAGGGGAGACACGGAGACGCGGAGAGGGGAGATGAAGAAGATGAGGAAAACAAAGGAAATATTTCTATTTTTCCCCTCTGCTCCCCCGCGCAGCGTTAGCGTTAGGATTTCTGCCAGTAGACCTCTGCCCCTCTGCTCCTCTACCCCCTGCACCCTTACCTCACCTACCGCCAATCTTCCCAATTCTGGTTAAAGATAGAGGTATCAGGAAAAGCTGTTGGATTGCCATTTTGTTCTAGAAGTTTTTTTAGTGCCGCTAACTGCGGTTCTGGTTTTGGCAACTCATCCACTAGCTGATATGGTGCAACATCGTTTTTTAGAGCAAAAGCTGCCACAGTTCCCGCAGCTGCACCAGCAGACCACTCGAAAGAATGTACCCGATAGGCTGCCGCCGCGATATGACTAGTAGCAATACTTTTGCCCCCTACCAATAGATTATCAATTTTTTGGGGAATCATCGCCCTCAGAGCAATTTGGAATGGATAAGCTTGACCAGCACCCCGTCTTTCCCCGTCACGTTCCCGATTTCCTGGTGCTTCTGGAGGGCTATTAGTCATACAGGGATGGAAGTCGATCGCATAGTGACCAATACCCACCGCATCAGGGAAAATAGTAGAACGGGTGCGTCGCAAAGCCTTATCCGGTGACACTTCCCCCGAAATTACAGCAGTCGCCTCCAAACCCGCCAAAGCCGCCTTCAACCGCCGATATACATCTGCTGGCAAAGTCTGACGATAATACTCATCATTATAATTACGCCGCGAAATATCAATTTCCCAAATCCCAAAACCCTCCGGTTGTCCCCAGCTAGGACGGCCGATAATCCGGCGACCTTCCCGCATATAAGGATATTTAGACAAACCATGCACCGTCCCCATTGGAGATTTTAAACCCGTCAACAGGCGGACATTTGGCTGTGGTTGCTTCACACCCTCTCCTAGTTGAGAATCAGTATTTCCCGCATATAACCAATAGAAATAAGCTAAAGCATTTTCCTCACCTCTTTGGAGGGTTTCTGTTCTCAGTCCCCCCATCCAACCCCCTGGCTTTAACTGTCCTGTAGCTTCCAGTTGTTGACGAGTGTAAATTAAATTATCCTGAGCAGTCCCCGGACGGTAATCATTTCCCCAAGTCCAGTTTTGCATCGAAATATCCCCAGGAGTAGGTGCAGTAAACTTCACCCCGCCAAACTGTGCAGCTTGTCCTTTTTGGGGACTCCAGATCCGCCGATAAGTAAACACTAAATCATAACTCGCTAACCGCTTTAATTCATAACTAAAATAGGGTGCGTATTGGGGATAAAATGGCGGCATAGGATTTTGTTGTGCTTCCTTAGTTGCCTCCATCGCAAAAGTATAAGTAAAACCTTGGGTACAATAAGGGTCATTAGTGGCACTAGAAGATGAAGGTTCAAGATAAGAACGCCCATCAATACCCAAACGATAGGGAACATCAGCTAAACCAATAATTTCCCCCGTTTCACTAGCATCAATAACATACCATTTGGGGGCATTACCTTTAGTTTGTTTAGGAATAAAACGGATAATAGTTTTATTCAACTGAGGAGAATTTTGGTAGCGATAAGCCTCTTCAATAGTTTGTGATAAAGGTAAAGTATTTAGAGGTGGTGCGCCTTTAGCTGGTTGATGTTGAATCGCAATGGCATTATTAATAATTTTTCCATCTTGACTAATTTCTAAATCCTTAATTACCGTATTGGGGAACCATTGCAACTTACCTTTACCCTGCTTTTCTGCATCTTTCAGCATTTGAGTAATAATCGTATGAGCATCACCAGGAAGAAAGCAAGAATCACTCACCCAGCAATCACCAGGATTGAGCTTACCATATTTGCGTTGAATCCGGTTTCGCAGTTCCAAATAACCCCGTGAGTAAAATTGTTTTTGGCGCTGGGTTGGTCTTTCGTCTAATGCAGATGTCCCCTGTGCAGAAATTTGACCCCCCAACCAGTCAGTAATTTCCGTTAAACACACCGTCCGTCCCAACAGCAAACCCTCATAGGCACTAGCCACTCCCGAAAGTCCACCACCTACCACCAAAATATCACAATTCACCGTTTTATCCGGCGTTCTCGGAGGGGTAGCCAGTACGGAGTAAGGAGTG
>DATGXQ010000256.1:0-3903 GCA_035298905.1 Nostocaceae cyanobacterium | reverse complement strand
TATACGCAGGGCGGGTATTTCCTACCATATTTCGCCTTTACTCAGAATGCGATTGAAAAATTTCCACCCCACAGCTACTCAATATCTTTCACCAATCATTGAGGATTCATATATTAGATTTTAATTTTTAGGTAATTTATTCTTGTTGCTTCTCTCTTGACAATCTATCCTCAAGGAATGTTCCCGACTTAAAATTAATCTTGAGTAATTGAAAAAGCAAATTGAATAAAATTTATCTATTACATCTGATAAGCATTGGCGATCGCTTCTACAAATCCCTCAAAGGAGCTAAAATCTTTTGATGTGATAGCTACCTTAATTCCTAGCTTTTTGGCATTAGCAGAGGTGTAAGGGCCAAAACAAGCAAAAACACAATTCTCATAATCATTTTTAGAGTTAAACATATTCATAAAACTTTCAACTTCTGCCGTACTACTAAAAGCAATAATATCTATTAACCCCTGTTGAATCAAATTTAATTCTACCGGATAAATATTTTTATTAACAGCTTGAGTAATATAAACAGGTACACGAGTCACATGCACACTTAATTTTTGCAAATCAGATACCAAATTAGGTATAACATTAGGCTCAGTTATTCCTACTACTTTTGGCGCAGGTACTAATATTTTTTTACCCTGTATATTTGGCAATTTACCCAATTCAGTAACCATGCCTACTGGACTAGGTTCTGCTGGTATTAAATCTACCCTACCACAAATAGATAATAAACTTTCCGCATCTTTACCTATTGCTGCTAATTGACAATTTTGTAGCACTGATATAGGCAAATTTAAAGCATTCAATCGCTGAAAAAATCCCGCAATTCCATTCCTACTGGTGAATAAAATCCAGTCAAAATCATCTATATTTTTAAGAGTATCATCTAATTCAGTGTAGTCTACTAAAGAGTAAGTTTCAATTGTCGGCATTAGCATCGGTAAGCCACCTTTTTTGATAATTTGTTCAGCAAACCGCGCAGCATAATTTCTTGGTGCTGTTACCACAATTCTCTTACCATACAAAGGTAAGTCAATAGTTGGTATCAGAAGTTGATCGGCTATTAAATCTATGTTCATTAGTTAAAATTTTTAGAGATGAGGTTTAAATTCTACTTTAGACACTTTGCACGCAATATCTATATAGCAGTCCGATTTGAGTTGTGAAATTAATTCTGTAGGCAAGGGAACTCTTAACAGGGAACAGGGTAGAGAGAACGAGTTGTACTGATTTTTTTTCAAAAATCAAACCGGATTCCTATATAATAATTCATATAGGATTACAATTCAATTTTTGAAAGATACGTAGGTGGGCATTTCCTACAATTTTTCGCCAAGCCTGTATCAAGAGACTTTTACCCCTGTTCCCTGTTGTAAAACTTTTTCTGGAAATTGTGGAAAGTGAATTGGAATTTAAAAGTTTATGATTTTTCAAAGAAAATAAAAAGCTAAACGCACATTTTATTGTATCAGTTTTGGTTTAACTGAATCGGGTTTTATAGGGATTCTAATGGTAAATTCTGCCCCTTCCCCTAGTGTAGAAGTACAAGAAATTTGCCCACCATGTTTTTCTACTACTATTTGGTGACTAATTGATAAACCTAAACCTGTACCTTTACCCACCGGTTTAGTAGTAAAAAACGGGTCAAACAACCGCCTTTGAATACTTTCAGGTATGCCTGGCCCATTATCACGAATGCGAATCACTACATAATTATCATCACTAAATTCAGTTTGAATGCGAATTATTAGATTCTTTTGTGTGATTGGCACTAAGCTATCGCTGTATCTTGATAACTGGTAGCTTTCAGATAAAGCATCTATGGAATTAGTGATAATATTCATAAATACCTGATTAAGTTGCCCAGCATAGCATTCTATTAACGGCAACTCACCATATTCTTTAATTACTTTAATTTCTGGACGATTGGTTTTAGCTCTGAGGTGGCTTTGAAGAACAGTTAATGTATTATCTATACCTTCATGAATATCAACTCTTTTAATTTCTGATTCATCTAAGCGAGAAAAGTTGCGTAGAGATAAAACAATTTCTCTGATGCGAGTAGCTCCAGCCATCATAGAAGATAATAATTTAGGTAAATCTTCTACAATAAAATCAAGTTCAATATCATCAATTACTGCTTGTACACTTTTTTCAGGACAAGGATATGCTTGCTTATAAGATTGCAGCAGATGCAGTAAATCTTGTACATATTGAGTAGCATGGGTCAGATTGCCATAGATAAAGCTAATTGGATTGTTGATTTCATGAGCAACCCCAGCTACTAATTGTCCTAAAGCCGCCATTTTTTCATTTTGTAGTAAGCGGGTATAGTTATGTTGTAAATCCCGAAAACCTGCTTTTGCTTTTCTCGTTCTTTCTTTTTCTTGCTGTAGGCGATCGATAGTCAAGATATGAATCAGTGAGTAAGCTATTAATAGCTGTTGAAAATCTAATAATCCATGCTTTAGTGATTTAGATTGGACTAAAATCGGCTCATAAACCTGTTGGCTACCTCGTTCTAATGCCACCTGAGTTGCATCAACAATTCTGGCATCTTCAGATAATATACATATTTTTGGTTGAAGAAAATTATATAGATATTCAATCGGTCTACCAGCAAACAGACCCAAGCCATAGGGACGACTCATTTGTTCAAAAAATAGCCGTCGGGAAATCATCCCTTTGCATTGCTGGTTTTTAGTGAGAATAATTCCCGGTAGCAAGGGTTCTTGTTCAAAAATTTCTGCTAACTCACTACCTGGACGATCTAGTTCTAGCTGTATAGTCCAAACTGGAAGTTCCTGTAAAGTCGAATCTAGTTCTAGGTTGAGTTCATCCGCATACTTCATGCTATGCATAGCCAGCATATTTCCATCCTTAACCTGTAGGTGAGCTTCACAGTTTGTACAAACCCCATTGTTACCACAGTGAACTCCCCTAAAATAGTTAGAATCTGGTCATACCAGGTATTTAGGGCAGTAGTGGAGCAGAAAGTGTGTTTCTTTATCAAGGCCAGCGATCGCATGATCAAAAATTTCACAAACTACTAGGTTCGGGACTAAAAAAAATCAGTTAAACACTGCTAAATTTCAATTGATCCAGGTGGAGAATACTATAAATTAAATGCTACCACCTAGCCTTTAAATAAAAGTTAAGAACTCCAAATTAGATATGTTAAAAAATGCTGAATATATCTAGTTAGTTAAAATCCCATTCCCAGGACTATCAAGTCAAAATTATTTTTAGAACCATACCATCAATAAGCTTTTACTAGCTCCACTTGATTTTACCAAAGTAATAGCAAAAAATTACGGTCTATAAAATCAGTAGAAACATCTTGATTTAGTAGAGTTCTCACAAAAATTCGCGGTGGAAGTATTCTTTATAGCTATGTATGTAAGTAGATCACTGAAAAGTCTACTAGAGTATAAGCATAGCTATTTTGTCGCTTACTCCTTGAAGTGATGCTTTGTTTTAGCTCCTACCATTACAATTTTACCTGCTATTATACCAAAAGTTTGTTATTTCCCATACAAATTATACTTAAAATAAGTGTATTTCCTTATACAAAGACTTCTCAGAAAACATTTAGTCATTAGCTATCAGCAAAAAGGCTTTCTGCTAACTATTGATATTCCTCTATTTGCTTGCGCTTTCAACTAACTCTAAACCTCAAACTATCAACCCCTTGCTAATTATATTATTTATGTGAGCCGAATGTTCTGTGACTTGATTCAAAAGCTGTGAGCAGTTCTTTTCCGTAAGTATTCAGAATACAGAATCCAGAATTCAGCATTCAAGAGACTTTTACAGTCAAGCTGAATTATTCTCAAGAAATATTACTACTATCTATTCCTGATTGGATCAGCATTCTGACTTCTGACTCCTGACTCCTGAATT
>DATGXQ010000255.1:0-8065 GCA_035298905.1 Nostocaceae cyanobacterium | reverse complement strand
CTAGAACAGCATCAGCACCACCACCACAGGCCGTCCTCCAACCTCAGCAAAATCCTTGGTGGTCTTCACCCATTGTCTGGGCTGTAGGAGGGATGACTCTAACTATTGGTGGTGGGGTTGTTGTGGCTGGGGTGTTGTCCTTATTTTCCCCCAAACAGCGCCACACTCGGACTGTACAAGTAATACCTTATACTGGCAACACACCATCTTTAGTACCTGTACGTAGGGCTGAATATTTGCCCCCCCGTGTGGAAACTGCCAGAAGAATGGAATCTCCAGAATACGACGAAGTGTAGAAATTTGTGGTATGGGGCATGGGGCATTGGGTATTGGGAATAAAAAATTACTTCCTCATCCCCTCATCCCCCCATCAATACATCTCAGTTCGGCGTAGGTGTAGCAGTTGGTGTTTTGGGAACGGCTTGTTTAGCTACATTTTCCGCAGCTTGTTGAAATAATGGTTCTAATTTATCTCGCCAGTATTTAATATCAGGTAATTTTTCTGGATGATCCCGGTAAGCTAAAACCTTTTCCCACTGACCATTATCAATGGCCTGGTTGATATCTTGAACTAATTCTTCAGCCTTTTTCCAATCATCCTGCCATTGCTGAATAATTTTGCCTGTTTCTTGAATAGTAGATGTAGCATTACCAGGAATTGATCTTAAAGTAGCGATCGCACCTTGTAAATCTCCCGATTCAAATTTCTGCCTAGCTTGCTGAATAATCTTGTCTTTTTGCTGATTTAGTTCTGATTGATCTAATTCAGGGGTTGCTTTGTCGATAGTTTGCGGTGGAAAAATAAAAGGATTATTGCTAGGATTATTACTAGGTTTTGTTTGTGGTTTAGGAATTGGTCGAGTAGCAATCAAACTACTATCATCGACAATTTTACTAGAAATACCCTTGTCACGCAAGCAAGCCAGCCACTGATCATAATTACTAATAACCTGAGAATTTACCCAAGCCGATTTTTTAGGATTGATTTTAATCTCTACCCAGCCTCGTTTTGTCCGTTTACCAGTTCCTTCAAATGAACTTTCTTCACCAATAGTTCGGACAATATTATCAGAATTAATAGAACTAGGTTCAGAACGAATATTAGAATTTGGTTCTACTGTAGCTAAACAAGTTTTTCCTAATTTATTATTTCCTGTCCAATTAGTTGTAAAGCTTTTAATATTAGGATAAAAATTAGTCATTAAAGCTGCCACACCGCCAACTAGGAAAATACCAATTAATAAAGGCAAAGGATCAGGTTTACTATTATCTCTACCAGTAGTTTTCGTCATATCCCGATTTCCAGGAGATACAGCCATGGTTTTTTGCACAAAAACTTGAGACTTTGGTTGTACTGGTTGGGGCTGATATTTAACTTCTTTAACAGGTGCAGGTGGTAAGGAAGAATCAGGAGTAATATTGATTAATGCTCGACAGGCTTGTAATGCTTCCGTAGCAGTTTGATAGCGTTCTTTGAAGTGATAACGCACCATTTTCGTTAAAACTGCCGCCAAGCGTGAATCTATCGGTGCTAAATGCTGCCAAAGAATCTCTCCTGTGTCTGCATCTTCCTGTAACTGGCTGGCGGGTACACCAGTTAAAGCTTGAATGGCGATAATACCCAAAGCATAGATATCACTATTAGGGCGGGGTTTACCTTGTCCCTGTTCTGTAGGCATATAGCCGGGAGTGCCAATAGCTACGGTAGCGGTAGTTTGAGTACCTACAGTGACAAGAGGCGATCGTAATTGTTTCACTGCCCCAAAATCTACTAAAACTAACTTATAATCAGACCCACGACGGATAATATTATCTGGCTTAATGTCCCGGTGAATCACACCTTGCTGATGGACAAATTCTAAAATTCCCAATACTTCTATCAATAATTGCATCACCTGGCCTTCACTCCAACGCTGACCAGGGATAAGTTCTTCTGCCAAAGTATGCCCATCTACATACTCTTGCACTAAGAAAAACTCTTGATTCTCATCAAAATAAGCCAATAGCCTGGGTATTTGGTCATGATTGCCCAAATTTTCTAAAGTTTCCGCTTCGCTTTGAAATAGACGTTTAGCCGTAGCAAAAACCTTGGGGTCAGAACTAGCAGGTTTTAGGTGCTTAACAACGCATATCGGATTACCTGGCCGCCTGGTATCCTGGGCAATGTAGGTTTGACCAAACCCACCCGTGGCCAAGATGCGAGTGACTTGGTATCGATGGTCTAGTAATTTGCCTATCATAATTCCCTCCCCAGTTTAAACACCATTATTTCCAGCTGGTAGTAAATATCTCCAAAATTTCTGCTCAGAAATCCGTTATCTTGAGAAAAGATTTAGACTAAAAATGCGGTTTTTTAACAAAACTCTGTTAACAAATTTTTGTTTGTATCTTTATTAACGTCTAATGCCACCCAAAATCTCTAACCCCGACGCTTGGCAACAAGCTGAACTCCTGATGCAGCCTGCTTTTATTCGGGTTGTCGATAACATTCGCAAACAGCTTGATGAATCTCCCTGGAAAGGAACTTATCACGATGTACTGATTTGGCCTGCTAATGCCACTGAGGAAACAAAAGCGTTGGTGAATCAGTTACTGCAAGAAATAGAAAATGCCACACCAGATAGAATAGAAGAAATTAGAGAAACCCTTGCTGGTTTGCCCATGCCCCATCCAGGATATCATCTGCGGTTGCAACGTCAAGAGCAAGAAATCAGTGTAGATTTGTGGGATTTGTGTTATCAAGTGTGTTTTTTAAATTACTCTCCAACTAACGAATCAGTGGATATTGATACAAGTTTAATTGATGAATCTGGGGAAGTAGATTGGCAACGGTTAGAAATAAAGACAAAACAGTTAGTAAACCAGGTGTTTGCCAGTTTACCAGAAAATTAAAGCATCAGGGTGGGGGGTTTGGGGTTTTGTGTGGGAATATACAGAAATATAGAATAAATTAAGCCGCTTGTGGGAGAATTTGGTAAGGCTGATTATTTTTCTCCCACTTTTGAATAAATTTATACAATTGCGTAGTGCGAAAATAAGACGCTTCATAAGCTAGTCTTAAAATCATTTCTAATTTTTCTGGTTTTACGTCGTTATTATTCTGCGTTCCCCAAGTTTTACCAAGACCTACAGATAAGATACAGATTAAATCATGACCGCAGCAAATTTGACGTAAATCATGGGAATCACTTTTGAGAGTTTCTAATTTACTTTGAATATCTTGTTCTATAAGTTCTGGTTTCCGGGAATGGTCTTTAACGGTTTTAATTAATTTGACTATATCTATAATTAAAGTTTTTGGGTCTAAAAATTTACTAAAGGTTAAATCTTCAAATTTCAGATTAAGATTAAATTTTAAAGAAGTCCATCTTAAATAACCAATTATTTTTCCAGCTTCTAGCAATGTCAGGAAAATATTTTTACCAAAAGCCTTAATTTTCTCTTCACTACCCAACTCGCGCATAACTTTATCAAGTGCAGGAGAGTTAAAGAGCATTATTTCTAAATCATGGTAATCTGTCAAAAGTAAGTTAGGATTATTTGGTAAATCTTCCTCCAGTCTAGAAAAATCTGCGTCAACAATAGCCAAGACACCTGTAAAATTACCAGTTTCGAGAATCTTTAACGCACCAATAGCATTATCTTTGCCATCAGCAATAGCCAATTTACAATTTTGTTGGTCTACAAAACGTTCATAAAACTTTTCATCATCTGCACCTTCCACTATGATAAAAGTCCCTGAGTGAGCGCTTCTTCTCAAACGAATTTGATCAGCAAGGCGCTCAGGTGTCATGCGCTGTCTCATTTCTGAGTCCCTTTTAATTCAACGGTTAAATCCCATTGGCCGTTAATTATATCAGGAGAATGAGTAGCCATCAATACATCTATACCAGCAATTTGAGTAATTTCTTGCAAATCTTTTAAAAATTGTACCTGCCATTCTACATGTAATGATATTTCTGGTTCATCAATAAGAATAAATGAATTAGGTTTAACTTTAAATAATAATTCGTAGAAAATAATTAATTCATGCTGTTCTCCAGAAGATAAGTTATCCGGTGATAAAGAATGATTATGGCAAGTAAAAGTAAAGCCTTTTTCTTTACTAATATTGATTTCTTTGTGAGAAAATCTCTGATTTATAATTTTTTTAAGCACTTCTATTCTTTGAGCTAAATCATTAAAAATACTAAGTTTTTTTTCCACATCTTCAATATAAACAGACAAAACTTTTTTAGTGCTTTCATTTATTGTTTCTTGGATTTGAAAATTAGGATTTTCATCTTTATCTAATAATCCAGTATTTATTAAATCCAATCGTTTTTCTTCAAGTTCATATAATTTTTGTCGTAGTTGTTCATCTGTCATATCAACTGATGATTGTTGTTGAACAACTCTTACAGGAAAAGTTCTATCAAGTGATTGAGATAATGTGCCATATTCAGTTAATTTAATCTGAATACTTTTAGCAAGTTCGTCTGCATAAGTATTGACAGAAGGTTTCATTGAAGTTCGTGTATGGTCAGTTTGAGAATTATTATTTTTTGATATGTTTAATAATCTTTGTGATTCTATAAAACGAAGAGAAACCACTTTCTGAATATTTTCTAACCATTCTGGTTGTTTTTGAAATCTTAATCCTTCAGGTAGAAAATTACTAAAGCGTTCTACAACATCTTCAAAAGAAAGTAATTCTCCAGTAGGCAGATATCTCCATTTAGTAGCAGATGCTCTCTCAAGTCTGGGAATAATAGCATCTAACATACCGACAGGAAAATCAGGGATAACTTTACTATCTAACTTATTCAAAGTAAAACTCTGCACTTTACTTTTAACATCTTTTCTGAAAAAAAATGTTAAATAATATTGTCTTTTATCTCCAATATCTTCTTCAAGATTTTGTTTAAAATTTTTACTAACTCGAATATGATTGCCATTATCAAAATCTATTTCAAAATCTTTAAATGGAATACTACGAAGTTCTGAGTAACGTGAATTGAAAAATCCATTTAATAACCTGAGTATTGCTGTTTTTCCAATACCATTTAAACCATAGATAATAGTTATTCTGTCTTCCATGTTTAAGGGAATGACATGATCGAACATGCCGAAAAGTCCTGTGACTGAAATTTGCTTAATTCTCATTTTTTCTCCTGTTAATTTATTGAATATTTTGAGTAATTTATACTAATTCTACCTCAAATGTTATAATTGCAGGTGTAATGGTGGCTACTGGTGGATCAAAATGTAGTGATAAAGTTTCTCTCAAGTTTGTTAATACTTCGGTTTCGGTTTCTCCTTGACTGGTAATATCAAATTCTAAACATTGCGCTACAAACCAGTTTATTTCTTGCCAAATACTTGCTGTAAAAGTCTGTTTCATTATTTTTGCTAGATTAAAGCGTATTTCCTAATTTTATAGCGTTTCTCGTGTGAATGCAATAAACTTGAGGGCGGGGAGACCCCGCCCCTACACTTTTGGCGATGAAATACTGTACCTCACTGAGATAAAAACGGCTATATAGATTTTCAATTAAATATGTTATTATTTATGAAAATGTATTTTTGAAAAATATATGCTTGAAGTAAAACTAGATGAAAATAAGTTAAAAGAATTGCTCAAGGCGGCAATTTTAGAGTTATTACAGGAAAGGAACGAGCTAGTTTATGATTTACTAGAAGAAATTATAGAAGATATCGCTTTGTCAAAAGCTATTAAGGAAGAAGAAAACTCCGAAACTGTTAGCCGAGAAGCTATTTTTCAAATTTTAAGTAATAAAAAATGAAGGTTGAGTTTAGAAAAGGCTTTGAGAAAGATTTGAGAAATGTTCTTGATGAAAGCTTGCTGCAAAGAATTTAAGCAGTAATTGAAGAAGTATAAAATGCCGAAAGTTTAGCAGCAGTGACCAATATTAAAAAACTCAAAGGTGAGGGTAATTATTATCGCCTAAGAGTTGGAGATTATAGAATCGGGGTTGTTGTAACTGAAAATACGATGATTTTTGTTAGAGTTTTACATAGGAAAGATATTTATAGGTTCTTTCCCTAAAATACACATTTATCAAAATTTAGGTAGCTTTTCACTCCTTGGTTGTTGAAGAAATATATTATGATTTGCTATTATGGCTCAAAGCAGTTTTGATATGCTTAGGGTCAGTGTGGTAAATTCTGCAAACTTTGAGTTACATTTATAAGTATAATTGCAGGAAGCTAAATTTGACTTTAATAAAAACTGCTTTTTTAGCTGTAAATATTTTAACTCTGTAAAGATGCGCCGGAATTTAGTTTGCTGGCTTGACACAAATTATAGTAGTAGTAGAATCTACACTAATCGTTCAAAAACGAGGGAAAAATATTAGCGTAGTGTAATTTAATACTATAATTACATTACCCAATAGCATCTACCAGAAAACCCCAATTCAGGGTTAAATGATAACTAGCGATGCCCTGATTGGATATCGATATTGAATTCTTAAGAGGTTATGGACAAAAGTCCACCAGATGGCAGTACTATCCTCCTCTAAGCTGGCGAGTGTGTCTCCCAGCGCGGGGGAGACATTAGGAGGAATTATGATCACGACTGATCTTCGCAATCCAGTCCTTGACGTGGCTGACTTAAATCAACTGAAATGTGATTTAAACTGTTTGCCCCCTGTAGATGTGGGTGAATATATCGCGGATTTGCCTGAACAACAAAGAGCGATCGCATTTCGTTTACTCAATAAAACTCAGGCGATCGATGTTTTTGAATATTTACCTACAGAAATTCAAGAAGGTTTAATTCATTCTTTACATGATGCCCAAGTAGTACACATTGTGGAAGCTATGAGTCCCGATGAAAGGGCTGAGTTATTCGATGAGTTACCAGCTGGGGTAGTTAAACGTTTATTGCAACAACTTAGCCCCGAAGAAAGGCAAGCCACGGCCACCATTATCGGCTATCCTGAAGGGACTGCTGGTAGGGTGATGACAACTGAATATGTGCGTTTACGTGAGGGTTTAACTGTTGGTGAAGCTTTAAGTAAAATTCGTCGTCAAGATGAAGACAAAGAGACAATTTACTATGCTTATGTCACCGATGATAATCGCACTTTGGTGAGCGTTGTTTCTTTGCGGCAATTATTATTTACTTTCCCCAACGTCTTAATTAAAGATATTGCTAGTTCTCGCGTGATTAGGGTGAGAACAGAAACTCCACAGGAAGAAGTTGCTAGGATTATGCAGCGTTATGATTTAATTGCTATTCCTGTGGTAGACCGGGAAGATAGATTAGTGGGAATTGTCACTATTGATGATGTTATTGACATTATTGAAGAAGAAGCCACCGAAGATATTCAAAAATTAGCGGGTGTGAGTGGTGATGAAGAGGCTTTATCCCCTCCTTTGGTGACGATTCGTAAGCGTTTACCCTGGTTATTAGGGATTATGGCGCTGTATATAGGTGCGGCCAGTGCGATCGCTCCCTTTCAATCTATCATTTCTGCCGTGCCAGTCCTGGCGGTAATTATGCCGATTTTTTCTAACACTGGTGGAACTGTCGGCATTCAAGCTTTAACTGTAACTATTCGCGGTTTAGGTGTCGGTGAAGTGACACCAAAAGACACGATCAAAATTCTCCGAAAGGAAATTTTTGCTGGTCTGGGAACTGCGATATTTTTAGGTTGTACAATGATCGCTCTTTCTCTAATTTGGGCTAAACCTGAAGAAAGATGGGTGGCTTTAGTGGCAGGAACCGTGATGGCTACTAATACTATGGTGGCTGTTACTCTTGGTACATTGTTACCAATGGCTTTAAAACGACTAAAATTAGATCCGGCTTTAGTCAGTGGGCCATTAGTAACAACCCTGCTAGATTCTATAGGGTTTTTGACTTTCTTGAGCCTGATTTCTATCGGTTTAAAAGTGTTTAATTTCCATACTTGATGTAAATTGATGGCAAAGACGTAAGAATGCTTGCGTCTTTGCGAGAAATAATTAAGAAAGAGAAATTTTGTTAAGGTTGACGAAATTATTTATCAATTACAGCAGGGAACAGGGAAGAGGGAACAGGGAACAGAGTTGAAAG
>DATGXQ010000254.1:0-2454 GCA_035298905.1 Nostocaceae cyanobacterium | reverse complement strand
AAGTAGAGGATCAGGGGGATGGGGAGATGGGGAGATGGGGAGAAATAAGAGTCTTTTGTGTCTCCGCGTCCCCGTGTCTCCGCGTCCCCGTGTCTCCTCTGCCCTTCTGCCGTCCCCTCATGGCTATTGCACACGAGCTTTGATACCCCTAGCTTGTAACTGCTGCAAACGTCTTTGTACTTGCTCTGGAGTTCTTAAAGCACCTAGATAGATATATTTTTGGTCAGCTGATAAATAAGCATCAGGCACTACTTCCCTAGCAGCAGATAAAGCACCTGCACTTTGATTTTCTGTGACTACATAGTAAAAACCATCTGCTGAGGGTTTAATTTCTCCTATCGGGGCTGGATTCTCTGTAGTCCTCACTTGCGGTTCTGGTGGAATAGTTGGGCTAGAGTTGGGAACAACGACAGGATTGGAGGGAGTAGGAATAGAGGCTGCTGGTGCAGTAGTCGTGGTTGGTTGTACTTTTGGTTTTAAATTTACTACATCATTAGGATCTCTAACTTCTGGAAACTCATTAGCTGCTAAATTCGGGTACTTGGGTATAGGTGTAAGTTCTGGCGCGGCCACAGGCTGAGAATTACCTGTACTTTCAGCATTTTCCTCATTTGCAGTATTAGTTCCAGAAAATATTTTACCAAGATATAAATGCGGCAAAGTCTGGGGATTGAATACCACATAACCCAAAGTTAGACTTGCTAATAACAGCAGTAGCATAGAACCAATCCCCAAAGGTGACAATAATCCTTCACTAGAGCTAGTGCTTGGAGTTGGTTGTTCTGCTGTTTGTTCTTCTGCTAAACTCCGCAGCAATGCTTCACTGGATTCTAAATAGTCATCTGGTGGTGTGGATGTCTCTTCTTTTTGAACCAGATTCTCATTCCCTGTAGCGTTAGCCTTAGTATGTACTATGCTGCTAGAATTTGCCTGTGGTGGGGTATTAATCACAGGATTGGGTGGTGGTGGCGGTGGAGTTTTCTTTTTTACAGAATCTTTAGGAGCAGCAATCTGGGTGTAATTTAGTTGTTCTTTCTTGACTAGGGTCAGGGCTAAACTTGTTTCAGTAGTTGTGTCTGTATGGGTTGCTGGCTGAGTTGTGTTCAGTGTCGCTCCAGTGCCATGAGACTTTTGCTGTTGATTACTAATAAAAGTTTTTGCACTAACTGAGCTGGGCTTTCTCGACCCATGACGTGTGCGTCGGTATCGGGATAACTCTTGATCTAGCTGCACTTCTAAACTCGCTAATGCTGATGCAAGTGCTGGCTTCAACCCAGGTGCTTTAGACGATTGAGTGCCGGAATCTATTAAGGGATTTTGACTCATTGCCATGCTACCTCAAACGTAGAGTGCTGGATGAACTTTAATATATGTGTGCTAATGCTAGGGAAAATTATCTCTTAAGATATTAGTCCACAACTAAGTTAAATTTTTGCTTTTTAGTGACAATTTATCACACCATGTCTTTAAAGTCAGTTAATGATATTGTTAGTATTCTGGCACAGCGATCGAATTGGCAAGAGCCACCAATTGCGCGGTTGTTAAAGTTTTGGCCAGAGGTAGTTGGTGATGTAGTAGCTAATCATACTCGTCCTTTGTCTATCCAGCGTCATGTGTTGTGGGTGGCGACTGCTAGTGCTGCTTGGGCGCAAAATTTGACTTTTGAACGTAAAACTCTTCTTGTGAAGGTAAATCAAAAGTTAGATGTAGCTTTGGTAGATATTCGTTTTTCTACTGCTGAGTGGAAACAATCAACTACTAAGGGTAGGGAAAAATCCAGAGTTTCTCCACAAGAACATCCTAGTTACACAATTACAAGTAAGGAAACTCAAGCGCAATCTACGCCAGAAGATGCTGGTAGTGCTTTTGAACGTTGGGCTAAGGTGGTCAAAAGGCGATCGCACAATTTACCCCTTTGTCCTCAATGTCAATGTCCAACTCCTGCCGGAGAACTTCAACGTTGGAGTGTTTGTTCTCTCTGTGCTGCCAAGCAATTTGCTCATCATGAGTAAAAGGAATTGGGGATGGAAAACAAACAGACCTCTAAAAGAAGATTTTCCCTTCTCCCCTGGCCGCGTTTCCCCTCTCCGTGTTTCCCCTCCCCCTTGTGGACTGTCCCCACGTTCTTCTAGATAAATCTACTAAGCATACAATAGCGAAAAAGATTTTTAATCATCTGTTTGAAATAATTTCTAAATTAAAATCTAAATCTAAAATTAAACCTTTCATCTTGATCCCCAGCCAGTTTGGGCTAAAACTCAGTGTGTGGTTACTCCGGTAAACATTTCCAAATATAACGAGAATATAAAAACATCATAAAGTTTGTTTTTTGACTATAAAGGCTAGAACCTAGATACAATAATCACTTTTTGCCTTTGATCCCTGTTTGTAATGGAAGGAAAATATTAAATGTGATAGTCAGCCCTAACGGCACTAAAGATGGAAAGAAATGAA
>DATGXQ010000253.1:0-3361 GCA_035298905.1 Nostocaceae cyanobacterium | reverse complement strand
GGAGACACGGGGAGGGGAGAGGGGAGACGCGGTGAGGGGAGAGGGGAGACACGGAGAGGGGAGAATCTTCTTTTTTCTGTGCGTCCCCGCGTCACCGCGTCAGAGCGTCTCTTTTCTGTGCGTCCCCGTGTCAGAGCGTCAGAGCGTCTCTTTTCTGTGCGTCCCCGCGTCAGAGCGTCAGAGCGTCTCTTCTGCCCCCCTGCCCCCCAAACAGAATACGAACTGTTACAGTCTATGACGCGATCGCAATATTAGCCGCGCTACGGTGTTAGTATGCCCTAAAAACGTTGAGAGACAGCTTATGGTTACTCTTTCTGGACAAAGCCCCCTCTTTGGCGGTAGCACTGGCGGACTCCTCAAGAAAGCCCAAGAAGAGGAAAAGTACGCTATTACCTGGACTAGCCCCAAAGAGCAAGTGTTTGAAATGCCTACCGGTGGCGCTGCTGTTATGCGTCAAGGTGAAAACCTGCTCTATTTAGCTCGCAAGGAATATGGCATCGCTTTGGGAGCTCAACTGCGTAAATTCAAAATTACTGATTACAAGGTTTACCGGATTCTCCCCAGTGGTGAAACCACTTTCATTCACCCTGCTGATGGCGTTTTCCCAGAAAAAGTAAATCCCGGCCGTGAAAAAGTGCGTCATGTACCCCGCAGAATTGGCCAAAACCCCAGTCCTGCACAATTGAAGTTCAGTGGTAAAGCTACTCATGATGCTTAACTGCCGCTTCAGTGGTGATGCCTAACTAGCGAATGAGTGCTGAGTGCTGAGTGCTGGGTTAAGATCAAAACTCAGGACTTAGCACTCAAAACTGAAGACAAAAGTTATGATTTTCCCCGATTTTTCCCAGTTTCAAGAGCTAGCTGCACAAGGTAATTTTGTCCCTGTATATCAGGAATGGATAGCCGACTTAGATACACCTGTATCGGCTTGGTATAAAGTTTGCGCTGGTCAACCCTATAGCTTTTTACTAGAATCAGTGGAAGGCGGGGAAAAAATCGGGCGTTATAGTTTATTGGGGTGTGATCCACTATGGATTTTGGAAGCTAGAGGAGAAAAAACCGTCCAAACACACCGTAATGGTTCTCAAGTAGAATTTACAGGCGACCCCTTCACCGCTTTAGCTGAATGTCTTGCACCTTATCACCCAGTACATTTACCTGAACTTCCTTCGGGAATTGGCGGTTTGTTCGGTTTTTGGGGCTATGAATTAATTCGCTGGATTGAACCCCGTGTTCCTGTTTATCCTGCCGATAGTAGTAATATTCCTGATGGTGTATGGATGCAAGTAGACCATCTGTTGATTTTTGACCAGGTGAAGCGGAAAATCTTTGCGATCGCCTATGCTGATTTACGTGACTCTAACGTTGATTTGGCGGTAGCTTATCAGCAGACAAGCGATCGGGTTAAGCAAATGATTGAAAAGCTGTCCCTGCCCATTTCACCCCACAGCACCAAATTAAATTGGACACCCCCTGGAACTAAGCCCAAAGCAGGAATTGAAGCCTACACCAGTAATTTTACTCGCTCGGAATTTTGTGCCAGCGTCGAAAAAGCCAAAAAATACATTAAAGCTGGCGACATTTTCCAAGTAGTTATTTCTCAACGTCTTTCTACGGAATATAAAGCCGATCCTTTCGCTTTATATCGTTCTCTCCGTCAGATTAACCCTTCCCCCTACATGGCATATTTCAACTTTAACGACTGGCAAATCATTGGTTCCAGTCCTGAAGTGATGGTCAAAGCCGAAAAAGACCCAGATGGGGGAAAAATAGCCACAGTCAGACCCATTGCGGGAACCAGACCGAGAGGAAAAACCTATCAAGAAGATTTAGCCCTAGCGGAAGATTTACTTCAAGACCCCAAAGAAAGGGCTGAACATGTGATGTTAGTAGATTTGGGGCGCAATGATTTAGGCCGGGTTTGCCAAAGTGGGAGTGTCAAAGTAGATGAATTAATGGTTATTGAGCGTTACTCCCATGTGATGCACATTGTTAGTAATGTAATTGGGAAATTAGCACCAAATAAAACCGCGTGGGACTTATTAAAAGCTTGTTTTCCCGCCGGGACAGTGAGCGGTGCGCCCAAAATTAGAGCGATGGAAATCATCCATGAGTTAGAACCAAATCGCCGGGGTGTATATTCTGGTGTGTATGGTTACTATGATTTTGAAGGACAATTAAATAGTGCGATCGCTATTCGGACTATGGTATTGCATAACAACACCCTCACAGTCCAAGCCGGAGCCGGTTTAGTAGCAGATTCCGACCCCGAAAAGGAATATGAAGAAACATTAAATAAAGCCAGAGGATTATTAGAAGCGATTCGTTGTTTGCAGTAAACCTGGAAAAGTTTCGGGATGAATTAAGTTTTATTGTCAGCAGTCTCAGCAAACAAGCTGGCTGCTGATAGCTAAATGCTTGGGTAATTGATTAGTTGCCAGAGCGGAATGTGGGTTAAAATGCAGTATTCAAGACTTACTCAGGGCATTCTCAACACATAATGTCAAACTAAGGATGAAAAAAGCGAATTTTTAGTGTTAAATGTTGAGTATTGCTCAAGTTTGTTGACTAATATCAACAGCATACCTAATTTTTCGTGGCCATATTCTTGTAGGAGTGAATGTGAATACTATATTTCTTCGTAAAAGTGCTTTTTGGCTATCAGGTCTAACAGCACTAGCGGTAGTTGGTAATACTTGGCCGGCTCATGCTCAAACTACTCAACCTGAAGTCAGTGTAGAAACTACAGGCGTTCAGCAACTAGCCAATCAACAGACAACAGCAAAGAGCGTAGTCGTCCCCGTTGCTCAATCACAAGTAAGTCAACCTACATTTACTATTCTACCTAACTCACAGTTACCAGCTAAACAGCAGGTAGCTCAATTTACTATCCCCAATGCTCCAGCAGCAGTAGCTATCTCTACCACCCCAGCAACATCTCAACCATCTGTTACCCCGACAGTTCAACCTAATCAAGTCGCTCAAGCAGATATTGACGTAGGTAGATCCACTCGTGGCGGTAGCAGCTATCTTGGTGCTGGTGTTAACATTGGTTTAAATGGCGGTTCATCAGCTTTAGGTGATGGTAACTTTGCTATTCTTAGTAAAGTTGGTCTAACTAGAACCTTCTCTGTCAGACCATCAGTATTACTTGGTGACAATGCCACCATTCTTCTTCCTTTAACCTATGATTTCTCCTTCCAGCAAGTAGGAGATCCCTTTAGTGAACCCCTCCCCATCGCGCCATACTTGGGAGTAGGTGCAGCTATTAGAACTGGTAATGACACCGAAGCTGCTTTCTTAGTAACAGGTGGCGTTGATGTACCTTTGAATAATCAATTTACAGCTACAGCCGCCGTCA
>DATGXQ010000252.1:0-1731 GCA_035298905.1 Nostocaceae cyanobacterium | reverse complement strand
TGGTATTATTGAAAGTATATAAGACTTGTTGTGTAAAGATGCTTAATGCAATAACAGTGTGCAGTGGAATAGGAGCGCCAGAGGTAGCAGGGTTTAACGTAATTGCTCAAAGTGAAATTGATTCTCATGCTAATTCTGTGTTGCGTCATCACTACCCTAATGTCCAAAACTTAGGCGATATGGTGACAGCGAATTGGCATGAATGGGACGCTGATTTGTTGGTTGGGGGTACGCCTTGTGTTAGCTTCTCGATGTTAGGCGATCGTCAAAGTTTAAGTGATGAACGAGGTAATTTAGCTTTAAAGTTTGTTGATGTTTTTGAACAAGTAAAAGCAGGAATTTTTGTTTATGAAAATGTCAGTTCAATCCTTACAACCTCAGACAATGCTTTTGGATGTTTGCTCTCTAGAATGGTGGGAGCAAAAGAACCACTCTACAGAAGCCGATGGAATAGTGCAGGTTTTCTCGTTGGAGATACCGGATCTGTTGCATGGAGAGTTCTGGATGCTAAATACTTTACCCTGCCCCAAAGACGATCTAGAGTGTTTGTCGTTGGCTTCAATTTTAGAAACGGAAAGAGATTATTTAGCAAGAAACCTAGGCAAGACTGTAGAGGATTGGCAGGAATACCAGCAGCAATTATGTTTGAGCCATCAAGCGAAAAGTGGAATATTAAGGAGAGCCAATACGTCAAAAGTCAAGCTTCCAGAGATGATGAGATTAGCTCTATCTCAGCCCCCATAATTTGTTTTACCTCTAAGGATAACGGTAGAGATTGGGGTATTAATATTGCCCCTACCTTAAGGGCTGGAGCGTTCAATAAAAGCCGAGTTAATGGTGGAGTCAAACCAGCAATAATTTACAGAGAAGGTGATGAATTGATTACCCGTTATTTATCACCTGTGGAATGCCTTAGACTGCAAGGATTTCCTAATAACTATCTAGACATTCTGCACAATAATAATCCCCTAGTGGACGGTGCTAAGTATCGCTTAATCGGTAATAGTATGGCTGTTCCTGTGATGTCTTGGATTAGGTTACGAATTGAGAAAGTTGTTGCAGAAGTCAATTTTAACCTGTACTAAATTCAGTACAGGTGATATAATGGGGGGATTCTAGAAACTACAACCACTGGGATTTATAGGTATGGAAACGGTTAATTTTAGTGGCGATCCTGTTGCTCGGTTTTCAAAGTACACAGACTATCAACACGAGGGAATGCTGAGAAGAAGGCAGGAAAACTTGATGAGTTTTAGAAAAGCTAAGAAATATCAGGAAGTTGAGCCACCAGAGAAAACTAAACATTAAAACTAATAGATAATAAATAACCCCGTCTAATCAACGGGGTTTCTTTTCGGAAAAGCCTGAGTTGTTTTCTACTTCTTCTCAAGCCCCTCGAATTAGATATTAAAAAAAACTTTGAATTAATCCTAGCATGAATATCACTAATAACAAAAGCTAGGAAAGGAAGAGGGGAAAACTGAGAGGGAGTAAAGGGAATAACTCAGGGGATAGTTAGGAGAACCAAACCTCATGAGACTCTCAAGGAAATGCCCCCATAGGGTATCTAAAAAATCGAATATCAGCAAACGCAGCATTAAGCGAAGTAACATTTGGATGATAATAACCGTTATCAATCAATTAATAAGCGAACACAGTACGCCCACCGGGACGAATATCGGCATGGAAAAATCCCTTGTTCCTGCCTCTAAATACTGCATCACCCAGCCC
>DATGXQ010000251.1:0-12701 GCA_035298905.1 Nostocaceae cyanobacterium | reverse complement strand
GGAAATGCACAAAATGGTAGTGGTGCAATAACTATTCTCCAACCTCAGCCACCCGACGCTCCATTTATTACTTTTGATGATCCTGTGACAATCACATCTCCTCAAGGTAGTATCACAGTAAATGGTGAAATCAAAGGTGAAGATAATGCTTCTATAACGTTAGATGCTCCACAAGTTAATACTAAATTCACTACCCTTAATGCTGGGATTACAACAAATAATCAGGATATTATCTTCAAGCAACCAGTCACACTAGGAGATAGCACAAAGATAAGACTCGATACAGGTGCAGTTCCTGTTGGCAGTAAAAATCCTGCTAAAATTCGCTTTGAGCAAACACTAGATGGTGCTGGAGATTTAATACTTTCTGCTGGTGGAGAGGTGCAGTTCTGGGGTAAGGTGGGTTCTGGTGAAGCCCTAAAGAGTTTAACGGTTGAAAGAGCATCTGGAATTTACATTGCGGATGATATAACCACTGCTAATGGTAATATCAGTTTTGCTAACAGTCCTGTTTACATCGCTAAATCTGCTACTGATTCCACAATTTCTAATCCTAATAATTTAGTTACCTTAAACGCTGGTACTGGAACTATCATTTTTGGTCAGACATTGACAGGAAACGACCATAATTTAACTTTAATTGCTGATCAAATTGATTTTAATGGAGGAAATAACTCGGTTACTGGTACTGGAACACTGACACTACAGCCATATACAAGTAGTCAAGATGTGTTGGTGAATGGGGGTGAAGATACACCAGCCTTGGATATTAGTACACAGGTTTTGAAGGATGGCTTTAGTTCGATAATTATTGGTAGTGAAAATGGTAGTGGCAACATTACTCTGAATAATCCCACCATTAAAGATAATTTAGAAGTGCGATCGCCTAATGGCAGCATTACAGCTGATGGTCTGGATGTCAATGGTGCTGTAACTTTAAATGCCAACACAACCACTCTCAATGGAAGCATTACCAGTCAAGGGAAAATTGATATACCAAAAGCTGTCTCTTTGGGTTCAGGAGTGAATGTTACTCTAGACACCAAAGCCGCAGATATTAACTTGGGTAGTACAGTTGATGGTAGCGGTAGCTTAACCTTAAATGCTGGTAAAACAGGTATTATCAGTGTTGGTGGTGATATTGGCAGCACCACACGTTTAAGTGGTTTAACAATTGAACAGGCTAACAGTGCTTCCTTTGCTGGCAATGTTAAGACTAATAATGGCAATATTACCTTTAATATTCCTTTCACATTAACAGGCACTGGAGACAAAACGTTTGATGCCGGAAATGGAACCGTTGCCTTTAACGATAGCCTGACATTAGGTGATAATAACTTCAGATTAGTCGGGAATGAAATTGATTTTGGTGGTAACGTTACAGGTAAAGGTAATCTGCAATTAGAGCCAGGAACACCAACTGCTGGATTTATTTTGAGCAGTAGCAATAATACTACTCCTGATACTGTAGATTTAACGCCAACAGAACTGGGTTACATTCAAAATGGCTTTGGATCTATTACTATTGGTGGTGATAATACTGGAGGAAAAATCGTTATTGGTGATGGGACAATTTTCCAAGATCCAGTCACCATTAAAGCACCACAAGGCACAATCGAAACAAGTGGTAAACTTAGCGGTACTGACGACGCTTCAATTACTCTAGCAGCTAAGAATATTGCTTCTGAAAATATTACTACTGAAAACAGGAATTTGATTCTTGATGGCAACATTAATCTAACTGCTGACACAACTTTTAGTGCAGGTACAGCAACCTTAACTATCAAAGGTAGATTAGCTACAGGTAATCGTACACTTACCCTGGCAGCTGATGAAATTGACTTACCAACAACAGCTAATTCTATTAGTGGTAGCGGTAAAATTGTGCTGCAACCAGTAACAAAAGACCGCAATATTATCGTGGGTGGAACTGGTGATAGTAATTCTCTCAGCTTGACCACCGAGGAACTAGACAGTTTAGGAAATGGCCTTGGTTCTATTACTATTGGCTTGGAAGATGGCAGTGGAGCAATTACACTTAACCCCTACACTTTCAAAGATTCACTCAATGTTCAGTCTGGTCAAGGTAGTATCACGGCTACAGGGGCAATTACATTAGTAGATAATGCAGCAATTAATCTGAAAGCTCCAAATATCCAAATTTCAGATATTACTACCAACAACAGCAATATTTTCCTCGATGGTGCTACTACTCTGGCAGGAAATACCACTCTAGATGCTGGAACTGCAACTATTGAAATTAGCGGTAGTTTAGCGGCTGGTAGTAATGATTTGAATTTAACTGCTAATGAAATCAACCTGCCAACAACAGCTAATTCTGTCACGGGTACAGGTAATTTAATATTGCAACCAAAAACTACTAGCCAAGAAATTGCGATTAATGGTTTAGTTGATAGTGGTTCAGGTACTTTAGACTTGATTAAAACTGATACTGCTGCTTTAGCTGATGGCTTTAATTCCATCACTATTGGACGCACAAATGGTAGTGGTTCAATTACGATTGATGAATTCACTTTATTTGACCCTGTAACAATTCAGTCGAATGTTGGACAAGGGAAAATTACCGCTAACGGGTCAATTACTGGTATAGGTAATGGTTCTATCAGTTTACAAGCCAATCAAAGCATTATCACTAACGACATTTCTACTGAAAATGGGGCAATTAGTTTAATCAGCAAGCAAGGAGGAATTAGTTCTCTAGGTGCAATTAAAGGCGGTACAAATAGCCCAATTACTTTGGAAGCTAATTTAGACATTAATGCTAATGCTATCTCTAACCTCAGTGGAGATATTAAGCTGACTACTCCAGGCAGAATAAATGCTAACGGAGAAATAAGCGGTGGTGCGAGTGCCATTACTCTGCAAGGTAATCAAGGTATTACTGCTAACAATATCTCTAACCAAAGTGGAGCTATTAGTCTGATTACTAGCCAAGGAGGAATTAGTTCTCTAGGTGAAATTAAAGGCGGTATAAATAGCCCGATTACTTTGGAATCTAATCTAGACATTAATGCTAATGCTATCTCTAACCTCAGTGGAGATATTAAGCTGACTACACAGGGAGCGATTAATGCTCAAGGGGCGATCGCAGGTGGGACAAATAGTGCAGTCAGTCTGACAGCAAATAATGGTATCAATGCCACTGGTAGTGCCATTACCTCACAAGGTGGAGATATCAATCTCACTACTAAAGCTGGTGCAATTACCACAGGTAATCTCAATTCCAATGTGAATGGAGATAACATCGGTGGAAAAATTACAGTTCAAGCTCCTGGTAATTTAACTATAGGAGATGTGTTTACCAGTTCTAATCTTGGCGATGCTGGGGCAGTTTCGATTATTAGTGAAAACAGCAATCTTCTGTTAGGTAATGTAGATGCCAGTTCTAGTGGTGGAAAAGGCGGTAATGTATTTATCTCCGCAGCAAAAACCAACGAACTCCTAATTATCGGAACTATCAATAGCAGTTCTAGTGTTAGTGATGGTGGCAAGGCGTTTGTAGTAGCAGGTAAAGACCTAGATTTACAATTTATTAATGCTCAAGGTGCTGGTAAAGGTGGTGAAGTTGATGTTACTTCTCAGGGCTACTTCCGCGCTTTAGGAACATTCACAGACCGTAACGGGGTTACTGCTAGTATCTCTGCTTCTGGAGGAGGAGGGGGTAATTTCATTACCATAGAACACGGTGGTAATAGCGTCGTTCCCTTCAAAGTGGGAATTAGTGGGACAGATAAAAATGGTACTGTTGGGGCAATTACTTCTAGCAGAGATATACTTAGACCAACTCAATCTTTCCCCTACAGGAAAGTACAAGGGAATATTTTAATTACCACTGTTAGCCAAGGCCGAATTTTAGATGTCAGAGAAAGATTACAACAGTCTTTATCTCAAGCATCAGGTGGTGGTACATTAGGGGGAGAAACTGAAGGCGCGGTAGAACAAGTAGAAGAAAATGCAATTGGGCAATTTGAAAGTTTGGGTATCAAAGGTAGAGGTTTCACTTCTGTGAAAGAATCACAGACTCTACTAAGTGAAGTAACCAAACAAACCCAATCTGTCAAACCAGCAATTATTTACGTCAAATTTAGTCCTGGTAGTGCTAGACCAAGTTCTGTTAATAAAGATGGCCAAGATAATAAAGATGGCTATATCTTAGATTTAATCTTGGTAACAGGAGAAGGTAAACCTATCCGTCGGCGAATTGATACCGTAACTAAGGAACAAGTCCTCAAAGTTGTCAAACAAATGCGGAGAGGAATTTCTGATCCTTCCAGTAAAGGTTATCTGCGTCCAAGTAAGCAACTTTATGACTGGATTATTGCCCCTCTAGAAGCAGAGTTAATTGACCAGCGCATCAACAACTTAATGTTTGTCATGGATGATGGTTTGCGATCGCTACCTGTAGCTGCTTTACACAATGGTGAAAAATTCTTAGTTGAGAAGTACAGTTTAGCACTGCTACCTAGTTTCAGTTTGACAGATACCAGATATGTGGGCATTAAAAATCAGCCAGTTTTGGCTATGGGAACAGAAAACTTTACCAAAGATCAAGAGCAAAAACCACTCCCAGCCGTACCCATAGAAATCGAAACGATTAGAGAAATAGGAGTTAAACCGACAACCGTTTTTGGACAACAATTCACATTTGAAACTCTTAAAGCCAAACGTACTGCTAATCCATACAAAATTATTCACTTAGCAACTCACGCTGACTTTAAGAAAGGCCCCGATGGAAAAGATGACTCATATATTCAGCTATACGACCGTAAACTGCGGTTAGCCGAAATTCGTGAGCTAAAATGGGATAATCCACAAGTTGAGTTACTAGTATTAAGTGCTTGTAAATCAGCAGTTGGTGATAATGATTCAGAATTAGGCTTTGCTGGATTAGCAGTCACAACTGGAGTGAAATCTGCACTGGCTAGTTTGTGGTATGTTTCCGACCCAGGCACACTAGGCTTAATGAATGAGTTTTACACCAACTTAAATAATGCATCCATCAAAGCCGAAGCCTTGAGAGAAGCACAAATTGCTATGCTGAAAGGAAAAGTGAGAATTGAGAGCGATCGCTATGTCGGTTCTCAAAATAGTATTCCTCTCACACCAGGGCAATCTGACAACTTGCGAAGCAGTATAGAAGGAAGTCTCACCCATCCCTATTATTGGGCAGCATTTACCATTATTGGTAGTCCTTGGTAAATTCCAACTTCATTTTGGAATATTACCAAAGTTGTACTAAACCGGAGATTTAGTTTTTATTCCCAGTCGAGGTACTGGGAATATTTTTGTCTATTTAATTTTGATGCAGGATTGACAATTAACGGAGTAGTTTGAGTGGTGCAATGATGCAATACCTAGCTTCTGGTGCGATCGCTTCATATCAAAATAATTCATAAGTTTTGCATATAGAGTTATAAAATTATTGTCAGCAATTTGTTTATTTGCAGCGTTGTTCATATCAGTGAAGTACAGCATTTTATCGCCAAACCTGTAGGGGCGCGGTCTCCGCGCCTAAGAGTGTATTACATCCATAAAAGAAACACTGTATTAATATTTTTTAATGAAAAATTGGTAAAAAAGCGGTTATTGTGTGATATATTTTAAATCGATATTTTCGGAAAAAATAACTTTTCTATTTCAATATTTTCCATGTCCTAGACATTAGTAGAATCTGTAAAACTTAATTGATAACACTTTTCGCCCATAGCTTTGTAACAAAAACCAGTTTTATTCATACAAATAAACTGTACAAAATAGCAGAGAAAATAGCTGCATTTTCTTGAAAGGAATTTAGTGTTTGGCAAAAAAAGGACAGTTAAATTGTTATTTTTGTAAACACATAGCTCACCAAATTAAAGTAATTATTTTTGATTGCTTATTAACGCAACGAAACTATAGGATACAGGTATGAATTATTGGCTCTACCGTTCATTTTATGCAAAACGGCATTTAGTAGTAGGTTGGGTTAAACGTTCGCGTAGCGTCCCGCAGGGAAGTGAAACCCAACAAATGCCCGAAAATGTTGGGTTTTGTCCCTCAACCCAACCTACAAAAATTAAATTAATATTGTTTACCATAAGGGGAGCGATAGAGCCGAATTATCTATTACTCAGAACTCAATTAATATTATTAATTTTAAGTTTATTAGGAATTAGCATTATTGCTCCAGCAAGAGGGCAAAGTATTACCCCATCTGCTGACGTAACTAACACCCTAGTTAACCAAAGTGGCAACCAAATTAACATTACTGGTGGGACACTTTCTAGTGATGGTGCAAACCTCTTTCACAGCTTCCAAAAATTTGGACTCAACCAAAACCAAATCGCCAACTTTCTATCCAATCCTAACATTCAAAATATTTTAGGTCGAGTAGTTGGTGGCGACCCATCAGTAATTAATGGCTTAATCCAAATTACAGGCGGAAATTCTAACTTATATTTAATGAATCCCGCCGGCATAGTCTTCGGTTCTAATGCTAGTTTAAACGTTCCAGCCTCATTTACCGCCACAACAGCCACCAGCATTGGTTTTGGTAACAATCTTTTATTTAATGTCATTGGCACAAATGATTATGCTAACTTAATAGGAAATCCTATTAGTTTGAACTTTAACATTAATCAACCTGGAAGCATTATTAATGCTGGTAATTTACAACTTACCACAGGAGAAAATCTTACTTTAATTGGTGGCAATGTCATTAACACAGGAACTCTCACCACACCACAAGGAAACATTACCATTGCTGCCGTACCAGGTTCAAGTTTAGTGCGAATTTCCCAAACCGGAAATTTACTCAGTTTAGAAATTGACCCCAACTCTGCGACTGGGGGAATTAACGCCCTCACCTTACCACAATTATTAACTGGTAGCAATGCAAATATAGATACCGGACTAACAGTTAATAATAAAGGAGGAATTACCCTCACCAATTCTGGTGCGAATATCTCCAGTAATGGAGGAGTAGCTGTAGCCTCTGGAAATATCAATGTTTCCGGTCAAACTGGCGGGACAGTGAATATTTTAGGTAAAAAAATAGAAGTAATTAATAGTAATATCAACGCCTCTGGTACAAATGGCGGTGGTACAGTTTTAATTGGTGGAGATTATCAAGGCAAAGGTACAGTACCAAATTCCCAAACTACTTTTATAGATAAAAATAGTCAAATTAACGCCGATGCCGTGACTAATGGTGATGGTGGAAAAGTAGTAGTTTGGTCAGATGAAAAAACGCAATTTAACGGCAATATTACAGCTAGAGGTGGTAGTCAAAACGGTAACGGAGGATTTGCAGAAGTTTCCGGGAAACAGAAACTCATTTATACTGGATTTGCAGACTTAAGAGCAGCAAATGGACAAATCGGCAACCTGCTACTAGACCCAGACACCTTTACCATCGCTAACACAGGTGGAGATATCGACCCAGCCACAGTAGCAGCCCAATGGAATACAGCCAACCAAACCTATCAAGCTACAACATCCCTCACCGTTACTGACGCTGTAAGTGGGGCTAGTGACTTCAACTTAACATTAGATGCCCCAACCATTAACTTAAACGCGCCCATTACAAATACTGGTACAGGTCAACTTTCAGGTACAGCCAACACCGTGAATGTTGGTGCTAACGGCTTAATTCAAAATGGCGTAGATGTCGCCGCAACAGGCGGAAAAGTTAATCTAGCAGCAGCAACTTACACCCTCTCACAGCAAATAGATATTGATAAATCGCTGACTGTAACTGGCGCAGGAGCAAATAATACTACAGTTAGTGGTAACAATGCCGTTCGCGCCTTTAACATTTCGGGAACTGGTACTAATGTCACTATAGACAGTTTAACTATTAGTAATGGTAAAGCTGACAATGGAGGTGGCATTCAAATAGGAACTAACAGCACCCTCAACCTTAATAACAGTAATCTTACTGCTAACTCAGGATTTTTGGGTGGAGGTATTTACAACACTGGTACACTAAAAGTCAGCAATAGTAACTTTTCTGGTAACTCAGTACAAAGCTCCGGCGGTGGCATCTACAGTGATAGGGTGAGTACAACAGTCGTCAGTGACACTACTTTTTCTAACAACTCAGCAAGCACAGCAGGCGGTTTATACAGTAGTGGTACAGCAACAGTCAGCAACAGTACCTTTTCTGGTAACTCAGCAGGCTTATTTGGTGGTGGTATCTATAATGATGGCACAATAACAATTCTCAACAGTACTTTTTCCGGTAACTTAGTAACAAATAATGGTGGTGGTGGAGGTGGTTTCTTCAGTGGTGGTACAGCAACAGTCAGCAACAGTACCTTTTCTGGCAACTCCGCCCCACAATCCAGAGGAGGAGGTATCTATAACAATATCAACAGTAAAATTACCTTGAAAAATAGTATTGTTGCAGGTAATACTGCTGGATCTAATGCTGAGGTTGCTATAGACAATGGTGCTACAGTCACATCACTAGGTTATAATCTCGTTGGTCAAAATGGTGATGCAGGTGGCTTCCCAACAATTGATAGCGATATTGTGCTGAATGGGTCAATTGATACAGCTATTACTAAACTTGGTAACTATGGGGGTACGACTCAAACTCATGCGCTAGTTGTAGGTAGTCCAGCTATTGATGCAGGTGATAATGCAGGAGTGCCTGCAACAGACCAAAGAGGAGGACAGAGAGGCGGTTTTGGGGGACTGAATGCAGGGGATAGAGTAGATATTGGAGCTTTTGAAGCCACATCTTCATATCTAGTCACCAACACCAACGACGGTATAAATCCTGGTGCTGGCAGTTTGCGCGGAGCATTAAGCTTTTTTAATGGCAATATCAACAATAACCCAACCAATAGTCCTGCTGCTACCGATACCATCAGATTTGACACAGCCGGAACATTTGCTACACCACAAACCATTACTCTGACTGCTGGAGAATTAGCACTTACCCGCAGCGTCAACATTGAAGGAACAGGTGCTTCTAACCTCTTCATCAGTGGAAATGAAGCCTCCCGCGTCTTCAACATTTCTGGTAGAGGCACTAACGCCACCATAGATGGTTTAACTATCACCAAAGGTAATGCTGGTAACGGTTATGGTGGAGGGATTCAAGTAGGGGGAAGTATACTAAACCTCACCAACAGCATACTTTCTAACAACTTGGCATTATTTGGCGGGGGCATCTACAATTACAATGATAGTAGCACAGTAACAATCACTAACAGCAATATTTCTAGTAACTCGGCCAGCATTAGTGGCGGTGGCATCTATATACACGACAGAGGCACAGTAACAATCAGTAACAGCAACATTTCTAGTAACTCAGCAAAAAATTCTGGTGGTGGCATTTTCAACTTTTCTAGCCTCAGCACAGTAACAATCAGTAACAGCAACATTTCTGGTAACTTGGCAAGCACCGGTGGGGGCATCTATAACAAAGGCTCAGTCACAGTCAGCAATAGCATTTTTTCTGATAACTCAACAACTCAAGCTAATAGTGGCACTATTGATAATGCTGGTACTTTTATAATTAACAATAACTCCAGTATTACAGGAGGTAGTAGAGCTTTAGCTGTATCTGGTTCAACTAGCTCTCTTACACTAGATAATGTTAGTTTTTCTGGTCAAACTGGGGACTATATCGCTCTATCGAATGGTGCATTAGCGGGGCAGGAAATTGATGCTACTAATGTTACTTTTGATGGGGTCAAAGGTGCTAACCCTTCATTATCTCAACTGTTTGCTATTGAAGATAAAATTACTCATGGTCTTGATGATCCAACATTGGGTTTAATTCGAGTTAATGCTAACAATATATATGTGACTCCCAAGAGTGGCAGTATTCAAAGAGGTTTAGATTTAGCTAGTGTTGGAAATACAATCAATATTGCTACGGGAACTTACAACGAGCCAATTAATATTAATCAATCTGTTAATCTTGCTTTTGATCCTGTTGGAGTGACGTTAACTGATAATTTAACAACGGCAGCAGGTGGGACAGTTGGACTTGGTGGAAAGTTGACGGTTAGTGATATCAATTTCAGTGATGCAATAAACTTAATTGATAACTTTACACTTATCGGTAATAATCTTAACTTTGGTGGCGATATTACTGCAACTGGTAATTCTTCACTCACTTTGCAAGCAAGTCAGAATATTACTACTAGAAATATTGCCATTCCAAATGGGGGAATTAGTTTAAATAGCCTAAATGGAGCGATTCAAACAGGTAATCTTAATTCTAACTTGGATTTAGAAGGTGATGGCGGTGATATTACTGTTCAAGTATTTGGCAATATAACTACAGGTGATATTTCTACAATTACTAATTCTGGTAAGGCTGGTGCTGTTTCTGTGAGTAGTACAACTGGCACAGTTACAGCAGGAAATGTTAATACTAATAGTGCATTTGGTGATGGTGGTGCAGTTACCGTCAACTCAAATGATAATGTTAATCTTACATCTATTAATTCTCAAGGTGGCAGTGGTGGTAAAGGTGGAGATATAAACATTACTGCTAAAAGTAATTTCCAAGCTACAGGAACTTTCACAAACCAGAATAATATTAATGCTAGTATTTCTTCATCTGGGGGAACTGGTAGTGGCGCAATTACTATCAATCATGGTAATGAGAATTTTGTGGTTGGTGATGCTACAGTTAGCGGTACTGCTGGTACTATTGTTAGCGAATCTAGTAATATTATCGCACCTTCTAGAACAATCCTTGGCAGCTATAGTCAAGGTAATATTAAAATCAATTCTCCGTTTGTATCAACAGAACCAATAACACCTACACCAACAGAACCAACAACACCTACTACTATATCTACAGAACCTCTATTATCAGTTCTAGATACTCTTATCCCAGAATATTTAAAGGAACAACTAAGACTTTCGGAAAGTAAAAAATTAGAATTGACAATCGTTACACCTGATGAACAAAATGTGTCAATCCTCACTCAAGGGCAAGCTATTCTTGAAATAGAAGATAGGAATACACAAGAGTTCACTTCGTTTCTTAAGTTATCTAGAAGTTCTAAAAAGACAATAGAAAATATGCAGGCCACTCTGCGTAAGTTAGAGCAAATCACAGGTACTAAATCAGCATTAATTTATGTGAGTTTTGCTAATCAGAACTGTCTCAAGCCATCAGGAAATGTTCGGGTGGTGCAAGATAGTGATGTTTTGTGTGTGGGTGTGGTGACTGCTGATGCTTTACCTATTTATCAAGTAGTGGAAGGTACAAATAGAAAACAGGTTATGTCAATAGTGGGGAAATTTAGATCAGAAATTACTGATCCTGATAATACTCGCAGTACAAGATATTTATCTTTTGCCCAACAACTCTATAAATTAATCATTGCACCAAGGGAAGAGGCTTTACAAAAGCAGGGAATTAATAATTTAATGTTTGTGATGGATGAAGGATTAAGATCCTTACCCTTAGCAGCTTTACATGATGGTAAACAATTTTTGGTAGAAAAATACAGTTTGGCATTAATTCCTAGTTTCCGTCTGACTGATACTGACTATCAAGGCATCAAAAATGCGGAAGTTTTAGCGATGGGTGCAGCAAAATTTACTCCAGAACAACAGCAGTCGGAGTTACGTGCTGTACCGATAGAATTGGCTACTGTTACCAAAAAGTTTAAAGGTCAGTTTTTCCTGAATCAAGATTTTACTTTCGATAATCTCAAACGACAAAGAACTATTAAACCGTATCCAATTATTCATTTAGCAACTCATGCTGATTTCCCTACTAAGGGTAGTGCAAATAATAACCAACCATATATTCAACTGTACAATAAAAAGTTGCAGTTAGACCAAATAGAACAATTAGGTTGGAAAAATCCACCTGTGGAATTATTAGTTTTAAGTGCTTGTAAGTCAGCAGTAGGAGATGAAGCGGCAGAATTAGGTTTTGCTGGTTTAGCTGTGAAAAGTGGGGTGAAGACGGCTGTAGCTAGTTTGTGGTATGTTTCAGATCCGGGAACTTTCGGTTTAATGACGGAATTTTACAATCAGTTGCGGAATGCACCTGTAAAAGCTGAAGCGTTGCGTCAAGCGCAAATTGCTATGATTAGAAATCAAGTCAAGTTAGAAGGAAATGAGTTTGTATTTTCAAATGGTAAAATTCCTGTTTCACCAGAGTTAGCTGAATATTTACAGGGTTACATTAAAGGAAATCTTTCTCATCCCTATTATTGGGCTGCTTTTAATGTGGTTGGTAGTCCTTGGTAAGATAGCCTTGAACTAAAGCCTTGAACTAAAGTTCCGGCTAAAAGCTAAAGTTAGCTCAAGCTAACTATAAATTATAGCGTTTTTCGTGTGGATGCAATAAACTTGAGGGTGGGGAAACCCCGCCCCTACAGGGTTGGCGATAAAATACTGTACCTCACTAATATGAAAAACGCTGTAATTCAGAGAATGCTAAAAAATAAATTGTCCAATTCGGTCAAAGCTAAAGTTAACTCAAGCTAACTATGAAGTAATTCAGAGAATGCTAAAAAATAAATTTTGCAATTCTGCAATTTTCTGGTTATATTACTTTGCTTGACGCTTTGCTGATGTACATTACCAGAAAAGGATATTTTTTAAATAAGAAAGCCTTGAACTAAAGCCTTGAACTAAAGTTCCGGCTAAAAGCTAAAGTTAGCTCAAGCTAACTATAAATTATAGCGTTTTTCGTGTGGATGCAATAA
>DATGXQ010000250.1:0-6172 GCA_035298905.1 Nostocaceae cyanobacterium | reverse complement strand
GCACTACTCCTGGTAACACAGATATATTAAGGGTAACTCCAGAAAGAGTCGATCAATTAACTCAGCAAATTGATGATGGTCGAGAATATGTAGTGAGAATTTTTTCAGCTGGTAACTATGTCAGGGGTGAAAAGCAGATAGAATTTTTTGCCGATGCAGCGCGAAATCAATTAGTATTTTTTGCAGGTCAGGTGTTAGCAACTACTACTGCTGATCTCAATAACATGACAAATTATGAACTACGGCAAAGAATAGATTTATTAATTTCAGCTTCTCAATTTCGCGCTCGCAATGCGGGAATTGTGGAAAGTGTACAAATAGACGGCACTCTATTACGCTTTTTTAACCAATTATCACAAACTGGCCAAGCAATAGAAATTAAAGCCATAGCCGCAGAAGATACTTATACTGCCGGTCCTCTAAAAATCAGATTAGTCGCCATCTTGAATGGACAAATTATATTTAGCACATAACAATTCAAAATTCAAAATTCAAAATTCAAAATGAAAGACAAGAAATTAAAAATTAAAAATTAAAAATCGGTTTGGAGAATTAGGTATATTAAAAATGAATGAACAAGAATTAACTCTTAAGCAACCAGTGATTTTAGGCTTTGATCCAGGTAAAGATAAATGTGGTTTGGCGGTGATAGGTGTAGACCGTCAGTTATATTATCATCAGGTTGTTCCCGCAAAAGAAGCGATCGCTAATATTGAGGCATTAAGGCAAAGATTCCCGATTTCCCTGTTAGTCATGGGTGATCAAACTACTGCCAAACAGTGGAAACAGCAATTAAATCAGGAACTAACAGAACCACTAAATATCATTTTAGTAGATGAACGCTACACTACTTTAGAGGCACGCGATCGCTATTGGCAAATGTACCCACCGAAAGGGTTAACAAGACTATTACCAAAAGGAATGCGTCAACCACCCAGACCGATAGATGACATAGTAGCCATTTTATTAATTGAAAGGTATCTAAATCGCCTGACAGCCAATCATTCTCAGGTAAACTCATGAGACGCACTAGGGAAGAGATGAATAATAATTATTTCTGTTCTCTGTTCCCTGTTAAGAGTTCCCTGTTCCCTTCTTCTGACTAATAACTATAATTCAGCCCGAATTGTAAAAGCATAATCTCCCCCAGGTTCTAACTGATAATCCTTTTGTTCTAAAAAACGCCCTAGAGGTTCTTTAATTAAAGCACGACCCTGAGAAGGCTTAACAGAAAGTTCTCCCCGACGAAAATGCCACTGAAAATGCCATTCAAAATCCCCTGCGGTGACTTCCCCTTCTAAAAAGCCATGTTGCCACGATTGGCGGGTAATCTTCACGTATGCGGTGGTTTCTGGTAGACGTTTACTCACACTGCTAAATTTGAAGTACTGATCTTTGTTTAGCAAAAATAAGAGCGATCGACAAATTGTGTAGAGGAAAGAAGCCGAAAGATAGAAATCGCGGCTGCCAGAACATAGACGCGAAGCGGCTTCCCGCAGGGTAGTCTGCCTACACAGGCTCAGGACTGAATTACATTGAAACTTTATGTTTTGTGATTTGATTTTAAGTGTTTATACGCTTCTATTTATCTAAGTATAATCTTATCTTTGAATTATAGGTTTTTACAAAGATTGGCTACTTATTACTTAGTTATGACACTATCAAATATCCAACCCCAACAAGATGAGTTCTATCATATCTTTGTGCCTTATCAAACAGCACTTGAAGGCGGAATACAAAAAGTAACATTACGGTCAGGCAAAAGCTATGATGTCAAAATTTCTGCTAGTATCAATGAAGGTGATAAAGTAAGACTTGAGTCTCATGGTTTATACGGCAATGATGTGGTTCTGATTTTACATAGTTTATTTGATAAATATCTGAACATAGAAAAGTCAATAGATTATTTGATAACTACCTCAGAACTGAAACCAGAAAGTAAAACCGCCTGTAGAAAAGTTTATCAGCATCTCAAAGATGGTAAATATCCTGAATATATAGCTGCTAATGAATTGCTAGATTTTATTGTTGATCATTTTGTAGTTGAACCTTCAGTTAATCAACGCTATAGAATTGCTAGTCAAAACTCTAAATTAAGCAAAATTGAAGAAATTATAGAAAAAGCATTAGAAGCATCTCATCTCAAGGAAATTGACAAACAATCAATTAGAGGAACATTACAATTTATTAAAGCGGGAGAAGGTATAGACAGTTTTGATGTACTAAATCAACTGGATTCTATTATTGAAAATTCCTTGTTACCTCATCAATTAAAACAACTATATTTTAACTCTAGTGTACAATCTAGAGCGATTACTGCTGATTTATATATTATCGACTTAATTAATAATTCCTCTAAAATCCCTGCTGGTATTAGCAGGTCAAGACTACTTAAAGCTTATTGCGAGCTTAGAGACGGAAAAAAAGTTAGTGACGAAACAGTCTTAAGATTTTTAGACTCATTAATTTTAGAGTCTAATATTCCAGATGATTGTAAAGTCATTTATAAATTGATGCGTGAACCAGTGACTAATCAACAGGGAAATTCTCAAGGTAATGATGATATTATTAACAAAGTTAAAAAAGTTAGTGATTCAGTTAAAAAAGCCTCGAAAATTGTCCCCATTGCTAATAAAGTTGCATCAACCATAGGAATGAAAGCTGGAACAGGAGTTGCTATAGGTACATTGTCAGGAGGTGCAGCCACTAATGCTACTTTAGCCTTATTAGGTGGTGGTTCTGTAGCAGCTGGTGGCTTGGGAATGTTAGGAGGTTTAGCAGTAGCAACAGGTGGTGCAGCTTTAATTGGTGCGGCTGCTTTAGTATCTATTGTTTCTGTTACTCAGATGGATAATGAGGATAAAAAGAATTTAGGAATAGCCGCAGGAATAGGAGTTGCAGGGAGTGCAGCCGCAGTTGGTACAGCTTGGGCTGCTGTGGGTGCTTTTGGTGTAGCTAGTACAGGTACAGCAATTAGTACCTTATCAGGTGCAGCTGCTTATAGTGCTATTATGGCGGCGCTTGGTGGGGTTGGTGCAATAACTGGAGGGGCTGCTGTGGTAGCGGCTGGTGTAGGTTTTGCAGCTTGGAAATTTTTGCAAGGAAATAAAAATGATCCCAAACGGATATTGAAACAATTGGAAGCAAAATTGTATTCTTAAAATCCGAAATTAGCTTTTGGTGTGGCATTTTTTAAGAATTAAAAAAAATTCGGCCAATATTCACACCCTGTCTTAAAATTTAGATTAGCTTTTTTACATATACAAATATTCAAAATGCACAAAAATTTTACACAATTACATATACATTGTGTTTGGGAAACTTGGGATAGATTACCATTGGTTACACCAGATATTCAAGAGATTATTTATGCAGCGATCGCTAAACAATGTTCTGATTTAAAATGTACAGTCATTGCTATTGGTGGCACGGTAGACCATGTTCACCTACTTACAGGTTTTCCGTCCACTCTAAGCATATCAGAATTAGTACAAAAAATTAAAGGCAGTTCTTCCCATTTAATCACTCATGAAATAAAACCCAATGAACCTTTTAAATGGCAAGGTGGTTATGGTGCATTTACTGTAAGTCATCATTTACTAGACCAAGTAGCTAATTACATTCAAAATCAAGCCACACATCATCAACAAAAATCCTTAAATCCCGATTGGGAAATTTAACCACTAATTAGCCTGCGTAGGCAGGCTACCCTGCGGGAAGCCGCTTCGCGTCTATGTCCTGGTAGCCGCGACTTCTAGTCGTTAGGGCAAATTTAAAACAATCACTATTCATTATTAATACAAAAACCTGTGCGGATTTTAGATTTGTGATTCATCCCTAATCCAAAATCTAAAATCCTGAATCGCTTTAGCGATTTACTGCTGCTGCTTCTCTAGCCGCAGCTGCTTGATCTGGGTGGATACCCAAGCGGGTGAGATTTATTCTACCTTTATTGTCAATTTCCCGCACTTTGACAATTACTTCATCACCAACAGCTACTTCATCCTCAACTTTGCCAACACGGTAGTCAGCTAGTTGAGAAATGTGAATCATTCCTTCCTTGCCGGGTAAGAATTCCACAAATGCACCGATGGGTATAATCCGAGTCACACGACCGACATAGACATCCCCTTCATGCAGCTTGCGAGTCATGCCTTGGATGATGTTCCGCGCTCTCTTGGCACGGTTTTCATCGATTGCGGAAATGGTGACAGTGCCATCGTCCTCAATGTCAATCTTAGCACCTGTCTCTTCAGTAATTCCCTTGATAGTCTTACCACCAGGGCCGATGACTAGACCAATCATGTCGGGATCAATTCTGATAGTTAACAGGCGTGGGGCAAAGGGTGAAGTTTCAATCCGTGGCTGGTCGATCGTCTGGAGCATTTTTTCCAGAATGTGCAACCGGGCGGCTTTGGCTTGGTGGACGGCTTGGGCGATAACTTCCAAGGATAGACCGGATATTTTCATATCCATTTGTAAGGCGGTGATACCTGTATCTGTACCAGCGACTTTAAAGTCCATATCGCCTAAAAAGTCTTCTATCCCTTGAATATCGGTCAGGACTCGCACCTCATCTCCTTCTTTAATCAAGCCCATAGCTGCACCGCTTACGGGTTTGATAATGGGGACACCAGCATCCATCAAGGCGAGGGTAGAACCGCAGACCGAACCCATAGAGGTAGAACCGTTAGAAGATAAGACTTCGGATACTACGCGGATGACGTAGGGGAATTGTTCTTTAGGTGGTAGCACAGGTAACAAAGCCCGTTCTGCTAACGCACCGTGACCAATTTCTCTTCTACCGGGGGCGCGTAAGGGTTTGGTTTCACCGACAGAGAAGGGAGGGAAGTTGTAGTGATGCAGGTAACGTTTTTCTTGGTCTAGTTGCAGGTCGTCGTTGAGGGATTGAGCATCACCCGGAGTACCAAGGGTACAAGCGGAAAGCACTTGAGTCAGTCCTCGGTTAAATAAACCGCTACCATGTACACGCTTGGGTAAGACATCGACTAGACAAGAAACAGGGCGGACTTCATCAAGTTTGCGACCATCTACACGCACGTTATCTTCAACGATTTGACGGCGCATAAAGAATTTGGTAATGTCCTTAAAGGTGTTACCAAGAGCTTTAGTGTCAGCAGTAGCAGCAACTCGAATGGGGTCTTCTTCTGGCAGAGCTTCAATTTCTTTAGCGATCGCCTCTTTGACCTCATCTAAAGCTTGATCACGCTCGTTCTTGGTAAATTCAAACTTGGACAAGATTGTCTTAATCTCATCACTAGCGCGATCGCGGATATAGTTTTCTAGAGTTTGGTCTACTTCTGGCGGTTCACCTTGGACAATTTCTAGACCTAATTCGGCCATCAAATCCCGTTGGGCTTGAATTAAATCTCTAACTGCCTCATAACCAAAGTCGATCGCCTCAATAATATCTCGCTCTGGCAGTTGATTAGCTCCTGCCTCCACCATAATTACACCATCTGGTGAACCAGCGACTACCAAATCCAAGTCTCCCGACTCAATTTCTGCATAGGTAGGGTTGATTAAGAAATCATCACCAACTAACCCCACCCTTACAGCAGCCATAGGCCCATTAAAAGGTATCTGGGCAATCAGGGTAGCGATCGAAGCCCCAGTCACCGCTAACACATCCGGCGGTACTAATTCATCCATCGACAGGGTGAGGGCAACAATTTGTAAATCATCCCGTAACCAAGATGGAAATAAAGGACGCAAAGGACGGTCAATTAAACGACTGGTAAGGATTGCCTTCTCTGGTGGGCGACCTTCCCGGCGCATAATTCCCCCAGGAATCCTACCCGCCGCATACAGTCTTTCTTCATAATCTACGGTAAGGGGCAGAAAATCAATGCCTTCTCTGGCTGCCGATCGCGTCGCTGTCACCAAAACAGCCGTGTCCCCTGATTGTATCAAAACCGACCCACCAGCTTGGGGGGCTAGTAGGCCCACCTTTAGTCGAATATCCCGTCCATCAAAGGATATTGACTTGTCAACTTCTGCCATTCAGTTTTTTTTCCTTCTCTTTCGCTATTCTCTCTCTGTGGCAATCCTAACATTTATAAACTCTGACCTGCTTCTATTGCAGCATTAAAGATCAAAAATTTCAGGAAGTTGGGGAGACGCGGGGAGGGGAGACGCGGGGAGGGGAGAC
>DATGXQ010000249.1:0-3465 GCA_035298905.1 Nostocaceae cyanobacterium | reverse complement strand
CATCTCCCCATCTCCCCATATCCCCTAACTCTTCCCTTCTGGCAAAATTAACATTGCATCACCGAAGGAATAAAAGCGATAATCAGAGGCGATCGCATGTTGGTAAATTTTCAATAATCTTTCTCTACCTATCAAGGCACTTACCAGCATCAATAAACTAGAACGGGGTAAGTGGAAATTGGTAATTAAACCTTCTACTACTCGCCATTGATAGCCAGGGTAAATAAATAGGTTAGTTTTCCCCACGAATGGCTTTAATTCTCCCGATTGCGCCGCCCCTTCTAAAGCCCTCACAGCCGTTGTTCCTACCGCAATAATCCTGCCACCGGCGGCTTTTGTCGCCCGAATTTGTGCCACTGTATCCGCAGGAACTTCAATCCATTCTTCATGCATTTGGTGAGTAGTTACGTCGTCTACTTCCACTGGGCGGAATGTTCCCACACCTACATGCAAAGTGAGGAAAGCTTGGTTAATGCCGATTTGTTGTAATTTTTCCAATAATTCCGGTGTAAAATGTAACCCTGCCGTTGGTGCAGCGATCGCTCCTGGTTGGTGAGCATAGACTGTTTGGTATTGGTCATCACTAGCATTAGAGGCTGTCACATAGGGCGGTAAAGGTATTTCCCCAAATTTTTCTAACACCTGTACTAAAGAGATTTCTGCTGGTAGATCAAACCGCAACAACCGCCCCCCAGTCGCCGGATCTGATTCTAAAACCTCAGCTGTTAAGGTTGCACCATTACCACCAAAAACAATCTCAGTGCCGATTTTAAAGCGTTTTCCCGGCTTAACCAAAGCTAACCAACAATTATGCTGTCTTTCTTCCAACAGCAACACCTCCACTTCAGCCCCTGTTGATTTTTGTCCATACAATCTAGCAGGAATAACTTTAGTATTATTCATTACTAGCAAATCACCAGGTTTGAGGAGAGTGGGCAACTCCCGAAAAATGTGATCTAAAGGCGGTGTTAAACTACCCGTATCAGGAGAATTAACCACCAGTAACCGCGAACTGTCTCTAGGAACAACCGGATTTTGAGCAATCCGTTCCGGCGGCAACTCATAATCATAACTAGATAACAAACGGTCTAAAATTACATCTTGCTCCTCAGTGCTAGATGTTCCCTGTACTTGTTCTGGCGTAATTTTTTCCTGCATTGATCACCTTTGTCAGTTGTCAGTTGTAATTTGTTATTGATACAGCAGGGAACAGGGAACAGGGAACGGGGAACAGGCTTGAAAGTCTCTTATAATAAGGCTTTGTTCCAAAAAGTTGTACCTCATTTACCTGAAATTTGCTGTATCTCCCTTCTCCTTACGGAGACGTTACGCGAACACCGCGTCTCCCCTCTCCGCGTCTCCCCTCTCCGCGTCCCCCCTCTCCGCGTCCCCCCTCTCCGCGTCTCCCCTCTCCGCGTCTCCCCAATCCCTAACCCCATAAACTTTAAAACATTTCTACTCAATTTCATCTCTAGACTCAGATATTGGTACTATTGAAAAATGCGAAAAAATAAAGCAAAAATTGGGTAAACCTCCCTATACAGAAACGGGGGCTTTTACCCTACCGGGAACTCTGCCCTATTTACGATGATAAAGATGTAGGATTGGCTTTGATCCCAAAAACCATCATGGAATACCTGTATTACCTGGCAAATGCCAGCCTCACTCTGCGGGTTGTTCAACATCTGCACAATCGACCCCAAACCCCTGTTTCTTTCGTCACCGTAATTCATCAAATTGATGGTTGGGTAGTGAGAATTAAACTTAGAGAGCCGATTTCTCCCCAAGAAGATGGCAATTTCCGAGCTTTTTTCAATGAACTAGGAATTAGCTATGAGCCACCAATGCGGGTACAGATGGCACTATGGAGTTTAGAAGCAGGGCAATGTCCTGTAGATGTAATGCGCCGCTATCAAGTAGCGATCGTCTCTCATGGTAGTCCAGAAAGAGATGAAATCGAAGCATTCCGGCAACAATTTGTCCGGGGTTTAGGCTATTGCCCAGAAACATTAGCTTGATAGTCAATAATTCGGGACGCTAGAACATAAAATGCAGCAGAAGTCAGAAGTCAAAAGTCATAGGTCAGAAGTCAGAAACTAGAAGTAAAGCAGGCTTTAGACTTGACTTTTGAGCCTAATTTATCTACTTCACTCTCATACAAACTGCTGTAAAGATGACCAAAAGAATGGGATACAAGCCCCGTCCTTTTAGGACGGCTTTGTGCTAAAATTTGAGTATAGTCGCCATAGGGCATTGGGAGACTTTAAACGGACATGGAGGGATGATAAGACCACTTATGTGGCACACCCCAGTGAAGTGTCAAGGAATCCTCGCTCCTTTAGGACGAGGAGGTATGTCAATAACGAACAATTAGCACTACACAACTGAATAATCAAAAGCAGCTGGGATATATTCTTCCAGCTCCAACCTATACCCAGATATTGATAAACTAGCTAGGCATTTTTGGTTAACTGTTTCCCCATGCACCTGGTGTAATATCCGTTGGCAGGAGACAATAGCCACATCAAAGCGACATAGATAGTTTGCCTTGTCTGGGTATTTAGTTAAGAATATTTCCGCCGTGCGCCAAAGTTTTGTTTGCTTTTTAGTAGTGATAGCTTCCCTACCACCTTGATCCCAACTGCCTGTACTGCGGGTTTTTACTTCTACAAAAGCCAAAGTCGGGGGCTGATGTGGTTTTGTTCGCTCATGATACTCAGCAACAATATCAAGTTCTCCCCAACGACAACGAAAGCGACGGTGCAAAATTTCCCAGCCTGTAGATTGCAACCATTGGGCAACAAGGTCTTCACCTGAGTCACCGATATCGGGATAATTAGAGGTAACAGGGTTAGGCATTAGTTGCAAATATTTATGAAAATTCAGTTAGGCGATCGCTTTTTAGCTTTCATACTCAGTTTATCCCTTGGGACAATTATTTACATCACCGCCCTAGTAGGTGTCACACCAACCGCTTGGGCATTAGACTACAACAAAGAAATTCTCATCGAAGCTGATTTTTCCCACCGTGATTTAACAGACTCCAGCTTTACTAAAGCAAATCTCCGTCAAAGTAATTTCAGTTATTCTAATTTAGAGGGTGTCAGCTTTTTTGCTGCCAACTTAGAATCAGCTAACTTTGAAGGAGCTAATTTGACTAATGCGACTTTAGATTCAGCACGGTTTTTCAAAACTAATTTAACCAACGCTGTTTTAGAAGGAGCATTTGCCGCTAATGCTAAGTTCGATGGTGCAATAGTGGACGGAGCAGATTTTACAGATGTGTTACTGCGTCCCGATGAGCAGAAGAAATTGTGCAAAACTGCAAAAGGCACTAATCCCGTGACAGGTAGGGAGACACGAGAGACGCTGTTTTGTCCGTAGAAGGGATGGAGGAGACGCGGGGACGCACAGAAAAGAGACGCGGGGACGCGGGGACACGGAGACGCGGGGACACGGAGACAC
>DATGXQ010000248.1:0-2324 GCA_035298905.1 Nostocaceae cyanobacterium | reverse complement strand
ACCTTTTTGATCATTATTCTATAGCTAGGTGTGGTAAGTTTGTTGGTAGCCCCAAATACACTTATACAAGCGTAGAGGTAAGAACATACACCAAGTTCAATGGGTACAGGAATACACCGGCTAGAAGAGGGGCAAGCTGGGGATTACGCATGCCAGATGTTTATATATTTACGGTTTCAGTGGATGCTGGAGCTGGACCAGTTGCCGTCAATTGGAGGCCAGTAGTTGTATCATATATAGCACATGGTAATGATCATGGGTGGTACTATCAAGCCGGCGGTGGTTGGCATGCTGGTATTAGTAAAGATATACTTAAATTTAAAAATAGTGCGAGTGCCACGATTGGTGTCAATGTTGGGTGGGTATTCGGTAGTGACCCCTCAAAAATAGATAAAACAATTTTAAATGGCTGGTCAAAGAATGTTTCAGTTGGAGGCGGTAATGGTTGGTATGGAGGTTTTAATATCTCTTGGTCAAACTATCATGGTGGAAAATATGTTACCTTTGGAGCCCAAATCGGTGGTGGTGAAGGTGCTATTCAAATAAACTATGATGGAACAATAAATACCGATGCAGTAAGTTTCTCAAATATGTTTAGTAATTAAAACCTACAGCTTTATGGATAGATATTTTTTCATGGATTTAAATATAATATTTCAAGTATTACATTTTACTGCGGTCGTTTTAATTCTTCTTTTAGGGTACATTGTTGGGAAAAGAATTAAATTCAAATTGTTATCAATTATTTTAGTTGTTATATTTGAAATAAGCCTAAGCGAAATTCCCTCAATGATTAGAGAAAACGACACACATATGTTTATTGAATCAAAAATAAATTCAGTAGTTACAGAATTAGTTGAATGGAGACCAGAGAATTATAGGTGTGTATTGAGAAATGGTTTAAAATTTTACAAAGATAGTGGGACTAAATTTTTAATTCAAATAGGCGATTCTATTGAAAAAAAAGAACGTACTGACTCTCTTAATATCTTCAGAAAAGACTATACAGGAAAATATGTTTTAGAGACAAGTTGTAGATACAATGAAATAGCATGGTAACCCCCGCTGGCGCGGTTCTGTGAACCGTGCCAATACAGAAAAAGATAAGAAACTTTCTTTTTGAATAGCACAGGTCACAGACTCTGTTGGGTGTAGGGTGGCGTAGCGGTATGTTCGGCCAAGCGTCTTTCGCTTGGTCGGAGCTAAAAGCCGGCCTCTGGCTGGCATATCCAAGAACAACAAAAGGCACAAGCAATTGTGCCTTTTCTGTTAGGAAAAAGGATTATATTTGCAAACAATATTAAAAGCGGAGCCTGCCTACCGCAGGCAGGCTTTCCTTTTAGCTTTGACATAGCTGCAAGCTATGCCAAACATCGGGTAGAGGATTCTATACGCTAGGCCGAACGGGAGGTGCTGAAGGCAAGCACCAGCTACCAGGACAACGGTAATATAGGCAGCAGCACGCCGGCGGGCGTGTTCAGCTACGACCCCGTCCTCGGGGATATGCAATAATCATTAAATGAGCAAAGGTGGCGGAATGGTTGGTGGGATTTTTAATCCCACCTTCTTGTATTATAAGGATTTGCAATCCGCTACTTTCAATATTTAAAATTAAGCATTACATTTGCAAATTATAATTGATTTTCCCTATTTCGTCCAAGTTTGTATATTTGCAGTCGGTGTATAGCGCAAGTCTGAGTGAAGCGGAGACTTGTGCTGAAAATTGGTTCAGTTTGTAACTGTGCTTTTAAAATCAGTTCTAAACTGCATTGGTTTTGAGTCCAATGCCTGTCTGACAACTGACGGATTATGCTTCGCTAAACTTGAACTAGACACATTTCAGCATTCAATATGCTTGGACTGGCAAGAGACCCAACAAAATGAATCTGAGAGACGATTACAGTCATCTAAATAATGAAACAAAGCAACTGCGAAGTTAAATACTTCATCTCCGGAATCAAGCGAAGCATCTGCAGAGCAATGCGAACCATCTAAAGTGTTAGAAAAACAATCTGCGGAGTTAATTTTCCCATCTGCGGAGTCCGACAAAGCATCTGCAGAGCAATGTAAACCATCTAAAGTATCAAATAGGCAAACTGAGGAACGACAGAAGTAGTTTAAAATATCTAAAAACAGCACTAAAAATCGAACCTGAAACGCATTCTAATACCATATTTGGGGAAGAACACTGGTATGGGTCAGAAGGTAAGAGACATAATAAGTCCAAAGAGTAATCCTGAACTTGATCCATTAAAGGTAGGCGAGGCTTTTGATAAATATGCAAAACTATCAGGAGCGGCCAAGATTGGTGCTGTTGCTGACCC
>DATGXQ010000247.1:0-3273 GCA_035298905.1 Nostocaceae cyanobacterium | reverse complement strand
TTTAATGGTGAAGAAGCTTTTGCAATAGGAAAGTTTACCATCATTCGTACAGCTATGATGAATGTAGGTGTATATATTGTGTATTTTCATCCAATTTAAAATTTTCTCATAGGCAATTGCACTACTCCCAGAAGTCGATTACTTACGAACAGCAAAACCACCCTAGCCAAAGGATTGTTGACACTGGCAAACTCAAAAAATCATTACTACTTCCCCATCTTCCCCCATTACCCCTACGAATAGGAGGATAGTGTAAAATTCAAAATTCAAAATTCAAAATTCAAAACTCAAAATTTAAAACTAGCGATCGCCCAATATCCAATGACTAATGACCAATGACTAAACTTACAATTAACCTGACAAAAGCCAAGAAGCAACAACCAAGCTACCAGCTATTAAATGACTTCGCTCAGACCATAATCAATTATTGTGATCAACAAAATCACCCAAGCCGAAGGATTATCAACACTGGCACACTCAAAAAATCATTACGGTTTCCTCGTGTTCCCCCATTCCCCCTACGAATAGGAGGATGCCGAGCTTTAGTCCCTCGGCCATTTCATGACCAAAGTTATTCTTGACTTTACACAAGTTGAAAAGCAGGTAGATTCAGCATTTAACCAAACAATGCTGATTTTAGGCAGGGAGTTCACCAAAGCCATTACCAGCAATATTTGGGACTGGCCGAACCCACCTAGTCCTAGAAATATTATCGACACTGGCAGACTGAGGAGTTCGCAACAACTAACTTTTCCATCCCCTGGTCAAGCTTTGTTTGCTTGGCCTGTTGATTACGCTTTATATGTCCATCAAGGTTATACCATGTCAAATGGTGCTGTTTTCCCTGGCAGACCCTGGACTACTTATGCCTTAAACAACTTTAATATTCCGCGTGTTTACCAACAAGTTTTACAGTTAAATCCTACCAATGAGTAACGATATCCTTGAATTACTACGACCAGAATTACTAAAACTAAGGAACGAAATCGCTCAAGTTTTAGCTGGTGAAATTGGAACTTATACATTTCACGATAATTCAACTGCACCAGCGATCGCACTTCTGGGTTTAGGAACTGAAGCCAACAGAGAATACCCACCCCCAGGAACTACTGTTGCCAACGGCTTGGAAGTTGTAATTGCTACGGGTAATCAGATCAATATTCAGCCTTCTCTCGATGGGTTTACCCAAAATATTGTTTCAGGAATATTACTGAAGCAGTATAACACTAGCAAAGATACTGTAAAACCAATGCTGAAGCTATTGGGAATACTTGATATTTCTGGTAATCCCATTCGCACAATGCCTGACCCCTATTTAGGCAATATTGAAACCATGCAATTAAATTTTATACATTCTTTTTATTCAACAAATGAGGAGTATGAGGTATAGATGCCGCAGAATGCTCAAAAAGCAAAAGGGACTAAACTATACATAGCATTACTACCACCGGGTATTAATGATAAACCAGTTGATCAAAAACTCACAATCTTGTCAGCTACCCAAGGGTTAGAGATTGCCAGAGATGCTACTGTCATCCCCTTAGAAGAACCCATCACAGGAAAAATACCCAAAGGGCAATGGCTATTATTTAAACATCCTGAGAATGGTATCGAAAGATTGGTACAACTGAGTGAAGATGCTTTGCCAAATGATGAAGAATTGGCAGTTTTCCGTATTTCAGAAGTAATCCCAGATGGTGCAGTGGCAGAATTTCCAGTGAAAGTTCAATCGCGTACTTCTGCTTCCGTTAGCCGAAGTGCAGCATTGCAATCCACCACAACTTTCGATAGCGGTTCAGAACGAGATGGAACTACTACCACCCGTGAAAGAAACTTATCAGCTCCTGGTAATTACTTATACTATGATGCGGGGTTGAGAACTGCTGAATACGCTTACGAAAATGACCTATTAATCTGGGTGCGTCGGGAGTTACCACCACCCAATGATGCATATATCACAGGAAAAGTGACCCAGGGACCTTGCGGGATCACCTCTTTACCTGATGAAGTTGCCGCAGACGGTTTCATCCTCCAGAATTTTGAAGTGGCATTCTTAGGACAGTGCTTCGAGTCCCAACCGAAACCTAAACCAGCGCCAGCCCCACCACCGCCTTAATCATCGTGATCTATCATCGAGCTTTGCAAACATGGGGTTTGTTCGCTTGTCATTGTAAGGTAATTAACCATGAAATTTTAGTAGGAATTTTAGTCTTCGACACGGAAGAACAAGTACCAGATTTAGTTAAATTAGTTGACCCAGAAGATACACAAAAATCCTATTGTGTACTTCTACCAGAATACTTAGAACCAGTGACTTATAATATCAAAATACCAATTTATGACAGTACAAGTTCCTTGGAAGAAAGCACCCTTATTAGCTGAAGAAACTCAAGACTTAGGGACTGAAGCAACCGGAATACTTGCAATAGCAAAACATGGTGCATTAAGTCCAAATGAGGAAATAGCAGTTAGTGATTATTGGCTGAGTGTGGGGAATAAGTCACTTTCAGAAGCTAAAGTAGGTTTGGCTACGATTATTTTAAGAAGCCGTGTAGACAAAAATTGGACTGAGGAAGATACTCGAAAACTCCCTCAATTTGGACTGGTAGAAGAGATTTACGATTTCGTTATCAGTGAACGCACTCGATGGGCTGGAGAAAAATATCTGCTTCTAGCCCAAGGAAGTCAAGGTTATGATGCAGCATTAGTTGTTGCTAACTCTCAAAATGCCTGCGTGGCTGTGAGTCCAGAGATTAAGAATACTTGGTTTGTCTACTATTACCAAGATGTTCCTCAAGGCTTCAATATCTTATTTTCTCCCACTGCTTCTGACTCTCCTATTGTTGCCAGTCTCCCAGAACCCACAACAAAAAAGGGGAACCGATAGACTGGGTAAAAATCTACTGGCAACTTAGAAGGGGATACCCGAATGAGGAAAGATTTAACGCAGACAATTTTGGGAACCAGCCAATTTGGTTAATTGAGCAAGCGATCGCTCATTTATGCCAGGAGGATTTAGTGAGTTCCTATAAAGCCGCCGCCGCAGTTTCTCATTTGGGAACCGCAATGTGTTTACTACAAGGGATTAAAAACCCGCAAACTAGCTGGTTTAACCCCTATGAAGAAATTTTATTCCAACAAACAGCCAAACAAACAGTTGATTCGGCGGCTGCTAAAACTTTCCTCCAACTTGCCCAAGAACAAATTTTACCTTCTTGGGTAGGAATTTACGTTGATATAGATTTGATTAGGGCAGCCGCGCAAACATGACGA
>DATGXQ010000246.1:0-29627 GCA_035298905.1 Nostocaceae cyanobacterium | reverse complement strand
TTTCGTTCCAGATCATAGTTATGGGGTACGGGGTATGGGGTATGGGGTATGGGGTATGGGGTGAAGAGTAAATTTATCTAACTCATCTCCCCTCTGTGCGTCTCCCCAATCACCAATCACCAATCACCAATTTAAGCCGGTTTGATCACAACTACACCATAAGCATCTGGAGAAAGATATTTTTGTGCAGCTTGCATTAATTTATCGGCGTTTTGAGCTTGGATGTATTCTGGATAATTAAATGCTGGTTCTAAGTCCCTGACTAGGGTGTGATAATAACCATACAAGCCGGCGCGATCGCTTGGGGTTTCGTTCCCAAAGATAAATCTATTGGCTACCCTCCGTCTTACCCGTTCAATTTCCGATTCTTTGACAAGTTCGGTGTGTAGGGTTTTAATGTGGTGGGCGATCGCCTCTTCCACAACTGCTAAATCTTCCACTTCGCACTTCACCCAAATATAAAATGTCCCTTGCAGCAAATTACTCATATTGCTGACAGAGATAGAACTGACTAATCTTCTCTCTTCCCGCAAGTCATTGACTAACCTAGATGTCCTTCCATGTCCTAAAACTCCCGCTAAAACATCTAATGCATAAGTCTCATCTAGTTCTATTAGTCCCGGTACGCGCCATAGCATAATCAGTCTAGCTTGTTGTAAACTTTCATCCACAAACTCTTGACGGACAATTTCTGTGAAAGCTGGTTCAGGAGTTGGTGTAGAACGCAAAGTTTTAGCAGCTGAATTTTGGCTAAATTGGACTTGATTAAATCCCTCAGCCACAATTGACACTAATTCCTCTTCTGGTAAATTCCCCACCGCTACAGCCGTAATTGATTGGGGTTGATACCAACTAGCATGAAAATCGCGCATTTGTTGGGGTACAAGATGGGAAATAACCGACTCTGGCCCCAATACTTGGCGACGATAAGGTAAAGTATCAAACGCCATCTCTATCATCCGGCTAAAAGTCCGACGACGGGGATTATCTTCAGAACGACGAATTTCTTCTAAAACTACCAAACGTTCTCGCTCAAAATCCTCATCAGGAATCATCGGATGACAAACTACATCTATTTGCAGTGGTGCTAACTCAGCAAAATCTTTCGGTGCAGTAGTAATGTAATAGTGAGTATAGTCTTGGCTAGTGGCTGCATTAGTGATAGCACCTTTTTCCTCAATCCTCCTTTCAAACTCACCACTAGCTAAACGCTGGGTTCCTTTAAAAATCATGTGTTCCAAAAAGTGAGCCATGCCGTTAATAGCATCCGATTCCACAGCAGAACCCACATTTACCCATAAACTAAGATTAACCGCCTCTATGGGCATTTGTTCTACAATAATGGTTAAGCCATTAGACAACTGATGCAGCTTTGGGGCGTTGATGCGCGGGAGTTTGACCAGAGTTGATGTCATTGGTAGTGGCAAGTAAGGGCGATATTACTTATATAATCTTAGCCATAGTTTTAGAAGAACGTTGGATGCTCACTTAGCCACATTTTCCCAAAAATTTATCAAAACTTAATACATTCAATTTAGGGTAAATTTAACTCAAATCCTGGTAGAACATCTTCACCAGATAGTAATGCTGGTAATTTTACAACTTCCACAGGTTGACCTTGGCGGTAAATTTCCACTTGCTGGTCTTGCAAATTAATCAACCAACCTAACCGCAAACCATTCTCTATATATTCCTGCATTTTCTCTTGCAGAGGTTTTAAACGGTCAGTTTTCGACCTTAATTCAATGATAAAATCCGGTGTAATTGGTGGAAACTTTTCTCGTTCTTCCTCAGTTAACGCTTCCCAACGTCCCCATTTTACCCAAGCCACATCAGGAGAACGATTTGCACCATTAGGTAGTTGAAACCCGGTTGATGAACTAAAAACCTTTCCTAATTTTGTATTGCGATTCCAAATATTCAAATCAGTAATTAAATTAGCTTCTATAATTCCGCTTTCTCCTCCTCTTGGAGGTACAATAATTAATTGTCTTTGGGCATTAAGTTCAAAATTAATATCTTTATTCACCATACAAAGCTGATAGAATTGCTCATTTGTAAGGCGAATTATAGGGTCTAGATTAATAGTGATGGTATCCATTAAATCTATGTTTATATAGCAATCCTAAATCATTTATGAACTCTAACAGTTCTCTGTTCCCTGTTCCCTTCTCTTCACAAGTCAGTTCACAACTCAGATCGGATTGCTATATATATTATTTTGCTTTTTTTCTAATAACGGTTGATATTTAGAACTAGAAAATGGTCGATATCCATTTTTACAAAAAGCAGTTAAACGACACAATAAGCGAAACTGAAGCGGGGTTGGTGATAAATTTACACGCTCTACTTCTAGTAAAACTGATGATTTACTATCTTTCCTAATAAGCTCATAAATTTCACTTTTTAAATAGCTTGGACAATAGCCTACAATATCTTCATCTTTGTCATTTTTTCTTAGTGTTAATTCCTTATTGTCATAAACTAAAAATAACTTTTCTTTTGGTTTGAATCTGTTTATTTTCTCAATTGTATCTTTATGTAAATTTTGCAGTTGGTGAGCAAAAAAGTGTAGTTGATATAGTCCTTCTTTATCTGGTTCTGGATAGGGCAAGACAGCCAAACTATCTGTTTCTCTTTGTCCACCACTACGGGCTAAAATTGCTAGTGGATCATCTTCATTTTCAGGAATATTTAGCCATTTCAGGAAATCAGTATAATCAGGACGCGAACGAGACATTACCCGGTTAGAAAAAACAGCGAATAAATAATTTGATGTATATTCTTCTTTTAATTTAGGAAATGAATATAAAGGTTCAAAACCACAGGTATTTTGTGCTTCTTTTACACCTTTAGTATAAACAAATTTATACTTATTACCATCAAATGTTAATCTACCGATAGTAAACCAAGAACGACTATCGGAATCTTGCCAAGCTAAAAATAGTGTTTGAGGCGTTTTCATTTCAATAATTTCCTTACATTAAGCAGTCTATTTTGGTTTAATTCAAGAATACTTTGTGCAAATTCAACTGCTATATCTGAAATACGATTTTTTTGGGGAATACGGTTTAAAATGGATAGCATATTCTCTTTAGAAATAGATTCAAGACGATTTAGCCAAATATTCGCTGCTTGAGGATAACGAAGGGCAACATCTTGAAATACATCAAAAATTTTCATGGGTTTTGCATCTTCAACACTAGCATAAAAAGCAGATTTACATCTGTTACTATATGAATCTATTTGGCGGTTTCTTCTATCTTCATCAGATAGTTCACGTCCCAAACAAGAAGCATGATCATAAGTTGGTGCTAAGTGTATTTTTTCTGGTGAATTAACTCCCTTTTTAATTTGTATAAAACCCCAATTTTCATGATGGCGATCGCCATTACCAATCCAAGCATCTAACAAGAGGTAGCCAACAAACGCTTCTACAGCTTTTTGAATGCCACTTGGTACTTTCCAGTCGAGAGGAAGATTTATATTATCTGCTTCAATTACTTTTAGTACATTATCTATTGTATGATGTGAATTACGATAAGTTGCCTTTGTAGGATAGTTTTCTACAATTGGAGTCAGAATCTCATTACCATGAACTAATGTCCCACCTTTTGGTAAAAAGCAAGGTGAAACTACACCACGGCTTCCTTCCCAAGTTTCTGCTAGATGATAAGTGACATGGGGTAATCCTAAAAGTTCACACAACTCAGATGCAACTTTCTCAGACCAATCTTCACCTACATTTGGTCTTTTTACTTGCTTATATAAGCAACAACCCAGTTCTTCATGATCAATCCAAAACTTAGGCTTAGTTCCCATCGTTTCATCACTAGAAGCTTCGCAATGTTCTTGAGTAACGCGAATTACGGGAAATTCATCTTCTGAGTTCATTAGGTCATGAAAAATAGTTAATTATTTAGATTGAGTATATTCAGTTTTATATTTAACATACTTTAACGGCTATCACTCAATACGCTACAACTTTATTTAATTTTTTTAAACAATAAATTACATGTGACATGGCATACATATTTATTATTTTGCTGACAAGTGTTATAATAGTTAACGTAAACATTAAAAATTGACATTAACCTGCAAATCAACAGTTTAATTTGTGAAATATAAGTAGGATGAGCATTTCTCCGCATAATTTGCTATGATTAATAATTTAATCTAAAAATGCCTACTCTACAAATACTTAATTTTTTTTACAAATCATTTATGACTCCTATATTATATTACATAAGGTTAGTTAAATGTAGATTGTATAGCTCGTGATTTATTCCACAATATTGTCAGGTCTGCACTAGAAAAAGAAGGTTGGGTAATTACACACGACCCACTAAGCATTGAGTGTGGTGGGGTTGATATTCAAATTGATTTAGGTGCAGAAAGGCTTTTAGCAGCAGAGAAAAATGGAGAAAAAATAGCAGTTGAAATTAAAAATTTTGTTAGTGCTTCTAAAATTTCGGAGTTTCATACAGCACTAGGACAGTTTATTAATTATCGGACTGCTTTGCGCGTTGAAGATAAAAGTAGAATCTTATATTTAGCTGTGCCAGTGTTAATTTATAATAACTTTTTTCAGTTACCTTTTCTTCAAACAGTAGTTACAGAAAACCAATTAAAGCTGATTATTTATAATGTTGATACGGAGGAAATAGAGCAATGGATAAATTAAATCAATATCGAATCAAAATCAAAGAATTATTAACCAAATATCTCCAGTATAAGCCTAGTTATGGAGAAGTGGAAATTGAGCCTATTTTTGATTCAGAACATGATCATTATCAAATTATTAGCATAGGATGGAACAATCAAAGGCGGGTTTATCATCCAATGATGCACCTGGATATTAAAAATGGGAAAATTTGGATTCAGGAAAATACAACTGAAGTTGATATTGCTTTAGAACTGATGGAAATGGGTGTACCTAAACAAGATATTGTGATTGGTTTCCATACCCCAAAAATGCGTCAGTTATCAGGATTTGCTGTGGAATAGTCCCGGAAAAAATCAGAAAATACGTAGTATAGGCACTACAAAAACTGAATCAGTATCATTTCAGACATTTACCCAGAAACTCAGTTTGAGATTTAGATAAATGTTATGATTCTTAATAGCAATGTTAAGAATTACAAACTTAAATCTCAATGCCGGGACATTCTCTTGACAAAAACAAATCCCGCGTTGTCGTCGTCGGGGCGGGTATCGGTGGGTTGACGACTGGGGCATTATTGGCACATAGAGGTTATAATGTGTTAATTCTTGACCAAGCCCTAGTTCCTGGTGGTTGCGCTTCTACTTTTAAACGTCAGGGTTTTACTTTTGATGTGGGTGCAACCCAAGTTGCAGGATTAGAACCTGGGGGAATACATCACCGCATTTTCTCAGAGTTAGGTATTGATTTACCAGCAGCAACGTTTTGTGACCCGGCTTGTGCGGTGTACCTTCCCGGTGAGAAAATGCCGATTAATGTGTGGCGAGATCCAGAGAAATGGCGGGAAGAAAGACAGAGACAGTTTCCTGGTAGTGAGCCGTTTTGGCAGTTATTAGCAACTTTATTTAAGGTTAGTTGGGAATTTCAAGGGCGTGATCCGGTTTTACCACCCCGCAATTTATGGGATTTATGGCAGTTAGTGCAAGCGGTGCGTCCTAATACTTTGATTACTGCACCATTTACTATTCTGACGGTGGGGGATGCTTTACGGTTGTATGGCTTGGATCATGATCACCGTTTACGGACATTTTTAGATTTACAGTTGAAGCTTTATTCTCAGGTGAATGCTGAGGAAACAGCTTTACTTTATGCGGCTACGGCTTTGGCTGTCTCCCAAGCACCGCAAGGGTTATACCATCTGCAAGGGAGTATGCAGGTGTTGAGCGATCGCCTCGTTTCCGCTTTAGAAAAAAATGGCGGTAAACTGTTAATGCGCCACACTGTGGAAAAAATTTTGGTAGAAAATGGCCAAGCTACAGGGGTGGTAATGAGAAATCAGAAAACTGGGGAAGTGTGGACCGAAGCGGCTGATCATGTAGTGGCTAACGTCACAGTGCAAAATTTAGTTCAACTATTGGGAGAAAAAGCCCCATCAGGATATACCAAGCGGGTGCAAAAACTCCCCTCACCATCAGGTGCATTTGTGGTTTATTTGGGTGTAGATGCGAGTGCGATTCCTCCAGAATGCCCGCCCCATCTACAATTTATGTATAACCCCAATGGTGTAATTGGCGAAAATAATTCTTTATTTGTATCTGTTAGTCATCCAGGGGATGGACGCGCACCAGAGGGAAAAGCAACTATTATCGCCTCTTCTTTTGTTGATAGTACCCCTTGGTTCTCTACAGATAATTATCAAGGGTTAAAACAGAAATATACTTTAGAAGCGATCGCGCGTCTGTCTTCCTACTTTTACCTCAAACCAGAAACCATCATTTATGTAGAAGCCGCTACACCCCGGACTTTTGCCCATTACACAGCACGCGATCGCGGTATAGTCGGCGGTATCGGGCAAAGAATCCCCACCTTTGGCCCCTTTGGTTTTGCTAATCGCACACCAATCAAACACTTATGGTTAGTGGGTGATTCCACTCACCCAGGAGAAGGTACAGCTGGAGTTAGTTACTCAGCACTAACAGTAGTCAGACAGATTAGTCATTAGTCATCGGTTTTTCTCCCCATCTCCCTAAAGCCCATTACTACTAATCGGAGTAGAAGTTTCTTGTGGTGTAGGTTGGGGGGGATTGATAAATTGTCGCCAAGTGCGAATTTGCTCCTGGGCATCTGTGTAAACTGAACTACTACGCGGTACTAACTCAGCCGTACTAATAGCACTGTTGACATCTGATTCACTTTGAGTACGGGCGATTTGTAAGATTTGTTCACTCCATTGGTTAATTGCTACATTCACATCCATCCTCAAAACATTGCGATTTGACACCCGATCAGCAATGCGAATTGCTTCTACTAGGGCTTCTGGTGTGCCTGTCGCTGCTACTTCTCGCGCTCTTCTCCAGTTTTCTCTAGCGTTAATTTGCTCTTGCCAAGTATCGATCGCCGTTTGGGCTTCTGTGGCTAGGGCGCGTCCAGAGTTAGCAATCGGTCTGGCTGTGTTAATCGCTGCCCTTAAATCACCATTATCCGCTAAAGAACGGGCTTGATCCAAGTATGGTTGGTCTTGAATGCTTTGAATTCTTTCTGACCACTGGCGAATTTTCCGCCTTGCTTCTGGGTATAAAGCCCGACCAACACGAATTCGATTAGCTTGAGCGATCGCCGCTTGTAGGGAGTTGATATCCTCCGCTAAAGCCATCTGCTCTGCTTGATCTAAATAAGGCTGATCTTCAATTGACTCCACCTGGAAACGCCATTTTCGGGCGGCTTCTCGTGCTTCTGAAGCGCGGGGATTACTTTCGGGAATTAATTGGGCTTCGTAAATAGCGGCGGTTAAATCGTTGACTGTTCCTTGACTAGCTAAAGTCCGCGCTCTTTCTAACCGGGATACATCTTCTATTTCTAACTGCCAACGGGCGATTAATTTTTGCGCTTCATCATAAGTATCCCTAGAAGCATCTATTTGTTGAGCTTGAGCGATCGCTGCTTCTAAGCCAGAAACCGTACCTACCCAAGCACTTCTTTGTGCTTCAGCCAAAACAATAAAATCATCAACTTCTGCCTGTAATTGGGGAATAGTGGGAATTTGTCTAGCAATTTCTAAGGCTGAATCTGCATCCCGGCGCTTAATTCTAGCCTTAGCGATATCTAGCATTTTCCGCCCAAATTTAGGGATTAACTCTTGCGCTTTTTGATATAAATAACTTTCTGGTTTAATTGATTCTGCCAGCTTAATTGCTTCCACAACTTTATCGGCTACACCGCTATCGGCCAGGCTTTCAGCTTTATAGAGCTTATCGCCATCTTCCCTAGCGGTTACGATAATCCGGTTTAATTGGTCATACTTGGTAGTAGCCCAATATTTATTATCTACTCGTAGTAATTTGGCTGTGAGCATAAAAGCTGACTGCCAATTTCTTTGTTTCAGTTCTTGTTCTGCTTCTTGGTAGATTTTTTCGGCTTTATCCCAAATAGATCGCCATTTAGCAATTCTTGCTTCTACTAATTGACTAACTGTTAAGTCTTGGGGAATTTGCCGAGCAGTAGCGATCGCCTCTTCTAAATTTCCCGCATGGAAACTTTGATCAGCTAACCGCAAAATATCCTCTGACCATTGTTCTAAATATTGATTAACTCTTCCCCGCAGTGGATGATCTGAGGGTAACTCCTTCACCAGAGAGATCGCTTGTAGTAAATCCTCAACAGTCTGTTTAGATGCTGCTAATTGAGCGCAGTGTAGCCGTACTGAAGCACTAGCCAGAGGCCAAAAAATTGAGGGACAATTCGGCGCTGATGGGAGCTTCAGCAGCATGGAAATAGATATAAAACCAACGCCACCTGAAAATACTATCAGTAATAGTGACCACAACACCCAGCTTTTCATCCAGCTTGGGACTTTGGCAGCAATATCACTGAGTTTTAAAGTAGCTTTTGAATCAGGCTTTTTCCTTCTTTTGCGTTTCACCGACTTAGAGGTAGAACCAGTACCTGGAAAACCAAACTGTTGATTTTCGCCCCCTAAAGGGGTTGCAGAAAATTCCTGTTGATAATTTGGATCTCTAGCACTGGCTGGGGACAAATTGTCTGGAATATCCCGCTCTGTCATCTCTCACACCAAAGTAATTTAATAGCGATCTCTTTTAGACCGATATTGATCATTGAGTTGTTGTTATGGTAACTTTATCAAGCACAAAAAGCTATCCTACTGCCTTTTGTGGGATGGCAACGCTCCCATTTTAGCCAAATCAACCTGAAGCTGAAGATTCCGCTTGCAAATCTACAATTAACTGTGCCAGATGATCGCTGCTGGCTTGGTAAACTTCACCACAAAAATCACAAGTTGCCTCTGCACCATCATCTTTGTTGATCATGTCTTGCAGTTCCGCTTCTCCCAACATCTTCAGCGCTCCTAACACGCGATCGAAGGAACAGCCACAATGGAAGCGTAGCATTTGAGTTTCGGGAAATACGTGTAAATTCATATCTCCCAGCAAATCATGAAAGATTTCCGTCAAAGTTTTTCCAGCTTGCAACAGTGGGGTAAACCCCGATAAAGCCGAAACCCTAGATTCCAAAGTTGCCACTAAAGCCTCATCTCTAGCCGCTTTGGGTAACACCTGCACCAGTATACCCCCCGCCGCCGTCACACCAGCAGCTCCTACAAACACACCTAAAACTAGAGCGGAAGGCGTTTGCTCCGAATTTACCAAATAGTGGGCTACATCATCCCCAATTTCCCCGGAAACCAACTGTACCGTACTAGAGTAGGGGTAGCCATAACCTATGTCTCGCACCACATACAAATAACCACTACCCACAGCACCACCGACATCCAGCTTACCTCTACCATTGGGAGGTAATTCCACAGATGGGTTGCCGACATAACCGCGCACAGTCCCATCTAATCCCGCATCTACCAATATACCACCCAAAGGCCCATCGCCCTTAACCCGCACATTCACCCTAGAACCCGATCGCTTCATACTAGAAGCCATCAACAACCCAGCTGTCATCGTCCTTCCTAGTGCAGCCGTAGCCACATAAGAAAGCTGATGCCGTACTCGTGCTTCTTCTGTTAAGCGTGTGGTAATTACACCCACCGCCCGAATACCACCATCGGCTGCCGTAGCGCGAATTAACTGATCCGCCATGAAAAACCTTACAATTCTTAACAAGTCAACTCTTTATATTCTAAATTCTTTACTCCTAGAAAAGTGATCCGGCAGTTACTTCAGTAATAATATTTATTTATTAGTTAGAAAATTAACTTATCACCCTAAACTATCTCATTCTTTTGCCAATCACCCATTACTGTAATTAGCTAAAATACAGTTTATCCATATCGCAGGGACAGAGCATTGTCATGTCCCCTACCCCTAAAAAATCTCCAACATTTAGCAAAAACCAATCTCCGAAATGCTAGGTACATTCCAAAAAAGCCAAATCAGAATTGAACTAGCCGCATCAGCCGATGCCATACATGATAGTTTGCTACATCCCGAAAAACTAGAAAAATGGTTATTGGGACAGCGTTTTGCTACTGGAATGCCAGAAAAACTAGAACCAGGATTTAACTTTACCACTTGGACTGGGCCCATCCAAATCCATCATCAAGTCGCTGTAGTAAACAATAACTGTATCCGATTACTCCTCAGTGGTGGTATCGATGGCTTCCATGAGTGGTACTGGGGGGAAGGTTGGATACAATCCCGATTAGAAGGTGTATCAATTCTACCTTTAAATTTAGGTCAAACTTTAAGTTTACTCAGCCTCCGCCAATTTTTAGCTACTCAAAAACCTTAAATCTATAGCAGCTTTTAATTTAGGTTTTAAATGGCGATCACTACTATTGCATCACCGGAGTTAAGTCCAGCTTTTAAAGCTGCTTCTTTTCCCTTGATTTGCAAAGTGTGATCGTTCTCGTAATCAATAATTCTTAATGTTGTCTATTTGTTCACTACCTGAGCTTTCACCATAATTAAGTTGAATCTGAATCATTGTCCCTCTAAGAAATTATACGGTTAGTAATATTACATAGATTTTAAATATATTTATACAGGAAAACAATATACGGTTTACCTTATTAATATACAAATGCTTGATAAAAATACTCTTAGAACAGTTATTTTCTCTACATATTAAAGCTCAACATATATGAAAACACATTCTTTTAGACAGAGTTCAGAAGAAACAATATAGTATATTAGTTATTAATTATACTAATAAATGATATTTCACAGTTGTTTAATACTCTTTAAACATCAGATGCAATCCTATTAAACCGTAAATTTAATGAATATTGGCAAAATTGTAGTATTTTATTTTTTAAGCATAAGTACTATAGTGTTTTTATGTAAAATAATAATATGGTAAGTATGGTTACATAAAAGCACACAAAGTAATTACTCCCTATCACTTAAGGAAAGACAGAGAAAAGAGCTTAAGAATCAGCATATTTTATGTTCCCTGAGTTGCCGGAAAGCTATTTATATTTAAGTAATTTTCTAGGCATCTTTATTCCATATATGACTGATATGCTTAAGCAAATTTTCTTATCTTGGTAAATCAACTCCAGCTAATATTAGGTAACAATCATGAACAGAAAAAATGCAAAAATCAGCACTTTAAGAATTAAGTCTTTCTTGATGCCTTTGATGCCTATCGCGGCGATTTTAATGGGAACTGTCTCTTTTCCATTAAGTGCATTTGCAAATTGGTGGGCTGGATCTGAGAGATCTGGAAGCTGTTACATACCCAATCGACAAACAAATTTTACTTGCCAATTTGGTACTTATCGGGTTGTAAATGGGGCTCGCCAGATAGGCGGTTTTTATGTCAACCCCAGACATCAATCTGGCAGCAATGGTGATATCCCAATTCAATACAGAATCAATGGAGGAAGTTGGATTAATAGAACCCTAAAGTTGAACTCAACAAGTGCTAACTACATAGATTTTGGCAATGGAGTTACTTCCTTTGACTTCAGATTCTTGCGACCATCTAGTGAGAATTTAGGGGGAGGAAGCACTACCTATTTCAAGTTTAATTATGATTTAGATCGCTAAGTTATTTAGCTCAGGTTTCTGGTAAGCCTGGTTATAAGCTGGCTTAATAAAACGTATTGAATGATTTTTCAACAAAACACATTTAAGCCTAATCAAGCCCCTCTCATCTATGGTGGTAGAGGGGTTATCATTATTTAAATTTTAATTGATAATCGAAGAATGATTTCCGGGTATAAACTCAATAAATATCTAAAAATATAAGTAGGTCTGTGGAATATCAGCTAAATGAAAAACTTGAAATTCAAACAAGGATTAGAATGGTTAGGCATCTCAGCAAGTTTAGTAGTGGTTGGTATTGGAGGTGTGTTATTTTATGCATGGTTCCTGAAAAATAATACCCAAACTGTGGCTGTTAGCATGGTGATAGTAACTCAAGACAAAGTAGAAGATAAAATTACTGGAGAAAGTGGTATGTTAAGATTAGATAATCAAAGAACTGTTAAAGCATCAACTACAGGAACAGTAGGACAGGTACTGATTAAAGTTGGAGATAGAGTCAAAAAAGATCAAGTATTAGTTCGTCTTCGAGATACAGAAAGTCAAATTAAATTACAGGAGTTAGAGTCGGATTTACAAGATAAGAGAATCGAGCTTAGTGAGAAAAAATTGTCTTTACAATTAGCAAGAAACAAAATATTTGATAGTGAGCAAGAATACAGAAAACTTAAAAATAATTATCATAAAGATATTGATAATAAAAAGCAAGAAAAAATGTGGGAGATTGAAAAGCGAAAATTAGATTTTAATAAAAAGCAAAAATCTATCATTCAAGCTGAAGCTGATTTGTCAGAAGCCAAAGTTAAACTGGGAGAAAATCAACAGCTATTTGCTAAAGATTTTATCTCTCAAGATGAACTGAAAGCACAAGAAAAAAAAGTCAATGAGGCAGAATCAAATTTAAGCAATGCTAAAGATGAATTGTCTTTGAGTAAAATAGATTTAGAAAAACAAGAAATTGATTTAAAAAATTTTCTTGAGGATGTGAATAATAACATATCTGAACCTCAACAAAAATTTAAAGAAACAAAATCCAAGCTTGAACAAGCTCAACAAGAGTTTAATCAGGCTAAGTCAGAATTAAATCGAGTTATTAGAGAAATAGGTAAGCTAAAGATCCAACGTCAAAAAATTGCTGAAGAATTACGTAAAACTGTAGTTACTTCTCCTGTTGATGGTATTATTCTTAATCTACAAGTGAAAGTAGGTGAAGTAATTGAACAAAAAGGAGATATTTTGCTGATTGGTGATCCCAATCAACAAGTTGTCGAATTAAAATTATCTCCTTTAGATGCAACTAAAATTAAACTAGGGCAAAAAGCTGAAATTACTGTAGTTGGTTTGGAATCAAAAAAAATAACAGGAAAAGTCAAGCAAATTTCTCTATTGGCTGGTGAAGGACAAAGTAATAATAATCAAACATCAGATAATGTTAAGGTAACAGCAATTGTAGGCTTAGATAAAGTTCATCAAAATATTGTTCTTGGGACTCCAGTCACGGTTGCGCTCATTCTATCACGTCGTGATAAAGTAATAGTTGTTCCCACTGAAGCAATTCAACAAACTGATTCAGAAACTTTTGTTTGGATGCGTAATAAACAAGGTAAAGCCTTTAAAAAAAACATTAAGATTGGTTTGCAAGGATTAGATAATGTAGAAATTATTTCTGGTTTACAACTAGGAGATGAAGTATTAATTCCTCCTTTGGAAACAGTCTTGAATCAAGGAGATAATGTTAGTATAAAATCAAATTAACCAGAGGTGATTTAATGAAATTTTATGATTTATTATTTGTAACTTTTAAATCTTTAAGCACTAACCCTTTACGTTCTTTCTTAAGTAGTTTAGGTGTATTTATGGGAGTATTTGCTATTACTGGAACTTTACAAGTTAGTGATATTGGTAGATCATTTTTAAAAACACAATTACAAAATATGGAATCTCCACAAATATTTGTTTTTCCACCTAATGATTTGATTACATATCAGCCGAAAAAATATCAATTAGAAGATTTACAATGGTTAAAAAAAAGTTTATCAGGTTGGAATGATATTGCTCCCCTGGAGAATGGTGATACTAATTTTGTTATCTATGGAAATAAAAAAATAATTGCAAAATCTCAAGCAGTAACACCAGAATTTCTAAGAATTTCAGGAAGAAAATTAATCTTAGGTAGTTTTTTTACGGTTAATGATTTACAGGAAAAATATCCAGTTGCTATTATTGATCAACTAGTATCTCAGACTTTATTCCAAGGCAAAAATCCTCTAGGAAAAACAATTTATTTTCAAAATAAGTCCTATTATATTAAGGGGGTTATACAAACTAAAGCTAGTAACTATAGAGGTGACAAAGAAGGCTTAATATTAATTCCTTTATCTGTATACCAATCCCTTAAATCCAATCCTCTTTTTGAGCAGATTATTATTACTCCAATTCATTCACAAGATTTAGAGAAAGTTAAGAGTCAAGCACTTCAATTGTTGAAAAAAAGATTAAAAAATCAGGATATTTATGCTTATACTAATATTGAGGATGTAAAAAAAATGGATTTTATTTTAAGTAGTGTTACTATTATTCTCTTATTAATTGGGGGAATTGCTTTATTAGTGGGAGGAGTAGGTATTGCTAATATTACAATAGCGTCAGTTGTAGAACGGACTTCAGAAATTGGCTTAAGACGAGCTATTGGTGCAACTAAAAACGATATTTTAATTCAATTTTTACTAGAAGCGACTATTATTAGTATGACAGGAGGAGTGATAGCGATCGCACTTGTCCAAGGAATTACTATAATAGTTGTAAATATCATCAATTTGCCTTATCTATTTAATGCACAAACCCCTCTTCTTGCTCTCAGTTCTGCTATTATAGTAGGCATAAGTTCTAGTTTTTTACCTGCGATGAGAGCTAGTAAATTAGATCCAGTAGAAGCTTTACGATCTAAATAAACCTCAAAATGAAAGTTCTGAAAATCTGATGAATGGTTATTGTTGTAAAATTCCTACTTTAGCTTTACTTCTAATTTTACTATTTCCCAACTTAGGAAATTGTCAAGAAGTAATCAAATCGCCAATTAATAACTACCAACCAACAGAAGATTCTGCTGATAATTTTAAAACTCTTTTATCTAATTCTAGTGAAGAATTACGTTTAAATCTCGCTGATGCAGTTTACCTAGCGTTACAAAATAATCGGGATTTAAAAGTATCTTATCTCCAACGCATCTTAGACAAAAAACAGTTAGCGGAAACTGAGTCACAATTTAATCCTACATTCACTCCACAAATTGCGTTGAATTTTACTAATAATCAAAATGGATATAATCAAAGCAATAATACAACCGCTAGTTTAAATGCTAACCTGAATTGGAAAATACCTACTGGTGGTAATATTACTTTAACATGGCAAGGACAAAATCAGTTATTACAAAATAATTCTTTAAATATTTATTCCGACACAAATACCCTTAGTCAAAGCATCAATCTGAATTTGAGCCAACCGTTATTAAGGGGTTCTGGTACAGGCTATAATAGCATCAACATTCAAAAAGCTCGATTAACGGAAAAAGCTAATCTTCTCAACTTTACTAATACTATTTCGCAAACGATAACTAATACAATCCTCACTTATAGGAGTTTGTTATTAGCACAAGAAAGACTAAAAATTGAAGAATTTTCTGTAGAAAATGCTAAAAAAGATTTAGAGAGATTACAAGCGCTTTTTGATTTTGGAAGAATACCCAGAAATAATCTGGTTGAACGTCAAGCTGATATTGCTCAACAAGAAGTAAACTTAGTCAATACGAGAGGAGAGTTAGAACAAGCAATTACTAATTTGCTGAAAATTTTAGATTTACCTGTGCGTAAAAAATTAGTCGCTATTGAAACTCCTATCCCTCCAGCAAGTTTAAATTTACCTGGTTTTGAGGAAATGTTAGAATTAGCTTTAACTAATAATAGTGGTTATCTTAATGCGCTCAACGCTGTGGAAAATGCTAAGTTCAATATCACAGAAGCGGAAAATCAACAGCAATTTGATTTAAGATTGAATTTGGGTTACAGTTTTAACAGTGCTGGGAATACTTCAGATACAAGTAATTTAACTTCTTCTTTAACTTTAAGTCGAGAATTTGGGAATTATAGTCAAGATAATGCAGTAGCACGTAGTAAAATTAACTTACAAACTGCTAATATTGCGCTAGATAAAAGTAGAGAAAATCTGAAAGAAGAATTAAAAACTAAAGTGCGTAATGCTGAAAATACGTTCCAGCAAATCAAATTAGCACAACAAGCTAGAAAGTTAGCTGAAACTAAACTAGTTAATGCTAGAGAAAGAATGAGATTAGGTAGCAATATCTCTATGACGGATATTATTGCTTTTGAAAAAAGCGTGGTTGATGCGAAAAACCAAGAACTTAATGCTATTATTAATCACCTGAATAGCATTACTGAACTGGAACAATTTTTAGGTATAACTCTAAATAAATGGGTTAAGTAATTAAGAGAGAAATTTCTAGAATGATCAACAGAATAATAAAAATGTTTAGAACAAAGCCTTAGATTTTACAGTGAGTATATCAGAAATTGTCAAGTAGGTCAATACCAAGAGCTGAAACCACGGAAAATCGTAAAATTATTAATAATTTTTCTCACTAATGTTGATAATATAGCTATTTTATTGCAAAAATTCTTTCCAATACTTTTTTCCATTGTAGACCGATGAGTGCAACAGATGCTTAGGAACTTGCATCCTAAAGCTGGTGCTTTTACGGTTCTACATCATCAATGAATTTTTACTGGGTTTAACTATTAACACTGAACAATTAGCCTCTTCCATAACTTGGGTACTGACTGAACCCGAAACAATACGCTTCATTCCCGTTAAACCACGACTACCCATAACCACCAAGTCAGTTTTATGGATATTGGCTAAACGAATGATTTCCTCAGCAGGATCACCAGAGACTATTTCTAGCTCACTTTCGACTGATAATTTTTCCTGATAGGTTTGCAGTTGTTTTTCAATATGGAAATAGGAAAACTTTGGTGACTCTGACTGAGGTCGATCGGCCTGTAGTTCCATTTCCGACTCTGAGGTAGAAAATACATGACAGAGAATCACCTTAGCGTCTGGTGATAATACTAAATCATCTAAGGTTTGAATTACTCTTTCTGCGATTTCTGACCCATCCAGAGCTACCAAAATAGTTTTTAACACCGCTCTAGTCTCCTCAAGAGTATCCCATCAATAAACAGCTAGAAAGAACTATTGGCATTTTTACCAATAATTGTTTGGAGCAGGATCATGTCAATGATTTGACCCCACTCCAATCATAGACCCTCAGTTTGTACTTATAAAGTCACTTTTGCCAACCGTATCCAGTAAAAAATATGTATTATAAACTACTCTTCCTTTTGAGAGCGGCGGCGGACTGAATCAGCATGAGAAGGCAAACCTTCGGTGGTTGCCAGCGTATCTATGGCACTAGCAACTTTTTTGAGCGCAGTTTGGGAGTATTGAATAATACTTGAGTGTTTCAGGAATGTTTCCACACTTAAAGCAGAAGCATAACGGGCTGCACCAGAGGTTGGCAAGGTATGGTTAGGCCCTGCAAGATAGTCCCCTACTGCTTCTGGTGTGGAGTAACCCAAGAAGATAGCCCCTGCATGACGAATCTGGGGTAACAAAGCCCAAGGATCTTGAATTTCTAGTTCTAAATGTTCTGGGGCAAATTCGTTAGAGAGTTCTGCTGCTGCTTCTAGAGATTCCACCACTACTATTAAGCCATAGTGAGCGATCGCCTTTTCTGTGTCTATCCGCCGGGGATGGTCTATTAACTGCCTTTCTACAGCTACCTGGACATTTTTAGCTAGAGCTGCATCTGTGGTTAACAAAATCGCCGCCGCCATTGGGTCATGTTCAGCTTGGGCTAATAAATCTGTCGCCACATGTACAGGATCAGCTGTTTCATCGGCAATAACTAGCACTTCACTCGGCCCAGCCAAAGAGTCAATGCCTACTGTCCCATAAACCAATTTTTTCGCTAAAGTGACGTAAATATTACCAGGCCCAGTAATTACGTCTACTTTGGGTATTGTTTCTGTACCGTAGGCTAAAGCCGCGATCGCCTGGGCGCCGCCAATGCGATAAATTTCTTGTACACCTGCTTCTTGGGCTGCTACTAGCACTGCTGGATTAATGCCTTTACCTGCTCCTGGTGGTGTTACCATCACTATCCGGGGTACACCCGCCACTTTAGCTGGTACTGCATTCATCAGCACCGTACTGGGATAAGCAGCCCGTCCACCAGGCACATATAAACCTGCTCGGTCTACAGGAGTGTAACGTTTGCCCAGCACTACTTCATCATCGCCAAAGTGTACCCAGCTTTTTGGTACTCGCTGACGGTGAAAGGCTTCAATTTGGCGACAAGCCAGACGAATAGCCTCCAGCAAATCTTTAGATACCTGTTGATAAGCTGCATCTAGTTCTGAGCCTGTGACTCTGAGTTCTTCTGGCTTCAAGGTTTGGTGGTCAAATTCGGCTGTGTAATGCAATACAGCTTTGTCGCCTTGGCGTTTCACTGCTTGCAACACCTCCCGCACCGTTGCCTCTTTGTGAAGCACTTGTTCATCGTGGGTGCGATCGCAGATCCGTTGTAGCTCTGCTCTAACGTCTGCCTGCTGAGTAATAATTCGCAGCATGGAGTAAGGACAATGCCAAAATTAGAATATTCCCGCCTGAGAATTTCGTTTAGCTTTTCACCTTTGAGGGGTTGAAGCTGACTCTCATTCTCTTCTCTAGCTTAACCTGGATTTCTTTGATACTCCCAAGGTTTTGAGCGTATTATATTGCTGGCTAGGCAGTTGATCTTCTCAGTCCGATCGCCTTTACAGGCTTGACGGCAAGGAGCAGATGAGCCTTTTTAGGACTCTTGCACCTACTGTTTATCCCTAAAAATAGTCTAAAACCGTAGGATTCCGAGTTGAGCTTTTAGTTATTTTCTGACTTCATCACCTCTATTCCGTATAGACTCAAGATTTTGCGTCTTGACGTTTTTTAGAGGCACCAAACATCTTCTTTTCTTTGAGAAACAACTATATTAACAGTCAAATCCCTGATGAAGATAGTGGTGAGTAGAACTTTTATTGGTTTGAATATCTTATTTTAGCGCATTAGTAGTGGATTGGGGATGGAGATTGGGCAGGGGGGCAGAAGAGACGCTCCAGACGCTCTGACACGGGGACGAGGGGACACGGGGACGAGGGGACACGGGGACGCGGGGACACGGGGACATGGGGACGCGGGGACACGGAGAAAGAAATACAGAGAAATTCTCCCCTCTCCGCGTCTCCCCTCTCCGCGTCTCCCCTTTCCATGTTTCCCCTGCCCCCTGCCTCCTCATCTCTCATTAAAAAAAGGGAGTAGAATTTTTGGCAAAAATGTCCACATTGGCAATATAAATGCTATATTAGTAAGTCTAGTAGTGTGTGTACATATTTAATTAGTCTTTTCTGGAACTAACTGTGGCGAATTCAAAGTCTGCTCTTAAACGCGCCCAAATCGCAGAACGTAACCGACTGCGTAACAAAGCATATAAATCAGCAGTTAAGACGCTGATCAAAAAATCTTTACTAGCTGTTGAAGCCTATGCAGCTAATCCTACCCCAGAACTAAAACAAGAGGTGGATGCGCGTATCTCGGCAGCTTATAGCAAGATTGATCGCGCTGTGAAGCGGGGTGTGCTGCATCCCAATAATGGGGCAAGGAAGAAGTCCAGACTGGCTCACAAACTTAAACCCCACACCCAAACAGCTACCGCTTAGTCAACAGCCTTTAGTCATTGGTCATGATGCCAATGACTAAATGAACAATCCTTAACTATGCAGTTAATAGATACCCACGTACATTTAAACTTCACAGCTTTTCAGCCAGATTTAGCAGCAGTTCGCTCGCGCTGGCAAGAAGTAGGAGTAGTACACCTAGTGCATTCCTGTGTCCACCCAGAGGAGTTTGCCAGTATTCAAGCTATAGCTCACCAGTTTCCGGAAGTAAGCTTTGCAGTGGGTTTACATCCCCTAGATGCCCCTAAATGGAGTGACAAGACAGCCGAGCAAATTAAATCTTTGGCTAAGTCTGATAGCAAAGTAGTGGCGATAGGAGAAATGGGGCTAGATTTTTATAAGGCTAGTAACTGTGTAGAACAAAGCTTTGTCTTTGAGTCCCAACTAGCGATCGCCACTGAACTAAATTTACCAGTCATTATTCATTGTCGGGATGCGGCAGTGGAAATGAGGAAAATCTTAGCCAAATGGCGGGAGCGAGAAGGAGAAAGACTACGGGGTGTAATGCATTGTTGGGGAGGAGGAAGCGAAGAAACCCAATGGTTTTTAGATTTAGGTTTTTATATCAGCTTCAGTGGAACACTCACCTTTAAAAGTGCTAAAACCATCCAAGCGGCAGCAGCAATAGTGCATCACGATCGCCTGCTCATAGAAACGGATTGCCCTTTTCTAGCTCCAGTTCCCAAGCGTGGAGAAAAACGTAATGAACCGTCCTATGTTCGTTATGTAGCCGAGCAACTAGCTCAACTGCGAGGAGAAACTGTAGAAGCGATCGCCAATCAAACCACGAAAAATGCTTGTAGACTGTTTGGTTTGACATTAAACAGCACAACCTAGTACCACAGAAAACACCAATTTAAGAAAATAAGACCCTGGGAGGACAAAAATATGCTAATATTATTCCCTCCAAAACATTTACCTTGCGCCATAATGATAAGGAAAGGAATTTATCACTCCTAGACCAATTTTAAGCTGATGTCAACCTGCTCAATCCCAACTCATAAATTATAGGGGTTTGGCGAACCACCATAACTCTACAGGCGGATGCTCTCAATCAATCAAAAATTTTGCCTACCTTAATTGATTGGGATTGTTGTACAACAGCGAATCTCTGTGGATTAAACCTATAGAAAATTGTTAAATGTAATTGCCTTGTGACTAAAAAAGCAAGATCAACTCATAAGTCAAGAGCAAACAGACTCTCACTAATGCCTCAAGTTTGGGGTCTCATTGTGAGTATAGATGAGGTCTTCTAAAGACACAACAGTGTGGCTGTGCAAAGATAAGTTAACGCGCTGTTTGGAGGGGAAGTGAGGAAAACAGATCAAACTCAAGCTGATCTCAACCAGTTATTGGGGTGGCATCAATCTCCAAGCAAGATTTGGCCAGTTCTGACTTCCCAAAAAAGGGCAATTCCCCCCTTGTTAAAATTATCGATTCCAGATTTAATTTCTGCGGCGAAGTAGTTAATAGTGATTAGTCAATGGTCAATAGTGAGTAATAAAAACAACTGACAACTGACGACTGACAAACGCCAAAAGTTTAACCAGGTTGACAAAGGTAGAGGCATGACTAACGACAAATACATGGAAAGCGCCTTTCTGTTGCCCGACTTAATTGAAATCCAGCGTTCTAGTTTTCGCTGGTTTTTAGAAGAAGGGTTAATAGAAGAGCTAAACTCCTTTAGTCCAATCACAGACTATACAGGCAAACTAGAACTGCACTTTTTGGGTCAAAACTACAAACTCAAAGAACCAAAGTACAGTGTCGAAGAAGCCAAGCGGCGGGATAGTACCTATGCAGTACAAATGTATGTCCCTACAAGGCTGTTAAACAAAGAGACAGGGGATATTAAAGAACAGGAAGTATTTATTGGCGATCTACCTTTAATGACCGATCGCGGTACGTTTATTATTAACGGAGCCGAGCGGGTAATTGTCAACCAAATTGTGCGATCGCCTGGAGTTTACTACAAATCAGAAATAGACAAAAACGGGCGACGTACCTATTCAGCTAGCTTAATTCCCAACCGGGGGGCTTGGTTAAAATTTGAAACAGACCGTAATGATTTAGTGTGGGTACGCATCGATAAAACCCGCAAACTCTCAGCCCAAGTCCTCCTCAAAGCCCTGGGTTTATCAGATAACGAAATCTTTGATGCCCTGCGCCACCCTGAGTACTTCCAAAAAACCATTGAAAAAGAAGGTCAATTCTCCGAAGAAGAAGCCCTGATGGAGTTATACCGCAAACTCCGCCCTGGTGAACCCCCCACAGTGCTAGGCGGACAACAACTCCTAGATTCTCGCTTCTTCGACCCCAAACGCTACGACTTAGGCAGAGTAGGCCGCTATAAACTTAACAAAAAACTGCGCCTCTCCGTCCCTGATACCGTGCGCGTCCTTACCTCTACCGACATCTTAGCCGCCGTTGACTACCTAATTAACCTAGAGTACGACATTGGCAACGTTGATGACATCGACCACCTGGGCAACCGTCGGGTGAGAAGCGTCGGCGAATTATTGCAAAACCAAGTCAGAGTCGGTTTAAACAGATTAGAAAGAATCATTCGGGAACGGATGACTGTATCTGATGCGGAAGTCCTTACCCCTGCCTCCCTCGTCAACCCCAAACCCTTAGTAGCTGCTATCAAAGAGTTCTTTGGTTCCAGCCAACTGAGTCAGTTCATGGATCAAACCAACCCCCTAGCAGAACTGACCCATAAACGTCGCCTTTCTGCCCTTGGCCCCGGTGGTTTGACCAGAGAACGGGCAGGGTTCGCCGTGCGGGATATTCACCCCAGCCACTACGGACGCATCTGCCCCATTGAAACCCCAGAAGGCCCCAACGCAGGTTTGATTGGTTCCCTAGCTACCCATGCCCGTGTTAACCTCTATGGCTTCCTAGAAACACCCTTTAGACCCGTAGAAAACGGACGCGTCAGATTCGACCTGCAACCGGTGTACATGACCGCCGACGAAGAAGATGATCTCCGGGTAGCACCAGGAGATATACCCGTTGATGAAAACGGCTACATTATCGGCCCCCAAGTACCAGTACGCTATCGCCAGGAATTCTCCACCACTACCCCTGAACAAGTAGACTACGTGGCAGTTTCTCCAGTGCAAATCGTTTCCGTGGCTACTAGCATGATTCCCTTCTTGGAACATGATGACGCTAACCGCGCTCTCATGGGTTCCAACATGCAACGGCAAGCAGTACCACTGTTGAAACCAGAACGTCCTTTAGTGGGTACAGGTCTAGAAGCTCAAGCCGCCAGAGACTCTGGGATGGTGATTGTTTCCCGTACCGATGGGGATGTGATTTATGTAGACGCTAACGAAATTCGCGTCAGAGTGACTAACCAGCCCGCAATTACCAGTGGCAAAGCAACAGATAGCACCCAGATAGCCAACGACAAAGTAATTAAATATCCCCTGTCTAAGTACCAACGCTCCAACCAAGACACCTGCTTAAACCAAAAACCCTTAGTACGGACTGGGGAAAAGGTCGTAGCTGGACAAGTACTAGCTGATGGTTCCTCCACAGAAGGAGGCGAGTTGGCATTAGGGCAAAATATCGTTGTCGCTTACATGCCCTGGGAAGGCTATAACTACGAAGACGCAATTTTAATTTCTGAGCGTTTAGTTCAAGATGATATTTACACCTCAATACACATTGAAAAATACGAAATTGAGGCTAGACAAACCAAACTAGGGCCAGAAGAAATTACTAGAGAAATTCCCAACGTCGGGGAAGATGCCCTACGCCAGTTAGACGAACAAGGGATTATTCGCATCGGTGCTTGGGTAGAAGCAGGAGATATCTTAGTAGGGAAAGTCACCCCCAAAGGAGAATCAGACCAACCCCCAGAAGAAAAATTACTGCGGGCAATTTTCGGTGAAAAAGCACGGGATGTACGAGATAACTCCCTGCGCGTTCCCAACGGTGAAAAAGGCCGGGTCGTAGATGTGCGCCTCTTTACCCGTGAACAAGGGGACGAACTACCACCAGGAGCCAATATGGTAGTACGGGTGTATGTAGCCCAAAAACGCAAAATTCAAGTGGGCGACAAGATGGCTGGAAGGCACGGTAATAAAGGGATTATTTCCCGGATTTTACCAATTGAAGATATGCCCTACCTGCCAGACGGCTCACCCGTAGATATTGTGCTTAACCCCTTGGGTGTACCCAGCCGGATGAACGTTGGTCAAGTATTTGAGTGTTTATTAGGTTGGGCTGGTCAAAATTTAGGAGTGCGGTTTAAGATTACTCCCTTTGATGAAATGTACGGTGAAGAATCTTCGCGGCGCATCGTTCATGGGAAATTGCAAGAAGCCAGGGACGAAACTGGGAGAAACTGGGTATATAACCCCGACGACTCCGGTAAAATCATGGTTTACGACGGTCGGACTGGTGAACCATTTGACAGACCGGTGACGGTAGGTGTTGCTTATATGCTCAAGCTAGTCCACCTGGTAGATGACAAGATTCACGCCCGTTCTACAGGCCCCTACTCTCTGGTCACACAACAACCATTGGGTGGTAAAGCCCAACAAGGTGGTCAAAGGTTTGGAGAAATGGAAGTGTGGGCGCTAGAAGCTTTTGGTGCAGCCTATACCTTGCAAGAGTTGTTAACTGTGAAATCTGACGATATGCAGGGGAGAAATGAAGCTCTCAATGCGATCGTTAAAGGTAAAGCTATTCCCAGACCAGGAACACCAGAATCCTTCAAAGTATTGATGCGGGAGTTACAGTCTTTGGGTTTGGATATCGCTGTCCACAAAGTAGAAACTCAGACAGATGGCAGTTCCTTGGATGTAGAAGTCGATTTAATGGCAGACCAAGCATCTCGCCGCACACCACCCCGTCCAACTTACGAATCTCTATCCCGCGAATCGCTGGAAGATGATGAGTAGGGATTGGTGACTGGGGACTGGTGACTGGGGACTGGTGACTGGGGACTGGTGACTGGGAATAAAAAATAATTCTTACCCAATCGCCAATCCCCAGTCACCAATCGCCAATACCCGATCACCAATCACCAATACCCGATCACCGATCACTAGAGATTTTTAATTTTGCATTTTTAATTTTTAATTGTCATGAGATCAGCGCAAAGTAATCAGTTTGATTACGTCAAAATTGGTTTAGCATCACCAGAGCGAATCCGCCAATGGGGTGAACGTACTTTACCTAATGGTCAGATCGTGGGTGAGGTGACTAAACCAGAGACGATCAATTACCGGACTCTAAAACCGGAAATGGACGGCTTGTTCTGCGAGCGAATCTTTGGACCAGCAAAGGACTGGGAATGTCACTGTGGTAAATATAAACGGGTACGTCACAGAGGTATTGTCTGTGAACGTTGTGGTGTAGAAGTTACTGAATCAAGGGTGCGCCGTCACCGCATGGGCTTTATCAAGCTGGCTGCTCCTGTTGCTCACGTTTGGTATCTCAAGGGCATCCCCAGCTATATCGCGATTTTGTTAGATATGCCCTTGCGGGATGTAGAACAAATTGTTTATTTCAACTCTTATGTAGTTTTGGCCCCTGGTAATGCGGAAACTCTCACCTATAAGCAACTACTGAGTGAAGACCAGTGGCTAGAAATTGAAGACCAGATATACAGTGAAGATTCCCAACTGGTGGGGGTCGAAGTAGGTATTGGGGCGGAAGCGCTACTGCGGCTATTGGCTGATATTAACTTAGAGCAAGAAGCCGAAACTCTACGGGAAGAAATTGGTAGCGCTAAGGGACAAAAACGCGCCAAGCTAATCAAACGGTTACGGGTAATTGACAACTTTATCGCTACTGGTTCTCAGCCAGAGTGGATGGTGATGTCAGTTATTCCGGTCATTCCTCCAGACTTGCGCCCAATGGTGCAGTTAGATGGGGGCAGATTTGCTACCAGTGACCTGAATGATTTATATCGGCGGGTAATTAACCGCAATAACCGCCTAGCTAGATTACAAGAAATTTTAGCGCCAGAAATCATTGTCCGAAACGAAAAGCGGATGCTGCAAGAAGCGGTGGATGCTTTGATTGACAATGGTCGCCGGGGACGGACGGTGGTAGGGGCAAATAACCGCCCCTTGAAGTCTTTGTCAGACATTATTGAAGGTAAACAAGGACGGTTCCGCCAAAACCTGTTGGGTAAACGGGTGGACTATTCTGGACGTTCTGTAATTGTGGTGGGACCAAAGCTGAATATCCACCAGTGCGGACTGCCTAGAGAAATGGCGATCGAACTGTTCCAGCCGTTTGTGATCAACCGCTTGATTCGCTCTGGGATGGTGAACAATATTAAAGCGGCGAAAAAACTCATTTCTCGTTCTGACCCCAGCGTGTGGGATGTTTTAGAAGAGGTAATCGAAGGCCACCCCGTACTGCTCAACCGAGCACCCACTCTGCACCGTCTAGGTATTCAAGCCTTTGAACCAATTTTAGTGGAAGGTCGCGCCATTCAACTCCATCCTTTGGTATGTCCTGCCTTTAACGCGGACTTTGACGGCGACCAAATGGCGGTTCACGTCCCCTTATCACTGGAAAGTCAGGCAGAAGCACGGCTGTTAATGCTGGCTTCTAATAATGTCCTGTCCCCAGCCACAGGTAAGCCGATTATTACTCCTAGCCAAGATATGGTGCTAGGGGCGTATTATCTGACGGCGGAAAACCCCAATGCGACTAAAGGTGCGGGACGGTTCTTTGCTTCTTTAGATGATGCGATTATGGCCTATGACCAGGGACAAATTGAACTACACGCCTATGTTTACGTGCGGTTTGATGGGGAAGTAGAACAACCAGAACCAGACAATGAGCCGCAAGAGGTGATAGAAAACCCTGATGGTAGCCGGACATTGATTTATAAATACCGTCGTGTGCGCGAAGATAACCAAGGGAATTTAATTTCTCAGTATATCCGCACCACTGCTGGTCGTGTGATTTACAACAAAGCAATTCAGGAAGCTTTAGCGAGTTAGGGGATTGGGGATTGGTGATCGGGGACTGCTGACTGGTGACTGGGAACCAAAAAATAAACAATTCTTACCCTATCGCCATTTACCAATCTCCCGATCACCGATCACCGATCACCAATCACCAATCACTAGGGACTAATCACTAATGACACCAAAAACAGTTTTTCGCAATCTTGTAGTTAACAAGGGTAAACTGAGAGATTTAATTTCCTGGGCATTTACCCATTATGGGACAGCGCGGACGGCGGTGATGGCGGATAAGCTCAAGGACTTGGGTTTCCGCTATGCCACCAAAGCAGGTGTGTCTATTAGTGTAGACGATTTGATGGTTCCTCCTTCCAAGCGATCGCTCCTAGAAGCAGCAGAAGAGGAAATCCGGGCTACGGAATCTCGGTTCAAACGCGGCGAAATCACCGAAGTTGAACGCTTCCAAAAGGTAATTGACACCTGGAACGGCACCAGCGAAGCTCTCAAGGATGAGGTGGTTTTGCACTTCAAAAAAACTAACCCCCTCAACTCCGTCTACATGATGGCATTCTCTGGGGCGCGGGGGAATATCTCTCAGGTGCGGCAGCTCGTGGGGATGCGGGGACTGATGGCTGACCCCCAAGGGGAAATCATTGACTTACCCATTAAAACCAACTTCCGGGAAGGGCTAACAGTAACTGAATACATTATTTCTTCTTACGGTGCAAGAAAGGGTCTAGTAGATACAGCACTTCGGACTGCGGACTCTGGTTATCTTACCCGTCGTCTAGTAGACGTATCCCAAGATGTAATTATCCGGGAAATTGACTGCGGCACAACTAGAGGTATTCCCCTCAAAGCCATGACCGAGGGGAACAAGACCTTAATTAAACTCTCTACTCGGTTAATGGGTAGGGTAGTCGGTGAAGACGTAGTTCATCCTACCACTGGCGAGGTGATTGCCCCCCGCAATACCCCCATTTCCGATGACTTGGCACTGAACATTGAAAAAGCCGGAGTCAAAGAAGTAGTAGTGCGTTCTCCCCTCACCTGTGAAGCCGCCCGTTCTGTATGTCAGCACTGCTATGGCTGGAGTTTGGCTCATGCCAAAATGGTAGATTTAGGGGAAGCAGTGGGGATTATCGCCGCTCAAAGTATTGGTGAACCAGGGACACAGTTAACCATGCGGACATTCCACACTGGTGGGGTGTTCACCGGGGAAGTTGCCCAACAGGTGAGATCCAAGATTGATGGAACTGTGAAAATTCCCCGCAAACTGCGTACCCGTCCCTTCCGTACCCGGCACGGGGAAGATGCCCTGTATGTAGAAACCAGTGGCACGCTGACGGTAGAAGCCAAGGAGGGCGCAGCTAACCAAGAAATCCAAATTACCCAAGGTTCCACACTTTATTTAGGTGATGGTAAACAGGTAAAAGCAGGGCAGTTAATCGCGGAAGTGGCGATCGGGGGACGGACAACTCGTACTAACACTGAAAAAGCAGTAAAAGATGTAGCCTCTGACCTAGCCGGAGAGGTGCAGTTTGCGGAAGTGGTGGCAGAACAAAAAACCGACCGCCAAGGCAACACCACCACCACTGCGGCGAGAGGAGGTTTGATTTGGATTCTCTCAGGGGAAGTGTATAATTTGCCCCCTGGTGCAGAATTGGTGGTCAAGAATGGAGATGCCATTGAAAGTAATGGGGTGTTGGCAGAAACCAAGTTAACCACCTTACATGGTGGGGTAGTGCGGTTGCCAGAAGCGATTCCTGGGAAAAGTACCAGAGAAATTGAAATTATCACCGCTTCCGTGGTGCTAGACCAAGCCACCGTCACCGTGCAAAGCTCCCAAGGTCGCAATAACTATCTTGTTACCACAGGTAATAAGCAGGTCTTTAACCTCCGCGCTACACCAGGCACAAAAGTGCAAAATGGTCAAGTAGTAGCGGAATTAATAGACGATCGCTACCGCACCACCACAGGCGGCTTTTTGAAGTTTGCTGGCGTGGAAGTGCAGAAAAAAGGCAAAGCCAAGCAAGGTTATGAGGTAGTTCAAGGCGGTACACTGCTGTGGATTCCCGAAGAAACCCACGAAGTCAACAAAGATATTTCCTTGTTGTTGGTAGAAGATGGGCAGTTTGTGGAAGCTGGTACAGAAGTAGTTAAAGATATCTTCTGTCAAACCAGTGGTGTCGTCGAAGTCACCCAGAAAAATGACATCCTGCGGGAAGTAGTGATTAAGCCTGGTGAACTGCTGATGGTCGATGACCCAGAGGCAGTGATGAGCAAGGATAATACCTTCGTCCAGCCAGGGGAAGAGTTGCAAGGCTCTGTGGTGACAGAACTGCGTTATATCCAGTATGTAGAATCACCAGAAGGCCCGGCTTTATTAAGTCGTCCAGTGGTAGAGTTTGCTGTTCCCAGTAATCCTGATGTACCTTCCACTACCTCAGTTAGTCAACAAACAGGGCGATCGATCCAATTGCGAGCAGTCCAACGGGTTCCCTACAAAGACTCAGAACGGGTCAAATCTGTGGAAGGAGTGGAATTATTACGGACTCAATTAGTATTAGAAATTGAGCAGGAAGGGGAACAAGACCACAACGCCTCACCTCTAGCAGCAGATATTGAGTTACTACCAGATTCGGAAGACCCAGAAGTACAACGTTTACAACTGGTAATTCTGGAATCTTTAGTTATTCGTCGGGATATTGCAGCAGATGCTACCCAAGGCAGTACCCAAACTACCCTAGAAGTCCAAGATGGCCAAACCATTGCCCCTGGTTCTGTAGTAGCCCGTACCCAAATCTTGTGTAAAGAAGGGGGTATCGTCCGGGGTGTACAGAAAGGAACAGAAGCAGTAAGGCGTTGTTTAGTATTACGTCACAGCGATTTAGTCAACATTAATACCAGCGTTCAGCCCAAAGTGAAGAAAGGTGACTTGCTGGTAGAAGGGGCAGAAATCGCATCTGGCGTGTTTGCTTCCGAATCTGGACAAGTGGTGGATGTGAAGAAAGCAGGAGGAGCAGGGGTAGCCGGGTCAGATTCTTCTTCTCTCGCTCCCAGTGATACCTATACTGTAACTATCCGTGCTGGTCGTCCTTACCGAGTCAGTCCTGGGGCAGTGTTGCAAATAGAAGATGGGGACTTGGTACAAAGG
>DATGXQ010000245.1:0-6234 GCA_035298905.1 Nostocaceae cyanobacterium | reverse complement strand
CTCAACGGGGGGAAGCATCGCATGTGAGTTGCTACCCAATCTACGATAAATTTTGTTTTAAATAAAAATGTGGATTTTAGATTTATATTATCTCTAATCCACATTTTACAGTAATTTACAAATTTAGATTTCTCATGTTCTATGGTAGAGACGTGTTATGGAAAGTCTCTACATCTAAAAGCTTATTTTTCGGCAACTGGGATATTTTTTGGGGCTGGAAAAATACCTCCAGTTAGACTACGGAAATATAAGCCGCCAATGCTGACTAAAAACACTAAATAGCTCACTGCTTGCACCAGATACAGTTTATCTCTGTAACCAAATAAAGATTTGAGAACAATACCAGGAAATTTTTCATCAGGTAAAATTTTCGTGGTATTCCAAACCATTGGCCCTAAAATGCAAGAGTGAATTTTAGTAAAGTGTTCATAATAAAAGCAAAGATTTTCGGAAGCACGGTTACTGAGAGCAAGACTAGCTACTGCTTCATCAAAATGTTTTAATGCAGAAACAACTAAACCAGCGACAATCAAAATTAATAAAATGCCCATGACTTTAAAAAATTGGCGGATATTAATTTTGACTCCCAGTTTAAATAAAAGTACGCCAATTCCTGCGGCTACTGCTAAACCACTCAAAGCACCTATTGTTGGTATTAAACCTTGTTGAAAATTAGCAGCAATAAATAAAACTGTTTCAAAACCTTCGCGGACAACGGCAACTAAAATTAAACTAAAAACACCCCAACCAGCATGAGAATTTTGGGTTAATGCTTGTGTCACTGCTCCTTCAACTTGGGCTTTCATTGATTTAGCTTGCTTAGTCATCCAAATTAGCATCCAACTAAGCATGACAATTGCTAGTAAGCCAAATACTCCTTCTAATACTGGTTCAACTACAGATGTATATTGAGTGTTGATAGAACCCAGCAATTTTATCAGCCAGGTAAATACAATTCCGATTAAGGCACTAACAACAATGCCAACAGCTACACCAGAATATACCCAAGGATTAAGCTGAGATTGTTTGGCTTTTTTTAACAAAGCTAGAACAATCCCAACAACAAGAGCAGCTTCTACTCCTTCTCGGAGGGTAATCACAAAAGTAGGTAAGGCGGTACTAAAATTCATAGTTATTAGTCATTATCTATTAGTGATTATTTATTAGTTCTTGGTCATTGGTCATTAGTTTGTTTAGTTAATGACCAATGAATGTGAAAATATTAGCTGAAATCGCGTAACATTTTTTTCAGTTCAAGATTGTGCATCTCTTCTTGTCCAATCATGTTACGAGCGAATTCTTCTAAATAAATGCTGGCATTAGTGACTACTTCTAGCAGACTTTTATACAAGTCTAGTGCTTTTTTTTCATGGCTTAAGCTTTCAGCTAAGATATCCTTAACTGTATGTTTATAAGTCTCTTCCATTGGAGCGATTCTCAAGGAAGGATGACCATCTAGACCGGTGAGAATTTCTCCTACTTGTTGAGCATGAAGTAAAGATTCGCTGGCTTGAGCTTTGAAAAAAGCTACGATTGGTAAACGGTTGGGGCCTGTTACCATCAAGGAATAGTGAGTATAGCGCACTACTCCGGCTAGTTCAAATTCCATGATGGCGTTGAGTAAGTCGATGGTTTTTTGGTGGTCAAGCTCTTGCATTAGTTGTTAAGTGAAGCAAAATTACAACTGAGAGGTTATTGAGTTAAGAGTTGTATTCGTTTCAGGTGTTTTTAGCCTGAAATATGCTTACTCTTAACTATTTACTCTCTAATTAATCATCTTAAACTTTTTACTGTTTACATCCAATGGTGTTTCTATGCTAATTTTGTGCTTGAGTATTGGTGACTTCGATTACTTTTTGCGAGGTTTCCTCAATAGTTTTTACGAGTTTAGTAACATCTTCAGGGGTTTTAACTGCTTGAGGGGGTGCAATGACAGAAGGCCAAACTTTTAACAGTTCTGTAAAAGTTTGTTCTATTGTTTGATTTGCTTGGGGATTTGCTTGTGCTATTTGGGTAGATGTACTTTTATATAATTCGTTGGCGTAAATGACAAAACCTCGTGAGTCTTGATATTCAATGGCGGCGGTAATTTTGCCATTGGCTACTGCTGCTTTGTATTCGGAGTTAGCGGCATCTAGTAAGCCATTTATTACCTGTAAAATAAATGCTGGTTTGGATTTTACTTCAGATGGTAAAGCAGCGATCGCTCCATCTACTGCTTGCATGGAAGTGGTAAAGTTGTTCTTAATTTTACCATCTTTAGGATTGGATTTGACTAAATCACCTAAACTAATTAAGCTAGATTTGAACTCTTTCACATTGCGTTCTTGTAGCTGTTCTTCCACATCGACATAAATCTCTTCTACTGGATGTCCAATGTGTGGTTCTGCTTGTTTTGGTTGGTTTTGGTCTAATAGTTCTTGTGCTACTAAAAGATGTCCTTTCATTAACCCTAATTTGGTCATGTAGTCTACATCTTTAGCTTCACCTGTTAGCACTACTTCTTCAACAGTTACCATATCTTTGATTTGGTCAAACTGTGCTTGAGTAATGACTTTTTTTGTCACTAAATCTTCAGGAGTAGCATAAGGTCTACCAGCTTGAATTTTATTTGATAAGGCTGGTACGCCTAATTTACCTTCAAATTTATCTAATTCTGACAAAATAGCCGTATTAATATTAATTTTTGCCTTGTTACTATGGCTACTATGATTACTATGATTTACTTGTGCGGCGGGGGTAGCTGTAGGAGTAGCAGGATTTTCTGCTGTTGGTGTACTTCCAGTACAAGAACTCAGGGAAACTGTAATACAAGCAGCTACAGCTAAACAGATATAGCGGAACTTAATCATTTTTTCTCCAAATAAAGTGTAAAAATTTGTAAATGTTAAGATGTTTATTAGAGCTATATTATTTACAGTGCAGTTTCATCTAAGAAAAATAATATTTTTGAATAACTTAATTACTGTTATTAATAGCCGGGACAGTTTTTGAGGAAGGGCTTGAAACCACTGATTTTCCGTTATTGGCTATGCTGATAGAAAAGTCTGTAACCTGCATTTTACGTTGGTGGTCTCACTGATTCTGAAAAATGTTTGAAGTATTGATTATTGATAGTACTAGACAATTTTTTCATTTTGTATTGCAAATAATTCACAATAGATACGATATGACATCTTAAGCTTAATGTCAATTACTCTCAAAAAGAAGGATGCGGGGAAGCCAGAGTTGCGGGGTATTCATTTTTGGCATTGAAAAGCCTGAAATCTTTTCTGTCATAGAGTTTCAGGCTTGGTTTATTGCTAATTGAGAATTTTATTTAGTTGTTTTCGCTGGTTGCTTACCATCTAATGTCCAGCTATGGAGGTGAAGACCACCGTACTTGTTACTGTGACTAACTCGAAAAATAGCGATCGCAAACGTCACTGCAAACAACACCCAAACACTCACTAAAGCGACAGCATACTTCTCTATCTGCTTTGCTTGCATTTTTTTTACCTTTTTTACTTACATTAATGGCAAATAAGAGAATAGGGGATGCCAACTCATTGCTGTTGCAGCAATGAATAAGAAAAACATCCAAAAGAAAATTGTTCTAGTTTTAACGTTGGTGTTACGCCAAGCTAAATGTAAAATGATCCAATTGACTAACCAGCCAATTAATAACATTGTTTCCTTGCCACTATAACTGCCTATTTCTCCATAAACTTTATTGGCATTGCGGCTACCTGGTATCCAACTACCCAACATCCAAATAATGTTATCAATATCTTTTGATATCGCGGTAAAATGCTGAACAATCATCATCGTTAAACAGCCAATTCCTGCACTAATCAAGGCTGCTGCTGCTGGGCCGGAAACTTTGGGGGGATTTTGAGAACCTGCGGCTAAACTTCCTGGAAAGAGTTTTAATTTTTGCCATGCAACGCTATACCAAGCTTCTTTTCCTACTTCATTTTGATGTAATGTTTTTCTAGTCATTGCTTACACTTAAGTAGTTGGACAAAATTAAATTCACTCGTTGAGAGAGGGAACAGGGAACAGGGAACAGGGAACAGAGAAATCAATTGTGTAATTAATTCTGTCTCATTACTTATTCAAGATTTCAGAAATTACAATGCGTGAATTTTGGCAATACCCAAACCAGTAACTAAACCACCCATGGCATAAAACATCATAGCCATTAATCCGATACAGGTTGCTGCTAAAACTGGTCTGTTTTGTTTGTCTAAAATTGTGTCGCCATATTGCCATAAAATCCAGGTACAGGCTACTCCCAAGGGCAAAGTAAACAACACGCTAAATTCGTGATATTCCATGAACACGAAATGAACTAAAGGTGTGTTTTCTTTTAACCAAGCACGGGCTGCACCAAATTCACCACCAGCGCGATATCGCATATAAGCCCAATTACCGGAAGTAATGGCTAAAAATGCGAGAAAGCTAGACCAAAAGGTAAGAGTACGCATTTGGGGCAAAACTTTAGCAGATCCTCTTAACAGAGGAAAGGCTAAATGTCCGGCGTAAACTGCAACAATTGTGACTAATAAAGAACCACAGCCATGAATTGATCCCATCCAACGTTGCCAAGGACTGGGATGTAAAATGTTAAAAAATGGCAAAAATAATAACAATCCGGCTGATAAAATACTCAACCCATAAATGCAAACTTTGGCGATATCTAATTGTGAAGGGAAATTTTGCTTTTCTGAGTCTGTTTGAGTGTTTTGCATCATGGATATCTTACTTAATTTTGATTTTCTACAAAATACAGCAGGGAACAGGGAACTCTTAACGGGGAACAGAGTGGAAAGTCTCTTAGCATAAGGTTTTGTTCCTAAAATTTGTACCTCATTTACCTGAAATATGCTGTATATTTTTGCTGTTTGAGGAAATCACACAAAAGCTAATTTTGAAATCGTAAATTCTAGTAAGTGGCTAGTAATAATTTCTGAATTAAGCCTTGATTGGGTAGGTGCTGGCAAACAAGTTGTAAATATGATCAGCTTTGTAGAGTGATGGATAGAGATTCAGCAACCCTGGATATAGTTATTGTTGTAAATTAGCAGTTTTTTTCACTAATCTTTTCGCTAGTTACTAAGTTTAGTGATAAAGTAATTTCTCGTCAATATAATTCATTGAACTTTCATATTTACTCATCTACTAAATCTATTAAATTCACAAAAAAGATTATTTAGTAAACTAATTAATATTTCATATTGGGATAACTTCAAATTGTCCCATACATCCTTGTTGAGCGATCGCGTCTTGGTGGGGATGGAACATATACTTACCTGGATAACTAAAGCTAAATTCTAAAATATGTCTTTCTGCTGTACCCATAGTGATAACATCTGTCTTTTCGCTGGGAGTTAGACTCATTCCCGAACGATAAACATCAAAAAAGTTAGCGTGCAGATGAAATGTTGCTACGGGATCAAATTCAATCATATTTAGCACGTATAACCGAATTAACTGATTTTGTTTAATAGATATAGGATGATGCATATAATGATGAGGTAAGCCATTAAAAGCGTAATATTCATTACGTCCATCATCATTTACATCATATCCAGCCATAACTAATACTATTTCATCGGCTGGGGGACGGGGTGTAGGTGGATCAATAATAAACATCCCGTACAAACCTTTAGCAATATGCCGGGTAACTGGTTCGATATGACAGTGATAGAGGTGAACTCCATAAGTTAAAGCATCAAATTCATAAATAGTTTTGTCACCTTTATTAACTGCTTCTACTCCGTCCATTGCTGAAGGATGAATACCATGAAAATGTAAGGAATGGCGGTTTTGTCCTTGGTTAGAAAATAATACCCGCACACGTTCACCTTGCTTTACTCTCAGTGTGGGGCCTGGTATGCGATGATTGAGAACCCAAGCTGGAAAATATTCTTGTTTATGAAGTTGAATTGTAGAATTTTCAGCAGTAATTTGAAATTCCCGGATAGTCCGACCATTTTCTGTTTTCAATGTGCCATAATCAAATTCTCTTAGTACGCTCATTGGGTTAAGTGTTTCTAAATCTTGAGGCGGCACTTTGATGGTAAATTTATCTTTAATTTTCCGCATTTTCCATAATGCTGCTATTCCTAGCACACCAATACCACCTAACCCCAGCGTCAATAGTTGTCTGCGGCTAAAAAGTTTCTCTTTACTCATAGTAAAGTTATTAGTTTTAAAATCAATTACGCTCAGTTTCTTAGCGTATTAACT
>DATGXQ010000244.1:0-21168 GCA_035298905.1 Nostocaceae cyanobacterium | reverse complement strand
GATGGGCTGCTGTTGCCGTTGCTGTCCTCTCTCTTACTGGACGACCCCAACTTAACACAGATTTAGCACCTTGCTCAATCAATGCTTCAGCCATCGAAGGGACTGCACCTTGATTACCAGCTTCCCCCGTGCGACAACCAGATAAAAAGACTAATTGCGGAAAACGATAACGCAAAACTTCTGCTAATTCATCGGCTGTAGTTTCGTGTCGTTCTCCTGTTTCTGTTTCTGTAATAAAATACGGTGTAAATGGTGCTTCCTTCTGAATTGATGCGTGTCCCGTCAGATGAAACACATCAAAAGTATCAATATAACGACTCCAAACTTTACCTAACTCTTGAGTACAACCACTTTCCTCGACCCGCAACTCTAAAGGCATATCTTGAGTATCAGCTAAAATTTGTGTCTCTTCTTGCTCAAAATCTAACTTCGGTATTACATCTTCCGGGTCTGTTGCCATAAACAACACCCGCAACCTTCGCGCCTCAATAGCATAAACTTCTGCATCTTTTTCAATCCAGCGTACAGGTACAACAGAGGGATTTTGATTAACCAAAAAGCCTTTGTCATTATGCAAAACTTCCCAAGGCAAATGAGCAAAGCTTTTACTTGTATTAATAGCAATAATTAAACCAGTACCTCGACATTGTTGTATAGCACGACTTAACCAGCGTCCATCCCCATCTAACCAGAAAAACAACAATTTACCAATCCCGACCAAATTTGGTAAAAGTTGATAAAAATCATTTTCTCCCTGCTGCAACAATGCGGAAATCTCGCCTAAATAAAGTATGCGAGATTCATAATGTTTTTGTTGGGGTAAACGATAGCGTAACTCTACCGTCTCCCCTTGAATTTCTCTAAGTTGAATGTAAATAGTTTGCACTGGCTTTACTCAGAGATTTACTTACTAAGAGATTTTAAAATTTCCGTTATTTTCTCAACAGAAGCATTTTTTAATAACACCCGATTACCTGTTTCCGGGTCATAAATAACTACATGAAATTCCTTATTAGATGGTTTGTCTTGCCATTCTTGATACCATTTGCGGATTTGTTCAGCCAATGCAACCGCACTCCCAACAATCCCGATAATAGTCGCTATTGCTGCACCTACCGTCTCTTTTTGTTGCAGTTCTTCATAACTTCCTGTAACTCCCGGAATATTTACTAAAGCTTCTGCTGCTGCTTCTGCGGCTTCTCCCTCAATACCGACTTTTATTTCTGCCATAATATTGATACTGTAATTTTATACAGACTCAGTTTAACCGAAACCTGTGATTAGTGACATCTGAAAAAGAGTGTTAAACATAGCATTTTTATCACTACCTGCTTGCTCAAAGTTGTAATAATGTATTACAGTGATAGTTAATACAGGGTTCAAAAACAGAGTAGTCAAGATAAATGTACAGTAAAATAAATCAAGCCCAGAAGAAAACCTCTGGAGCAGATTATACTCAAACCTCAAATCGCTTCGCTGCACCTAAGTTTTTTGTGCAACCCCAACTCCAACCAGAGGGAGAACAACAACAGGTCATTTCAAAAGCAGAGATGGAAAAAATCCAAGCATCCGATAGTAATTGGCCTGATGTTTCCATGTTTACAACTAATCGTCCAGCACCAGCACCACGACCCCGTGTACAGATGAAACTCAAACTGGGTCAACAAGGTGACAAGTATGAACAAAAAGCGGATCAGGTAGCTGAAAAAGTCGTCAGCAAAATTAATACACCAGCAAATACAACAGTACAGTCTCAAAAACAAGCCGAAACAGCACAGACCGAACAGCAAACCCCGCAAGAAGATTTACAAGAAAGTAGCCTTATCCCTCAACAGACAGCCCAAGAAGGGATGGTACAATTAGCACCAATTAAAACCAATTACGGAACATTCAATGAGACAAAATTTGATTTTGTGGATGATGAACTAAGAGTACACATGGAACTAGAGTTTACACCCAATGATAAAGCTGATGCAACTAAAGTTGGATTAGTCCAATCTGTAAAAACAATCATGGGAGGAAATATTGCATATGCAGACCCAAATAGAGCGAGTAAAAGCACACCCGAAGGTTATGGTATCGACCAAATACCCAAAAACCGTAACCCTTTGTATGCAACAGAGTCAGAACCCCGTACAGATAAAGATAAATTAGAATCCTATGCAACCGATAGTGATTTTGGACAGCACGCGGAAAAGAAAGAATCTGGTTGGACTCCAGCCACTCTCATCGATAGACCTAGCATAGATGGAGGAATTAATTCTAGTAAAGAATTTGAAACTACAGCTTTGGCTATAGAAGGAAATCAAAAAGGCACTTACTACGGTTCTGTCAAATGGGGATACCAAGTAGATGCAGCAGGAGATGCTATTCTCTCAAACCTGAGACTAGAATCTATGGGAGTCCCATCTCAAAACTTTATGGATGCAGCTAAAAAATGGAATGAAGGTAAAACGGGAGGAACTTTAGTACCTAAAGCTGATGGCACAAAAGTTTATGATAAAAATCTTAAAGAACTTTTCACCATTGATACTAAAACTGAATTGATTCAGTTAGACAATCTTGTTGGAAGTGATAACAATCCTTATGTTTTAGTGGAATTTAAGAAAGTACCACCAATACCAATAACAGAAGGTTATATAAAAGTACAAGATTTAACAGATATAGGTGACGGAAAGGAAACTGTAGATTTACCAATTGTAGAAAATCAGCCAGTTACAAAGTGAATTGAGAAATTTGCTGATTATTATAGAAGCCAAGTAAAATCAAAATAAGGTTTATTTATTGGCTTCTATAAGCAGAGATAAAGAGATTATTTTTTTGATCATGTCTGAAATAGCAACCGAGAAGCAATCACATGAAAGATATAAGTTTTATAAAAATTTACACAATGATATTTAGCCAAACAAACAAATATTTCTATCTTACTTCATTGTTAATTATTTCATTTTTATTTACACTAACATCATCCAGAGCTTTAGCTATAACTAAAATGAATATCAATAAAAATATCAGCAATAAAATTAATATGAATAATCCAAACGATGATCTGGCTGAAAAGCTGGCTAATGGGTTTTACGGTGATATGTTTAATTATTATCTGCGTGAATCTGTAATTAATAAGATATGGTATCAGCCTAACAGTAGGCAAAGGCTACTAAAAATTGTTAATGATAAAAATGCTCCGATGAAAGCTCGCTTCTTGGCTTGTGAAGTCTTACATAAGAGAAATCTGGGTTTTATCAGATATGTAGGAAGTGAAACAGTAGGAGAAATATATGTTAATGCTTTGCTAAATAATTACACTGGTATGGCTAATTCATGGGGATTTCTATATGAATTGAATGATGCTGGCCCTGTGGGTATACAGTTTATATTGCTGGGAGAAGAAATATTACCAATACTAATACCATTATTAGATAATAATAAACCTATGGGATTGTATCGGGGTAGTAAAGAAGCAACTCTTGGTAATAGTTATCAATACAGAATCAAAGATTTTGCAGCGTATTATATTAGTAGAATTAAAAGAATTCCTGTTAAATTTCACCAGGATTTTGCTGAACGTGATGCAGAAATAGAAAAGTTAAAAGCAGCTTTAGCTAATGAAGCGAAATAATAAATTGATGAGGAATGGGGAATAGGAAATTATCAACTATAACTAATTTAACCTATGCCCCATACCCTATTATCTAACTCCAGCTTTTGCACCTGTGCCGTTTTTCTGGGTGGAATCTTCGGGTAATTCTACACCAAAGACACGAGCGAAGGCTTTTTCGACTTTGTAACCTGAATCAATGGATTCTAAGGGGTCTTTGCGGAGACGGTGACGCAGACATAAAGTAATAACTCTGCGGATATCGTCTAATGTGACTTCTGTGCGTCCTTCAAAAGCGGTTAAGGCTTTGGCGGCGCGGTTGGTGACGATATCACCGCGTAAACCGTCTACATCTAATTCTGAGCAAACTTCAGAGATTTTCACCCGTAAGTCATAATCAAGATTGACTTGGGGTAATAATGTCTGGGCGTTAACGATTTTCTGCTGGAGTTCTTCTTGCTGAGTTTGGTACTTGTCTAGGAATACTGGGGGATTTTGGTCAAATTCCGCCCGTTGTTCAACGATTTGCACCCGCAGCGCTGGTTCTTTGACGGTGTGGATTTCGGCGTGCATCCCGAAACGGTCTAATAACTGGGGACGCAGTTCGCCTTCTTCTGGGTTTCCTGAACCGACGAGGACGAATCTGGCGGGGTGACGGATGGATATACCTTCCCGTTCGACAGTGTTCCAACCACTAGCAGCCGAGTCGAGAAGCACGTCTACCAAGTGGTCATCTAACAAGTTGACTTCATCGACGTAGAGAATACCCCGGTTAGCTTTGGCTAACAGTCCGGGTTCAAAGGCTTTGACACCTTCAGATAGGGCTTTCTCAATGTCGATCGTCCCACAAACTCGGTCTTCTGTCGCGCCTAATGGTAAATCTACCATTTGCACCTTTTTGTGAGTTATGGGAACTTCTACCCCTTGTGTCACTTGCTGACGGACTTCATCGCTCATCAAGTCCGGGTCGCTGGGGTCACTGTTGAAGGGGTCATTAGCAACGACGGGGATTTCTGGCAATAGATCAGCTAAGGCGCGGATAGTTGTAGATTTGCCAGTTCCGCGATCGCCCATGATCATTACACCACCAATTTTCGGGTCAATCACATTTAACAGCAGCGCCAGTTTCATTTGTTCCTGACCAACGATCGCTGTAAATGGAAAAACCACGCGCCGCGTACTTACCGGAGTTTGAGCAGTTGGACTCACTAAATTACCTTAACAATATATTTTTTATTACGACTCTTCATTTTGCCATAGATAGGCGGGTTGAGGAATGTAGCCCCGGCTATAGGTTTATGATCTAATTGTTCAACAATGGGGATATTGGCCATGTTACAGTACGATCGCCTAGCTGGTTTCCCTTCTTCGGAAGAACTACCCGACTCTGACGACACACCAGTGGATAACGAATTACAAGACTTAATTCCCGGTTTACTCAAAGCTGTGTTAGCTATGGCTTGGTCCGATCGCCTAGACTGGTTTTTTGGCGTAGATATGGGTATTTATTATGACCCTGATTTACCTGCGATCGTCCCCGATGGTTTTCTCAGTTTAGGTGTTCAGCGCATCATTGATGAAGACTTGCGGCTGAGTTATCCACTTTGGGAAGAAGAAAAACCGCCAATTTTGGTTTTAGAAGTGGTTTCCCAAACCTACCGGGGTGAATATAGCAGCAAAAAAGCTAAATATGCTTCTTTCGGGATTCTATATTATGTAGTTTATAATCCCTTACGTCGTCGCAAACCCCGATTAGAAGTTTATAAATTCATCAATGGTAAATATGAAATTATACCGGGTAATCCTGTATGGTTGCCAGAAATTGGTTTAGCGATCGGTATAGAAAGAGGAACTTATCAAGGTGTTACCCGTGAGTGGATGTACTGGTATAATAGTGATAGTCAACGTTTATTGACTCCTGAAGAACAAGCACAACAAGCACAACAAGAAGCGGAACGTGCTAAACAGGAAGCTGAACGTGCTAAACAGGAGGCTGAACAAGCACAACAACGCGCCGAAATTTTAGCGGAAAGGTTACGCGCAATGGGGATAGACCCAGATACTTTAACTTGAAGTATAAATAAGTAACATTTCCTCAACAACTGTTTATTTGTGCTGTTTGTGGCTTTATGCTGTTAACTAAAGATATTTAGCACAGCTAAAAGCAAAATTAAGACTAACAGCACTATGTTAGATATAAAGGAATTTTATCAAGCCACTGACCCTAGCCGGACTTTGTTTATCCGGGGAGAGTCGGATATTAAATATTACATTGATTTTTCTGCTGTGCGGGGTGGGGATGTCATCACCAAGTTGAAAAACATCATTACATTTTGGAAATCGGATCAACCTACCTGCACTTTATTTACTGGTCATATTGGCTGCGGTAAGTCTACAGAACTGTTACGGTTAAAAGCAGACTTAGAAAAAACAGGCTTTGAGGTGGCTTATTTTGAGTCGAGTGAAGACTTAGAGATGACAGACATAGATATTGCTGACTTAATGTTAGCGATCGCTCGTCGTCTTAGTCAAACTTTACAGCACGTCGTCCCAGAAAAACCCAGTAAACTTACTGAACTCCTCCAAGGTGCTTGGAACGTCCTCAACTCCGATGTCACAGGAATAAAAGCGAAAATTCTGGATAAAGATTTTGGCTACAGTAAAGACGGAGACAAGTTTTCTTTAGCTGTAGGTATTGGTGAAATCACCATGAGAACCAAAAGCGACCCCAAACTGAGAGAAAAGCTAAACCAGTATTTAGCACCGCAGAAAGTGAAATTGCTGGAAGTGATAAATTTAGAGTTAATAGAACCAGCGATCGCATCTCTCAAACAACAGGGTAAAAAAGGATTAGTCGTTATAGTCGATAACCTTGACCGCATAGACAACCGAGTTAAACCTTGGGGAAGAACCCAACAAGAATATCTATTTGTAGACCAAGGGGAATTTTTAAGTAAACTCAACTGTCATCTAGTTTATACAATGCCCCTATCCTTAAAATTTTCCAATGATTATGGAATGCTGACACAGCGTTTTTCCGACCCCCAAGTATTACCAATGGTTCCTGTAAAATGGGCAGATGGGAAAACACATCAGGAGGGAATAGCATTATTACAACAAATGGTATTAGCTAGAGCCTTTCCCGACCTACCACCAGAAAAACGCTTAAAAAACATTACCACAATTTTTGACCATGCAGACACCCTAAACCGCTTATGTCAAATTAGCGGTGGACACGTCCGCGACTTATTAAGACTATTAAACACCTTAATTCAAGAAGAAATGCAATTTCCTCTAACAATTAACACACTTGAGCAAGTAATTCGCAACCGTCGTAACGAAATGACCTTACCAATATCTGAAGAAGAATGGCAATTATTACGTCAAGTAAAACAAACCAAAAAAGTCAGCGACGACCAAGGATATCAAAAATTAATTCGCAGTCGCTTCGTCTTTGAATATCGAGATAGCGGTCAATCATGGTTTGACATTAACCCCATCTTATCCGAAGCCCAAGAACTACAATAACCCCTCCCCCAGTTGTAGATGCGTCCCCTGACGCATCATCACAAAATTTGGTGCGTTAGGGAACGCACCCTACTAATGCTTATCTCCGTTGCGTGGGGGTGCAAGGAGGGGAGAAAATCGACGAAATATTTACATTAATTTATGACAAATATACAGCAATCAAAAAACAACAAATTTACTACCAAAAACAGCCCTGACGACTGGAAGTCGCGGCTACAAAAGCAAAGTCCGCCTGCGCGGACTAATAAAAAAGGGGTAAATAAAACAGGATTTGGTACTCAAATTGAAAAGCTTACACTGGATATTTCAACTAAATTTAACTATTTCAAATCAATATTTAGCCTGCGAAGGCAGGCTTTGTTTGTGTAGCCGCGATTTCTAATCGCTCGGCATTTTCTTTGTTTGTGTAGCCGCGATTTCTAATCGTTAGGCATTTCCGAGAGTCTTGGAGAGGGGTCACACCATGACAAACACAAAACCACCAGAACCAGAAAAATCACTACAAAAATTAGCTTGGGCTTTAGAATCCTCTGCGGGAGAATTTAAGCTAATTCTAGCCAAATGTAATTACGTCCATTGGCGAAATAAATTAATTCAACAACTACAACAAATCTGTCAACTAGAAATTTCCACCTTACACCTATCATCATCAGTAGAAAACCTTTACACCACAATTCAAGCACAAAATATCGATACCATCCAAGCCTTAATGGTCGTCGGTTTAGAAAACCATACCCACTTACACCAGATTTTAACTAAAGCCAATCAAATTAGAGAACTATTTCGCAATAACTTTCACTTTCCGATAGTTCTATGGATCAATGACGAAATTTATAAACAAATCATGCAAGTCTCTCCAGACTTAGAAAGCTGGACAACCACCAGAAATTTTCCTATTCCTCACAACGAATTAGTAAATTATATTAATCAACTTGCAGAACAATATTTTAATCACACATTAAATTTGACCTTCCCTGAATTTCCCATTTTAGAAACAGAATTAGAAGCAGCAAAACAAGAATTACATCATGATTCAGAAAACTTTAATTTAGAACTGCAAGTTAATTTACTATCCTTATTAGCATTTATTCAACAACAGAATAATAAAATTGATTCAGCAATTACAACTCATCAACAAGCTTTAGCAACCTGTCAACAACTTAATAACCTAAACACAAAAATCAAAATTATTGGTGAAATCACCTCTTGTTATTATCAAAATTCAGATTGGGAAAATACCAGAAAATATACCCAAGCATATATCAACTTAATTCTGCAAGTCCAAAATCCTGAATTAATCGCCAACTCAATTAAATTTATTGGTCAAATACTGGCAGATTTACAAGAATGGGAACAATTAAAAAATCTAGTTGAACAAGCTCTTAAAATACATCATTCTCAAAATCAATTACCAGAACTCGCAAGAGATTATGGTTTTTTAGCGGAAATCGCTTTAGCTCAAGAAAATTGGTTAGAAGCCAGAAAATTGGCACAACAAGCAATAGACACTTTATCAGTCAAGCCTTTAGACAATCTAACCAAAGAATTTAATGATAATTTATATCACTTTATTTTAGCCAAAGCACAATATCATTTAGGCGAAATTCCCGCAGCAATAACCAATTTAGAAAAAATAGTAAATTCCCAGAATTTAAACTATAAATTTTATTTAGAAGTTCTTGTCTTCTTGCGACAACTATATAAAGAACAGAAAGAACATCTCAAAGCTTACGACACCAAACAACAACAGCGTGCTATTGAGAGACAATATGGTTTAATAGCCTTTATTGGTGCAGGTTGGTTACAGCCCACAAAACAATTTATAGAAAATACTCCGGCTAAATCTCCAGCAGAAAATGTTGCACCAGAAATCGCTGCATCTGGTCGTCAATTAGATGTAGAACGTTTAATAGAACGTGTTGGTAGAAATGACTATAAATTAATAGTAATTCATGGTCAATCAGGAGTAGGTAAAAGTTCTCTGGTTAATGCAGGGTTAATTCCCGCTTTGAAAAATAAAGCCATTGGTATTCAGGATAATTTACCCGTAGCTGTACGCACTTATACCAACTGGGTGCAGGAGTTGGGACAGTCTATGGTAGAAGCTTTACAGGAAAGGGAAAACAGGAGAGAGTTAAAACAGCAAGTTTCGACCCTAAAGGTAGAAACTTCGACCCTAAAGGTGGAAACTTCGACCCTAAAGGTGGAAACTTCGACCCTAAAGGTGGAAACTTCGACCCTAAAGGTAGAAACTCCGACCCTAAAGCTCGACACTCCGACCCTAAAGGTAGAAACTCCGACCCTAAAGCTCGACACTCCGACCCTAAAGCTCGACACTCCGAGCTTAGAGGTGGAAACTTCGACCCCAAAGGTAGAAACTTCAACCCCAAAGGTAGAAACTTCGACCCTAAAGGTGGAAACTTCGACCCCAGAGGTGGAAACTCACCATTCCCCAGCGTCCCTAGTCGCGCAGTTGCGGGAGAATGAACAGCATCACCTCCGCACCGTCTTGATATTTGACCAATTTGAAGAATTTTTCTTTGTTTACACCGCACCCCAGCAAAGACGAGAATTTTTTGAGTTTTTGGGTAAATGTCTCAACGTCCTTTCAGCCAAAGTGATTTTATCCTTGCGGGTGGACTACTTGCATTATTTACTGGAATGTAACGAACTACCCAGCCTAAAAATAATTGGTAACGACATCCTCAGCCAAAACGTGCTGTACAAACTGGGTAACTTTTCCCCAGATGACACAAAAGCCATCATTCAAAGACTCACAGAAAACACATCCTTTAAATTAGAACCCACATTAATAGACCAACTCGTACAAGACCTAGCCGCAGACTTAGGGGAAGTGCGACCGATAGAATTACAGATAGTAGGAGCGCAACTACAAACCGAAAACATCACCGCCCTGGCAGTATATCAGCAAAGCGGCACAAAACAAGAACTGGTAAAACGTTATTTAGATGAAGTCATCCATGACTGCGGTGAGGAAAATCAACTCCTAGCCGAATTTTTACTCTATTCCCTCACGGACGAAAAAGGAACAAGACCCCTGAAAACCAAAGCCGAGTTAGAAAGAGACTTGCAACTATTAGCCGCAGACATCATTAAAGATGACAGTAAATTAGATTTAGTCTTAGAAATTGTCGTCAAATCTGGCTTAGTGGTATTATTACCAGAAAAACCAGGCGATCGTTACCAATTAGTACACGATTATTTAGCCGCCTTCATCCGCCAACAACAAGACCCCAAATTACAAAGAATAATGGCGGAACTGGAAGAACAAAGAAGAAACGCCAAAATAAGTGAAATTAACAACTTCATTAAGTTCTCAACTACTTTTATTGCCTTTGAAAAAACCAAAGATGCAATAGTAGAAGCATTAAAAGCAGTAAAAAGATTAGAAAAGCTAGAAAAAGCACCAGAAGATATCCAAACAAAAGTTATTACCACATTACGGGAAGCCGTGTATTTCCAACCAAAACAGCACTTATTAGAAGAACTAAATACCCTAAGTGGTCATAGCAGTTCAGTCTATAGCGTGGCCTTCAGCCCTAATGGCAAACAGCTGGCTTCTGGCAGTGCTGACAACAGCATCAAAATCTGGGATATTGCTACAGGTCAACAGTTGCAAACCCTGAGTGGTCATAGCAGTTTGGTCTATAGTGTGGCCTTCAGCCCCGATGGTAAAAAACTGGTTTCTGGTAGTGGTGACAAGAGGATCAAAATCTGGAATACTACCACGGGTAAACAACTGCAAACACTAAGTGGTCATTTTAGTTTAGTCTATAGCGTGGCTTTCAGCCCTGATGGTAAAAAACTGGTTTCTGGCAGTAAAGACAACAGTATTAAAATCTGGAATGTAGCCACAGGTCAACAGTTGCAAACCCTGAGTAGTCATAGCGTCCTTAGCGTTAGTTTCAGTCCTGATGGCAAAAAGCTGGCTTCTGGTAGTGAAGACAAAAGTATTAAAATCTGGGATACCACCACAGGTAAACAACTGCAAACCCTCAATGGTCATGGCAGTTCAGTCCTTAGCATTAGCTTCAGCCCCAATGGCAAAAAGCTGGCTTTTGGCAGTGCTGACAGCAACATCAAAATCTGGGATATAAACGCAGGTAAAGCACTACAAACCCTCAGTGGTCATAGCAGTTCGGTTCAGAGCATAACCTTCAGCCCTAATGGTACAAAGCTAGCTTCTGGCAGTTGGGACAAGAGCATTAAAATCTGGGATACCACCACAGGTAAAAAGTTGCAAACCCTCAGTGGTCATAGCAGTATAGTCTTTAGCGTCAGCTTTAGCCCTGATGGCAAAAAGCTAGCTTCTGGCAGTTTTGACAAGAGTATCAAAATCTGGGATACCGCCACAGGTCAACAGTTACAAACCTTGAGTGACCATAGTAATTTTGTCTTTAGCGTCAGCTTTAGCCCCGATGGTAAAAAGCTAGCTTCTGGCAGTTTTGACAAGAGCATCAAAATCTGGGATACCACCACAGGTAAACTACTACAAACCTTGAGTAACCATAGTAGTTTTGTCCTTAGCGTGGCCTTTAGCCCCGATGGTAAAAAGTTGGCTTCTGGCAGTGCTGACAACAGCATCAAAATTTGGGATATCATTTCAGGTCAACAGTTGCAAACCCTGAGTGGTCATATCAGCCAGGTCACTAGAGTTGTGTTCAGCCCCGACGGCAAAAAGTTGGCTTCTGGCAGTGCTGACAACAGCATCAAAATCTGGGATACTGCCACAGGTAAACTACTACAAACCCTGAGTGGCCATAGTGATTCTGTTCTGAGTGTGACATTCAGCCCCGACGGCAAAAAGTTGGCTTCTGGCAGTGCTGACAACAGCATCAAAATCTGGGATACTGCCACAGGTAAACTACTACAAACCCTGAATGGTCATAGCAGCTTGGTTACTAGTGTGGTGTTCAGCCCTGATGGCACAAAGCTGGCTTCTTGCAGTGGTGATAAAACTATTATTTTATGGGATTTGAATTTACAGAGTTTAGTCAAAGATGCCTGTAATTTGTTAAATGATTATTTAATTGTTAATCCTGATGTGTTAGCAGAATTAGAAGATTGTCAAACTCCCAAACGTTTGCAGCAAGCGGCTACAGTATTAGTTATCCAAGGTGAGCAGTTAGCCCGTAACAAGGATATTGATAATGCTGTGGTTAAGTTCCGTCAAGCGAAAGGATGGGATAATAGTTTAAATTTCGACCCGCAAGGGAAAGCGGAAGAGTTGGCGAAATAATCAAACAGAATTTAAAGATATTCCATTAAAATAGCCCTAAAATCAATTTTGGGCTAAAAGCTCAAGTCATCTCAAGATGACTAATTTCAAAATCTAACCCGTTTTAACGGGTTTGTGCTTTCAGCCGGAAATTTATTTCACGGCTTTTGATAAATTCACAAAAGTCAGCCCTAAAATCAATTTTGGGCTAAAAGCTCAAGTCATCTCAAGATGACTAAATTCAAAATCTAATACCAATTCTCCAAAATCTAGCGACAGATTCAAACCCTTAAATCTAGATTACATCTAGCTTTTTGAATTTTGAATTTTGAATTTTGAATTGGTATAACCCGTTTTAACGGGTTTCTGCTTTAAGCCGGAAATTTATTTCACGGCTTTTTACAAATTAGCATTAGGTGAAAATATGACAACAACAGAAAACAATTTACAAGTTGCCCAAAAAGCATTTAGTTATTTCCAGCATGGTCTAGCGACGGGGGAATGGCAAGATTTTCTTGATATGCTCACAGATGACGTTACTTTGTGGTTTCCTCAAGGCAAGTTTCACGGTTTAAATCAGGGGAAAGATAAAGCCAAGGAATTTTTTGAATATGTTTCCACCGCTTTTAGTTCAGGAATTAATATTGTTTCTATAGATAGTATTACCAGCAATGAAAAAACGGTAATTTTTGAATTTCGGGATGAGGGTTTATTGTTTGGTCAACCTTATAAAAATCGGGTGGCTGTGGCTTTTGATATTCGAGATGATCAGATTTGCGCCTATCGTGAATATTTTGGCAGCGATGGTAAATCATATTAACACAATTAAAAATTAAAAATTAAAAATTAAAAATTGTGTTAGTAGGTTGGGTTAAGGAACGCAACCCAACATCAACTCTTGCTATCTTGGGTCTAATGTTGAGTTTCACTTCGTACCCTACGGGAAGCAAGCTAAAATCCAACCTACAAGAATTCAATTAATATTCCCTACCAAAAAGGAAGCGGGAAAGCCTGAAAAATTACAAATTAAAAATTGTGTTAGTTTTGCTCAGAGTTTAAACCGTTAATTTCTTTAGCTTTAGCTTCTGCTAATTGATATGCTGCTAAATATTCCTGACCTCCTAACATCACATCACCGTAATACTCATAGGGTGCTTCACCATAGACGGGTAGGGGGTCATCTTCTGGATAATCTTCTTTTGATTCTTCAATTATTGCTTGTAATTTTTTCACGCTCAAACTTTGAGCAGGAAAGTAATATAATTCTTGAGGATTTTTATTTAAGTGGGGTAATGTTGGATCTATAATTACATCATCTAATTCTAACCAACTATGTTCAATTGGTTTATATGGTTTCCCTGGAAATACTAAAAATCCTTGGACATATTTCGCCCCTTGGGTTGCTAACACCGCTTTGTAAGCATTGTTAAAGGGGTTTTTGGCTTTGCTTTTAATACTTTGGGCTATTTGGTGAGATAGGTTTTCATCTAGTATTTTACTCATAGGTTAAATCATCTTTTAATTGGGTGATATCTGCTATTATTAGCATTGTATCTTATTTCCTGCATCTGACATACAGCCATTTTGGCTTCGGTATCATACATGGGAAGGATGCACAGACACCATCACTACAAGAGGAAGATATTAAATTAAGGGAATATTTTGATATTTGATTGTTCAATTTTTCCTTTGGACTGGGTGCGGAGACCGCACCCCTACGGGGTTAACTCAATTGTTTGAGGTGGTCTTTTTCTTGGTTGTTAATAAACCAATTCCTAATAAACCTAAAGCAAAAACTATACCAGGTTCGGGAGTTGAGGCGCGTTTAATACTTAAAAAATTGAGACTCAAAGCCCGATTTGGTTCTGTACTGCTAATTACTATTTTGGATATGTTAGCTATATTATTACTGACTCCCAAAAATGCGGCTGAATTATCAATACCATTTAATGGGGGAATCCCTGCTACAGAAAAGTTATCTAATAGATTATCTTGCTGATCAAATGCAGATATAAATGCTGTATATTGAAATGAATCATCAACGCCAATTTGTGTACCTACTCCTAATACTGGTGTGTCAAATTTAATGGTGATTGGCCCTGGATTCCCAACAGCAGGAAAACCACCTGGTGCAAAACCAGTAAACAATGCAGCATCACCAAGGGAATAGTTAACTGGTACGCTTGGGGTAACTGGAAATATAAAAGGTGGGGTAAATCTGGGATTATTAATTTTAGGAATATCTACACTATATCCCAATCCTTGCTCAGATTGACCTGTAAAAGAATAGGGGACAAATTTAGCAACTGTTCCTGGTGCGATCGGTACAGATATGCCAAAGTCTAAATCTGCCCAATCTATTTTATCGTTTGCTTGTAAATCTGCTCGCTGACTTACAAATGAGATGGCTTTAGCTGGGGTGGAAGTAGCTGATACTAAGATTGCTGTACCAAGTGCTATTCCTGATATTTGAAATAAGGAAGATGTGGCTAATTTCATTGTTGCTATGCAAGCTGTGAATTTATTTTATGTTGAGAGGTATTATATTACACCTATTAGGAAATATATATTTTTTTCTGATGAAGTTTTTCTCATGTTAAGTTGGATAATTGATGCGTTAAGAAACGTACCAGGGGGTAAGGACACGGCATAGCGTAGATTTCGGGTTGAACACAATATTTCTAAGAGGTTGTTTGAGAAGTAGTTTAGGAAACCTGAAACCTAACCCCCCTAGCCCCCCTTCCCTACAAGGGAATGGGGGTTTCAAAGCCTCTCCAAACAATTAAAGCTTTTCCTTTTCCCTCTCCTCTTAGGAGAGGGTTAGGGAGAGGTGGGAGAGGTTTGGAGAGGGGTTGATTTATACATTAAAAACTTTTCAAACATCCTCTAATGCTGTGTCCCATATCAGGGGGTAAGGACACGGCATAGGGTAGATTTCGGGTTGAACACAATATTTCTAACGCCGTGTCCCTACTGTCAATTTTTATTCTCCCCACTTGCTAACTGCTATCAGTTCACAACTCAAATAGAGATGCTATGTATTCATTGGGTTGCGTCTTCTAGAGAAACCAACTGGAGGCGTGCAAAATCTCAAATGCTAAAATAATCTTGATTTTAAATTTTCTTTAAAATTCTTTTCAATGCAGTCTCCTCTACTAATTCTACTGCTTGGTTAACTTCTAACCATTGTCTTTCTCTTTGTTGTGCTTCTGGCCAATCTTCTAATACTGTATCTACTGGCAATAAAAATAAGTTTACTCGGTAAGTGTTGCCACGTTTACGATATTGATAAACGCCAAGTTTGTGAGTATTTACCTGACCAACTACCCCGGCTTCTTCCCATGCTTCTTTTGCTGCTGAATCAGGCGCACTCATCCCTTTACAAAGTCCTCCTTTGGGAATTACCCATTTTTGACCTTTACGATTAGTAATCAACAGTACCTCCATCTTGCCATCTCTCACACGATAGGGAATCACTCCTGATTGCTTAAAAATTTTGTTGTTTTTTCGATTCATTAACTCAAACTCCTGATCATTACCCTATAGATTTATAGATTGTCATGGATTTAAAAGCTATATATTCATAGCCAGATTTCAAAAATTTCCTTTATCTGCTCATCTTGTTACTTCTTTCGCTCTAGTAGCTGTTGTATCCGTATAATATTTAACTTGGTTTTATTATTTTTAATACAGCAGGGAACAGGGAACAGGGAACAGGGAAGAAAGTCTTTTAGCATAAGGCTTTGTTCCAAAAATTTTTACCTCATTTACCTGAAATTTGCTGTAATTTGCTGCCACTGTAAAACTAGCAGGTCGGCTGTATGTTATTTTTTTACTAAGCAACCCTAACAAATGATCTTTAAAACCTGTATTTTGTGTACGAGGAGAACAAATTTGAAATTTAAGCTATTAGTTAATCGACTATTATTGGCATCTTCAGTAGTAATGTTTACTACTCCTGCTCTAGCCAAACCCATGCCAGAGCTTCAATTATCCCACACTATGACCCCATTATTAGCACAATCGTCAACAAACGATACCACTCCGACAAATCAAGCTGTGGAAGTTACTCAGGTGCAGGTAAATCAGACTGCTCAAGGAACGGAGGTCATTTTAGTCACAGCTAATAGCGATAAATTACAGGTGTCTGCTAAGAAGGAAGGTAATTCTTACATTGCAGATATTACCAATGCCCAATTGCGCTTGTCTGATGGTGGAGAATTTAAACAATCTCAGCCTGTGAAGGGAATAGCTGAGATATCAGTAGCAAATGTTGACAGTAATAGTATACGGTTGACAGTGGCAGGTGAAGCTAGTCCGCTTACAGTAGAACTGTTTGACAGTGATGAGGGTTTGGTGTTTGGTGTGAGTGTTGATACTAGCACTGCACAGCAGCCGACACCAGAAACACCGACTGAACCTCAGCAAAAACCACCAGTAACTGATACCAACTCAGGTACTAACTCAAGTCAAATTCTACCGATTACCCAGGTGCAGGTGAATAAGACTGAACAGGGTATAGAGGTAATTTTAGTTGTTGCCAATAGCGATAAAATTCAAGTATCGGCGAAAAAAGAAAGTAATTCTTTTGTGATTAATATCCCTAATACACAATTGAGTTTACCCAAGGGGCAAGAGTTCCAGAAATTAAAGCCTTTAGCGGGAATTGCTGAGGTCAAAGTAGTAAATGTGGATGCTAATAGTACAAGGCTAACAGTGACAGGGGAAGCATCTGCACCCAAAGTAGAATTGTTTGATAGTGATGAAGGTTTGGTGTTTGAGGTGAGTGGTGCTGGAAAGTAAGTAATACTAAATCCTCATTTCAAACCCCCCTTTTGCCCTAACGACTAGAAGTCGCGGCTACACAAGCAAAGTCCGCCTACGCGGACTAATCATGGAAAAGGGGGTAACAAAACAGGATTTGGTATAAAAGGGATTGTCGAGGCGATCGCTCATCTACTTCGCTCATCTACTATAACGGTTGGGTGCAATATAATCGAGGACGGGGCTACCCCGCCCCTACGGGGTTGGCAATGAAATAATGTAATGTTAAAAAATTAAGTTTTAGCTTTTATCTCCATGCCTTCTAAACCTGTTACCGAAGATTGGTACACTGCAAATCAACGTTACTTGATGGGATTACTTAAGCACATCCGTCAAGTTTTAGAGCAGCAAATTGAACAGAGGCAGCAGGAAAAGGGGGATAAGGCGGCTAAGTTATTTGTTGATTTGGACGCAGAATCAGAACTAGCGAATCATCCAGCCTTTGTCGATGAGCCTCCGGCATTAACACAACTATGTGAAATCTTTGATTTATCGTCATTTGAGCGGGAAATATTGCTGTTATGTGCAGGGATGGAGTTCGATCGCCACTGGGGTAAATTATGTGCTGAAGTCCAAAATGACTCACAGATGGACTATCCCACATTCGGTTTAGCCCTATCTATCTCTTCATCCTCCTATTGGGGCGCACTTACCCAGGATGCACCCTTGCGGCGCTGGCGGTTAATTGAGGTGGGTGCAAGTAATGCCTTAGCTATTAGTCCTCTGCGCTTAGATGAGCAAATTGTCCATTATCTGACAGGATTACACCCTCTAGATGAACGCTTGGCGCGATCGGGTGCAACTCCATTACCAAGGGAAAATTTAGTACCATCCCATCAAGCCCTGGCGGAACAAATGGCCGCTTGTTGGGTACAGGCTTCTGAAGAAAATCGGATTTTACCAGTATTGCAACTTTGTGGAACTGAGGGAGGGAGTAAAAGAGCGATCGCAGCTCATGCCTGTCATCTACTGGGCTTAACTGGCTACGGGGTTTCCGCCAATACCCTGCCTAATGATATCAATCAACTGCAACTGCTGTGCTGTCTGTGGGAAAGGGAATGGTTACTACATCAGAGGGTATTGTTACTGGATGGCGATCGTCTCCCATCCCCGGAAGGTGAAAAGGAAGGCAGCATTACACATCTGCTAGAAAACCTCCAAGCCCCGGTGATTGTGACTAGATTTGAGCGTCGGAGTCTTGGTCAGCGCCCTTTATTATCTCTGGACGTAGATCAACCCAGCCCCGCAGAACAGCAGCAAGTATGGGCAAATGCTTTAGGTGAACTGGCTGCTTCTCTCCACGGAAATATCGATCGCCTGGTTTCCCACTTTAACCTCAGCGCCGCCACTATAGAATCAACCACTTGGCAATTTAAAACCCAACTCCTAGCAGAAAACACAGATATTACAAACTCTTTCTCTATCCTCTGGGATGCTTGCCGCACCCAAGCCCGACCCCGCTTAGATGAGTTAGCCCAACGCATTACCGGGACAGCAAACTGGGATGATTTGGTCTTACCCCAAAATGAGTTAGCCGTATTACGCGATATAGCCGCCCATGTCCGCCAGCGAACTAAGGTTTATGACCAGTGGGGGTTTGCTGCTAAGGGTTCCAGAGGTTTGGGTATCAGTGCCTTGTTTGCTGGGGCTAGTGGTACAGGTAAAACCCTAGCGGCTGAGGTGTTAGGTCATGCACTGCGGCTGGATGTATATCGGATAGATTTAAGTGCAGTAGTCAGTAAGTACATTGGGGAGACAGAGAAGAATCTGCGAAAGGTATTTGATGCGGCTGAAGGGGGAGGAGTCGTTTTACTGTTTGATGAAGCCGATGCTTTATTTGGCAAACGCACCGAAGTCAAAGATTCACACGATCGCCATGCCAACATTGAAGTTAGCTATCTGTTGCAAAGAATGGAAGCATACCGGGGCTTGGCCATCCTCACCACCAATTTGAAAACCTCTTTGGATCAGGCATTTCTGCGGCGGATTCGCTTTGTGGTACAGTTTCCCTTTCCTGATGTCAATCAGCGTATGGAGATTTGGCGGCGTGTATTTCCCAAACAAACACCGATCGCCGATTTGGACTATGAAAAGTTAGCCAAACTGAATGTAGCAGGGGGTAATATCCGCAACATTGCCATGAATGCCGCCTTTATCGCCGCCGAAGCCAAGGAGACCGTAGAGATGAAACATTTGCTTATGGCAGCCAAAAGCGAATATATCAAGCTAGAGCGACCTTTAACCGATGTGGAAATTAAAGGCTGGGTGTCCTAATTTTGGAGTTTTATTACAAAGTCAGGATATCTATTTACCTTGAATAATCACCATGAGAAGATAGTATATCCACTGAAAATATTCAGAGTGTAACCATGCGGACTCATCAAGCGTTACAAAAGAAGTCTTCAGTCAAAAAGGCGATCGCACCCGACCATGCACTATCATCAAGACCATTTGCCGCGCAGCGAAAACCAACAGAAGACCAGAGAAAGCCGGAAAACAAAAGTTTAGAAAGTACGCTTGGTGAGTTTGCCATTCATAATCCAGATGGAGGTTCATCACTACCTGTACAACCCAAACGAGCGATCGGGCGATCGGGCGATCGTCCAGAACCAGAGTTAAGCTATCTTCAAAAAACGAATCAGGCCATAGGACCGAGAATACAGAGAGTTTTCACAGTTGGTCTTGGTAAGAAAAAGGAAAAGTACATTAACTTATCAACCTCAATCCCAGAAGACATACGCAAGGAGATCCGCGCAAGAACGCCTAGAGTGATAAAAGTCTATCAAGTTTTGCGTGCATGGAGTAAATCAACAAATACTCAAAACTTTGATACATGGGGAGAAGCAATCAAGGCTGCTATACAGGAAGCATCACAAAACGAACGCATGTCTACGCGTATTCATGAACCCGAACCACCACCATCTCCTTACACTTCGTCACAGCAAGAGGAAATTGATTATCTCAACACCGAGGGACGCACAGCAGAACACATGAAAGATAAGGCAGTGTGGAACGAACTCAAGATTCATGGTCAATTAGGTGAACATGGTCATCAACAAGAACTAGAAAACAAAGGAATACTTTATGAGGATGCAAATAATTTCTTAGGATATAATGCGCCAGGTATAGATACACTAGCTAACCAAAAGAAAGCTTTTGGTCAGTCGAAGATGCATATAGCTGAAGGCATGACTGTAGAAGAAATAGCTAATCATTACATCACCCACTTAGACAATTCAGTCACATATGCACAAACATTCTTGAAATCAGTGTTACAAGACACCCCCGTTGGTGAAAAAAGACGAAAGTCAATCAAAAAGACAGCCAAAGAATGGAAAAATGAAACTTTAACTAAATTAGTTGAGTTCTTTGATTCAGATGAATGGGTTGTCCCAAAAAATGACCTGTCTGATGTTTTAGATAGCACCGTAGAAAATGGAAAGGTAAAAGCAGTAGAACCAGTAAAACTAGTCGCAGAAGCAATGCAATTCCCAGTTCCATCTGATGTATATGATTATTTAAAAACAAACTTCTCAAGTCATATTAATTCTTTCTATCAACTTCCACATACTGTAGATTGGTATCGGAAGGTGAAATTGGGAATGAAATATAAAATCAATAAGCCTATCAAAACTGAAGAAGAAAAAGATGCAGATTATGTATAATCTAACCCAAACAGCATATACAGCGTTTTTCATATTAGTGAGGTACAGCATTTTATCGCCAAACCCGTAGGGGCGCGGTCTGTGCGCCCTGATGCTACAGGACATTTAATTGCTCACTCATTTGGAGTCCCACCAAAACTAACTGAGAATTACGTATCTATGAATGAGAAGATGTAAGGATTCAGAATTCAGAATTCAGAATTCAGAATTAAAAAGACTTTAAGAGTCAAGCTGACTGAAATTCTCCAAATATCACTACTATCGATTCCTCTTTTGGTAACTATTCTGGCTCTTGGCTCCTGACTCCTGAATTC
>DATGXQ010000243.1:0-7245 GCA_035298905.1 Nostocaceae cyanobacterium | reverse complement strand
TTAAATTCCCAAATCTTCTATATATTGTTTAATGGCTGTTTCTAAGTCTTGGAAAGCGTCTTCTAGATTTGGGTAGCTGCTTTTTCCGTGGTAAACTGTGCCACCTAAATCATAAGCTCTAACAAATGAGTTAATCATTTCATTTTGGCCAATTTCTATCCAGCCGATTTCTTGTACAAAGCGGCTAAGATAGGGGTATTTTTCCTTAAAGGTGTTTGTTTTAGACATTTTAGCTAGTGGGCAAGTGTAAATACTGTAATGCCTGACAAAATAAGTTGGGTAAAATTAAAAATACCACCCCAACATATTAGTTGAAATGGCAGAATTAATATTAATATAACAATAAATTCATGCTTTAGCGGCTGGTTGTTGTTTACGCTTGCGGAGTGAAGTGAGACCGAAAGCACCTAAGCCCAAAATGCCAATGAGGGAAGCAGGTTCGGGTACAGGAGTTGGATCAGGTTTAGGAGCAGTATTAAATTGAAGTGTGTCAATTGAAATTCCAGAGTTTATATTCAGTTGGATGGTATCAAATAAAATGTCCTTGAATCCTATAAAACCAGATCCAGGATTACGGGGAATTGGCTGTCTAAATGACTCAACTAAAGTACCATTTACACCACCTAACCATGCGCTAACTGTCAATATTGCTCCTTGATCAACAGCAGCAAAGGCAGCATCGGTAACAGGATTGCTAAAGGAAATAACTCTAGAAGTACCTGGGAAGGGGCTACGTAAATCACCTCCAGAGAATCCGGTAGAACCAGCTTGTCCTAACGTAGCATTGTCCCACAAAAAGTTATTACTGAATGTTACACCAAAGGGTGCAAATTGGTTTGTTATTACTTGACCTTGTAGATTACCAAGCTCATCAAAGTTAACAACGTTAGTTGGATTAGTTAGCCCAACTGGTCCTCCTGTAATTATTGCTGCTTCAGCTTTATTTACCCCTGTACCCAGGAGAATAAGTACCATTCCGGTAGCAGCCATTGATAAATTTTTCAAAACGTTTTTGGTAGCCATTGTATCATTTCTCCCTTTAGACACTAGTTGCTAGTTAGTTTTTCATGTTACGGATATTAATACGGCTCTATGGTGTGAGTGAAGCTTTTTTCCGCAACTTTACAGAGAATTTACTCTTAGAAAGATTTAATACCTTCGGGATTAGCACTCAAATACTTAGGGTATAAAGTCTTCATCTATCTCTGGTAGTAAATTTAATTGGTATGTATAGTTAAATTCTTGATGAAGCTGGCTGGCATAAATACCCTTTCGACGCAGTAATTTAGGGCTATTTGTCAAGCTTTGAGGTGAAGTTGTCGTCTTTAGGGCATCAAATTTCGTATGTTGGGACGATCGCTTTTTATTTGACGAGGAGCGATCGCCTCTTTGTCCTCTACTTTTGAGCTACTACAGCAGGTTTTAGGTAAATGAGGTACAAACTTTGATTCGATCATTTAATTTTACACATTTATTTTATACATTTTCAGTTACAATAAACACTTACTCTAATTGCTTTCCAACAAAGAATAGATAATGAAAGTCAAAAAAATTGCTACTACTTTGATTCTGGCTATCTCTCTACCAGTAATAGCAGATATTACGCTCTCAGGTAAAGCTATAGCTGGACTACCGTTCCCAGATGGTCAATTTGGTGATTATAATCCTCAACTTTCTGTCTATGATTCGCAAAATAGACCAAAAACAACAATTTTTAGTTTGCTAGTAGAAAAAAATACATACTACTTGCACACCAGAAACTTGAAGACAAACCAGACATTTTGTGTAGGTGGTGCGACAGTAACAGGTACTCCTCAGCGTCCGGTGTTCACTTGGAGTAGTCGCGGTTCTAAATATCAAATTGCATGGCAACCTAAAGAAAATGATACTATTCGTTTAATTGTTACAAATCCCGCAGGTAAAGTAGTCACAAGTCAACTACTCAAGCGAATGCCTGGTGAATTTGCCGAACCAGAAGAGTTTAAATGTGCAGGTAAGATTATTCGCAGTTAATCACTTAGCAGGTCACAAAATTTGCTTTTTATTTTAGCTGAAGGCGTAAATAAACTAATTATTTATCAACGCCGGAAAGTTTGTGCCATCTACTTTTCTGATTTTTAAATTTTAATTTTTACAGCAGATTTCAGGTAAATGGGGTACAAATTTTAGGAACAAAACCATATACCAAGATACTTTCAACCCTGTTCCTTGTTAAGAGTTCCCCGTTCCCTGTTGTAATTTTTAATTTTGCAAAAACTTATTAGTTCCAAAGACGATAAAAATCAGGATTCCTAACTGCATTTGCCAAGGTGCGAGAATTAAACTCAAGATAAAGCAGATGGCCATCAACACACCTGCAATATAGTTTACTTCATCGCTTTTCTTTTTAAACAGGTAGGTGGTAGCTAAACCGGTAACTAATGTGATTAAGAAAAACAAAGGCATTTTCCCGAACCTCTGAACTATAAGCCTAAATAGGAATAACAAGAGAGAGAAAGCATTTTGGGAACGTTGTTGATTCTACCTCTAAGATGGTTATATCACAAGACGTTGAATGTAAACTTACGGTGTAAATTTCATTGTGGCATTTCTCTAGTAAAATATCTTCACACTCTAGGACAGTCTTGGCAGGATGATTTAGCATAATACATGATCGAGGAGTAAGATTTTCAACCAAAACGGCTGATGCTGGATATTGATCAACTACTTGCGACTGAACTCAACCTTAAACCCTATCAGGTACAAAACGCGCTGGAACTGTTAGCAGAAGGTGCGACGATACCCTTTATTGCGCGTTACCGCAAAGAACGCACTGGTGAGATGAATGAGGTGCAACTGCGGGATTTAGCTGATAGGTATAGTTACTTAACGGAATTACAGGAAAGAAAGACAGTAATTTTAAAGGCGATCGCACAACAAGGTAAACTTACTGATGAACTAAAGGTTAAAATTGAATCCTGTTTACAAAAAACAGAACTTGAGGATTTATACTTACCCTATAAACCAAAACGCCGCACCCGTGCAACTATTGCTAGAGAAAAGGGACTAGAACCTTTAGCAGAGTTAATTAAATCACTCAATGTCAAAAATCCTGTTTCCCTCTCCTTGGAAGCAGAAGCAGCAAAATATATTTCGGAAGAGAAGGGAGTGAAAACTGCGGAGGAAGCACTAAAAGGTGCTGCTGATATTTTAGCGGAAGAGTTAGCAGAAAAAGCAGAATTACGCGCCTATCTCCGGGAGTATTTATTAGCTGAAGGTGTATTTACTTCGCGGATTAAAGACGAACATCCCGAAGGTACAACTAAATTTGAAATGTACCGCAATTATCAAATTAAGGTAAAAAACATTGCTCCCCATAATCTATTAGCTTTGTGTCGCGGAGAAAAGGAAGAAGTTCTCAGTTTTGATATTGCTTTTGATGAGGATGTTGTACTAGGTTATTTAGAATCTCAGGAAATTAAAACTAAGGTTAGAACCATTCGAGATTTTTATCAAGCGATGTTGAAAGATGCCTTTAACCGTTTGATGAAAACTTCTTTAATTAGCGAAGTAATTGCCGAAAAGAAAAACTTTGCTGATATTGAATCTATCAAAACCTTTGAAGCTAATTTGCGGGAATTGTTGCTATCTGCACCAGCCGGGATGAAACCAACTTTAGCTATAGATCCAGGTTTTAGAACTGGTTGTAAGGTGGCAATATTAGATGAAACAGGGAAATTTCTAGAATATCAAGCGGTGTTTCCTCACCAAAGCGCTGAACAAAGAGAAAAAGCTGCACAAACTCTCAAAAATTTAATTAGCAAATACAAAATCGAATTAATTGCCATTGGTAATGGTACAGCATCCCGCGAAACGGATGAATTTGTAGCGGAAGTTTTGCAAAAATTGGAACGCAAACCAATTAAAGTGATGGTAAATGAATCTGGTGCTTCTATCTATTCTGCCAGTAAAGTTGCATTAGAGGAATTTCCTGATTTAGATGTGACTGTGCGCGGTGCAATTAGTATCGGTAGAAGATTACAAGATCCGTTAGCAGAATTAGTCAAAATTGACCCCAAATCCATTGGTGTGGGACAGTATCAGCATGATGTTGATCAAAAATTACTCAAGAAGAAATTAGAGGAAACTGTAGAAAGTTGTGTTAATTATGTGGGTGTAGATTTGAATACAGCTTCTAAAGAATTGCTGACCTCTGTTTCAGGAATTACCCCCACAGTTGCTAATAATATTATTGCTTACCGTAACCAAAATGGTGCTTTTAAAAATCGTCGTCAGTTATTGAAAGTAGCGAAATTAGGACCGAAAGCTTTTGAACAAGCAGCAGGTTTTTTAAGGATTCGTGGTGGTGAAAACCCGCTAGATAACACCGCAGTCCATCCAGAAAGTTATCCTGTGGTAGAGGCGATCGCTAAAGATTTAGATGTAAAATTAGATCAAGTTACCCAAATTGCCGAAAAACTCAAAAAAGCCAATTTAAAGAAATACGTTACCGATACCATCGGAGAACCCACACTGCGCGACATTATCAGCGAGTTAGAGAAACCAGGTAGAGACCCCCGTGCAGAATTTAAGTATGCCACCTTCCGAGAAGGAATCAAAGAAATTAGTGATTTACAAGTGGGAATGGAATTAGAAGGAATTATTACTAATGTTGCTAATTTTGGTGCATTTGTAGATATTGGTGTTCATCAAGATGGATTAATTCATATTTCCCAATTAGCTGATAGATTTGTTGATGACCCGAAGAAAATTGTCAAAGTCGGACAAGTGGTAAAAGTTCGGGTATTAGAAATAAACGAAAAACTCAAGCGCATTGGTTTATCGATGAAAGCAGTTAAACAATAACTGAACCACCTCACGCAAAAATCCAAAAAAATACCTTGATATTCTTGCGTGAGAAACTACAACAGATTGCAGGTAAATGAAGTACAAAACTTAAGCACAAAGCTATATACCAAGAGACTTTCATTCCTGTTCCCTGTTAAGAGTTCCCTGTTCCCTGCTGTAAAAGATATTTGAGGAAAAGAATGTAGAGAAGTTCCATGTAATGTCTCTACAAAGGGTTTAGGTAACACATATTTAATTTGCGGAAATGTCTAAAAATAATAATTCAAAAAAAGCTGATGACCATTTATAATGTTAGACTGATTAACGAAAAATTAGGATTAGATCAGACTATTCAAGTACCAGATGATCAATATATTTTAGACATAGCAGAATCAGTAAACATCCGCTTACCTTCTGGGTGTAAACAAGGAGAATGTTCCGCTTGTGTGGCTAAATTAATTAGTGGAAAAATTGATCAAAGTGAACAAAAATTTTTACAACCAAATGAAATAGCAGCAGGTTATGTTGTTACCTGTATTAGCTATCCCTTATCTGATTGTATTCTAGAAACCCATCAAGAACAAGTTTTGTATAAATCATCTCTGTACTATAAATCTCCATAATTTTGAAAATATAGCATTCCTATTTGAGTTATGAACTGATAGGCACTTAGGCGGTGAGGAGAATCAAGATTGAAAGTAGGGACACGGCATTAGAAACATTGTTGCCAAATAGAAATCTCAGCTATGCCGTGTCCCCACCCCTATCAGGCTAGGCTTGTGCCATTGTGTTTGTTCACGTTTCATTTAGGATTGCTATAGTTTTGAAAATCTGTCTTTAATCTACCTAATGATAGAAAGACACTCTATCTAGAAATAGAAGTGAAAGTTATATCTATAATTCACAATAGTAAAAGCATTTAAGCTGATGAGCATTTAAAGTACATACATTCACTAGCCAAAATGCTTGCTGCATCACCATTTATTCCCGATGAGATGCTGGACAAACAGTTTGAATTTTGAATTTTGAATTTTGAATTGCTTATCTTGTTGCTACTTAGGTAAAAACTATGTGGGGAACATTTTTAACTGCACTTGCTACAGCCTTAAGCTTGCTGATAGTTGATTTAATAGTTCCAGGTGTAGATATTGCTAATTTTCCCTCAGCTTTAATAGCTGCTGTAGTGATTGGTTTAATTAATAGTTCTGTCAAACCAACTCTTTCAGCACTATCTCTACCATTGAATTTCTTAACTTTAGGTGGATTTTCTCTAGTAGTTAACGGAATTTGCTTTTGGTTAGCATCTGTATTAGTTCCTGGGTTTAGAGTTTCAGGAATTATTGCATTTTTATTAGGTCCTGTGGTTTTATCTTTTGCTAATACTTTCCTCAGTAAATATTTTGCTGAAAGGGAAGCAGGATTCCAAAGTAACCCTAATGTTAGTAAGGTCAAAACAGAATCTTAATTGTCTTACAGCAGGGAACAGGGAACAGGGAACAGGGAACAGGCTTGAAAGTCTCTTAGCATAAGCTTTTGTTCCTAAAATTTATACCTCATTTACCTGAAATATGCTGTAAATGTTTTAAATATAACTAAGAAATGAACTCTATTAGAAGATAATTCCGGCGATGGAGTTCAGTATTTAGTTAAAGTCAGCAAAATCTAATTAGATGCCGTAAATGTCATTTATAATTTAGGAACAATCCCATGAAATTAGTTCGTTTACTTCTTGGTTTGTTCTTACCTCCAGTGGGAGTTTTTCTCACAGTTGGAGTTGGCCCCACCTTAGTGATTAACATTTTACTCACTCTACTGGGTTGGCTTCCTGGTAGTATTCATGCACTTTGGGTAATTACTAAGCATGAAGAAAGATTACACAGAGGAGAAGGGATCTAATAAAGTTGATCTCTATCTGAGTAATTGACAAAGGGGTGGGTAACATACTCACCCTATCATAGTTTATTTACGTAAATCTCGTGAGTAAATTTGGGTTGGTTAAAAAAACCCAGCATTACTGACGGGGTTTTCGTTATTTTTTCTGAGCAGTTATTAAAAATTATGAAAATTTAGTGAAAATTTAGTGAAATTTACTATTCTCATCAGGTATATCCACTAGATCCTACAACCAGAATGTATAATATTAATCGTATAACTCAGGTTATGAGCAGATTATTGTAGTATCAAAGCTGCGTGTCACATAAAACAGCTGTTAAAGGGTGCATCAAAATCTATAAATATAGAAAATTAACAAATCTTTCATATCTAACACACCCTATTGATGAGCTAGTGAGAAGATGATCAATAAAAAAAAGCAAAAAATAATTTTTTTAATATTCGCTTTTGGATTAGGTTTAATAATATATTTGTTTACAAATTACCAAATTAAATTATCCCAAAAACCTATTAAAGTTGGTATTC
>DATGXQ010000242.1:0-2993 GCA_035298905.1 Nostocaceae cyanobacterium | reverse complement strand
AAACTAGAAACACTATTTCAACTACATGGACTAAGCTTACAAAAATCTCCCACTCAAGAACCACAATTACTAGAATTAGCCCAAGAACTTGTCAAAGTGTTTGCTAGTAAAGGTAAAGTAACCCAATGGTTTGAATGGTATGACAACATTTTTTGCAAAGAAGCACGCAATGATAATCGAAAATGGAAGAATAAAACTGAATTAGCTAAATTGGTCATATCTATAGATAAATTACCATCATCGATAATAGAAGCATTCAGAAAATTAGAACTATTAAATGGTGATGATCAGCTTGCTTTAGTACAAGTCAAAAATATTAAGTTTTTTACAAAAATTGAAAAATTTTGTAAATGGTTGGATGGGCTATGGTTAGAGCATTACGTTTTAGAGCAAGTCAAAAATATTGCTAATACTCAACTAATAAAAGACTACGGTTTAAACTTTGAAATCCCGCTTCAGGGAACTAAAGATGGATTTGAATTTGATGTTGCTTTTACAAGGGGTTATCAACTTTTTGCAATTTCTTGTACAACTGCGAGTGATGAACAAGAAAGACACTTATGTAAAAGCAAACTTTTTGAAGCCTATTTAAGAGCTAAACAAATGGGAGGAGAAGAAGCCAGGGTGGCCTTAGTCTGCTGTGCTGATCAACCAGACACTCTCAAAGCAGAAATTGCTAATACACTATCCAGTAATAAAATTGCTGTTTTTGGACGCGCAGATTTACTAAATCTAGCAGACAACATTACTCAATGGATTATTAACATTGATAAGGAGGCAAAATGACAAAATATACTATTACCGTAGTTGACACAACTGGTAAACAAGATTATATATTCAACACCAGCCGACTGCGTGAGAATATTGGAGCATCATTCCTTATATCGCAAGCCACTAAGGAATGGGTAGAAGAAATAATAGAAACGAACTTAGGAGTACCTAAAAGTCGTCAAGAAGAACCAATTGAAAGTAGCGGACTTGATGCTGAAATAATTTATGCAAATGGTGGAAATGCGCTCATCATCTTTAAAACACGGGAAATAGCAATTAAGTTTACTCGCCTATTGAGTAAAAAAGTTCTGAAAGAAGCATCAGGAGTCAATTTATTAGTTGCTCATGCTGATTTTCATTGGCAAGATAATTTATATGAAATAGTAGAATACTTAAAGAAAAATGAGTTAGAACATCAAAAATACGAGCGAATACATTCTGCACCCTTACTTACATTAGGAGTCACTGCTACTTGTAATTCAACTCAACTTCCTGCTGTTGATAGAAGCGACAAGCACATTGATTATGATGAGGATGAAGCAGACTATAGCTATTTGATTTCTACAGCAACAAGGCAAAAGCTAATAGCTGCTAAAAAAGTTAATGCAAAACTTCAGCAACTTTTTTCAGGAGTTGTTGACGAAAATATTTATGAATTTCCCTACCGCACCGATAAATTAGGTCGTTCTGAAGGTGAATCTAGCTACGTTGCAGTTGTACACATTGATGGGAATGGGATGGGAGATAGATTTAAAGAATGTGGGAAGGATAAAGAAAATCGAGACTACATTAATTCAATACGCGACTTTTCTAAAAGTGTTGATAAAGCAGGTGAAGAAGCACTAAAAGCTGTGACTGAAGTTCTCATAAAAAAGATTGAATTAGGGAGAGTTAAAGGTACAATTGGTGAATTTGAGCTAAAGAGAAATAGCAAAAATAATAAATTTTATCTGCCATTCCGTCCTTTAGTCTATGCAGGTGATGATATTACTTTTGTTTGTGAGGGTAGATTAGGTTTAGAATTAGCTGCATTATTTTTGCAAGAGTTTCAGAAACCAAAAGTGACTTATGGCGAACATTTAACAGCTTGCGCTGGTGTTTGTATTGTCAAAACTCATTATCCTTTTTCACGAGCTTATACAATAAGTGATGATTTATGTAAATCAGCAAAAAAACTTGTGAATTATGAGCGTCAGAGTCACGTAAAAGATTATTTTTCAGCAATTGACTGGCATTTTGCAGCTAGTGGTTTACTTGGTTCGATATCAGAAATTCGTCAGCGTGAATATCAAGTTACCAAAAATAACCATACTTGGCATTTATCAATGCGCCCGTTATGGTTAGAAAGTCAGGATGAGTGGCGTAATTGGTTGGATTTTACCGAAGTTATTAAGGAATTTAAAGAAGGAAAGGATTGGAAAGACCGCAAAAATAAAATTATGGCATTACGAGATGTATTCCGTCATGGTTCTACTGAAGCTGTTGAACAATTTATACTAACTTATAAATTACCAAATTTACCAGATTTTCCTCACTCATCTGGTCAAAGTAAGCAATTGATAGATCAGGGGTGGGTAAATAATCTTTGCGGCTACTTCGATGCTATTGAGGCTATGAATTTTTATTTAGGGATTGGAGAGAATTAATTGATTATATATAAATTAAAAATTACTCTTTTAAGTGATACTACCTTTGGCAGAGGTGACGGTGTAGCGGGTGTAATTGACCAGGAAGTGGAGCATGATAATTATGGATTTCCCTATGTGCGCGGACGAAATTTAAAGGGATTATTGAGCGAAGAAGCAGACAATTTAATTGGTATTCTACCAGAAGAAAATGTTCGTCCTCATTGGGAAAAGCTTGCTTGTATTTTATTTGGTGTACCTGGTAGTTATCTACAAACAATGGGAAGCATTCGTGTGGGTGATGCTTGTTTACCAGAGGATTTACGTACAGCAGTAGCTTGGCAAATTAAGCATGAAGAATTAACAAAGAATGAGGTTCTTGATTCTTTAACTACTGTTCGCCGTCAAACTGCTATTAATTCCCAAATTGGGGTAGCAGAGAAAGGTAGTTTGCGTTCATTTCGTGTAGTTATGCGTCAACTTGAATTTGAAGCAAAGTTAATCTTTGAAACTCAACCAAGTCAGGAAATTTTGTCTCTGTTAGCTGCAAGTGTATTAGCTTTGCGACGTATAGGAAGTGGACGCAATAGAGGAAGA
>DATGXQ010000241.1:0-1821 GCA_035298905.1 Nostocaceae cyanobacterium | reverse complement strand
CGGCCCGATTGAGGAGGCTTTAGTAGGTACGCCGATTGAAGATCCAACTGATCCGGTGGAAGTGGGACACGTCGCGCGATCGTTTGACTCTTGTTTGGTGTGTACAGTCCACGCGCATGATGCGAAGACAGGCGAGGAGTTGGCGCGTTTTCGCACTGCTTAAATTTAGTTATCAGTTATCAGGCTCATGATGAAACTGATAACTGATATTTTGTTTTGCGAGATGAGATTAGATGAGCAGTAGTTTCTTTCTTAGGGCTTGCTGCATTTATTTTGGTGAGTATTACTCAAAGTGCATACCTTAAATTATCAACCTGAAAAGAGCTTAGATATGCTGTTGGATTAAGCCAAGCTCCTTGTATACCACTAGCAGCCTGTGTCAAAAAAACAAACAGTAACAGCAGGTTCGCATCTATTGAATGTCCCACAACCCAGTGCATATCAGGATAATCTAACCAAACATTTTCATTAGCGAAACCAGAAGGGACATTATCGAAATAAATAAATCCCTTACCCAGTAAAAAGACTGCATCAATTGATGAACTAGGTGTTGCAAGTCTTGTCTCCACATCAAGGCTTAGTTTAGGAGAAATAATGCCTTCTTCAGCATATATTGCTGGTATCCAATTATAAACAGTGTCAATATTAACTGGGCCATCATAGGAAACGACATAGTTAACAATACTAGGAGGAATATAACCTGTAGAAAAGGATGTAAATAAATTTCTTTGAAGTTTTTTTGCGTTACGAGCAGCTGCTATGGACTGACGCATAGCATCTTTATCTAGCACTGATTTCACTTCGATAGTCGCAACTACTGATTCTGCTAAAAAACCGTTAATACCACCTCCAAAATCAAGTTTTGGATAGTCTCGTTTATAGATAACAATATCAAATTGATTTCTTGATTCGCCTGATTTTGAATGAGCATCGATAATTTCTCCAGTACCTATTGCTACGCGCTCACTGAGATGAGTTTGCAAGAATTGTTTAATAAATGCTTCTCTCGGTGTTCCTTTATGAAGTGAGTGTCCTGCATTAGCTGGAATTTTTGAGATGTGAAGGAGAGAATTTTCTACAGCACTAATATGATCTTTCAGCATTACTCAATCTTGAAGATATTTGAAGACAATGTTTTTAACATATAACTATTTTCTATGCGTAAAAATTCTGAATGTCCAACTTTCTACATAAGATAGGAGCATACCTTTACACAGAAGGCCTTATTTTCCCTGACAGTGTAATAGCGATCGCACCAAGTATCCACCACAAGCGTTAGCGTAGCTGCCTCTGCATATTCGGTCAATGCTTCAGGGTGAAATACATATTTCATTGCTCAAGCAGTCGCCTCACTTGAGCTAAAGCTTCATCTCCTTGTATTGGTTGTACAGAACCATTTCTAATCTCATCTCGCCGCCTACGCGCTTCGCTAGTCCAAGCAGCTAGAATGCTGGGGTCTGTATCAAACTCTAAACTTTCTACTATCTTTTCTGCCAAAAGCGCCCTCGCTGCACTAGGCAAAGATAAAATTTCGTCTGTTAATTGCTCAATTGACCGCATAGTTTTTTTTGCAGAAGTTTGATATTACCCATAATCATAGCTTAGGCTCTTTTTAGTATCCTTGGTGCGATCGCCAATCCAAAGTCAATCCCTGCCGTTACCCCTCCGCCTGTAATCCGATTACGATCAATGACAACCCTTTCCTTAACCACTTCCACACCAAACATTGCTAATAAGTCCCACGATAGCCAGTGCGTAGTAGCACGATACCCTTCAAGTAACCCCGCCGCAGCCAAAAGTAAAGCACCAGTACACACAGAA
>DATGXQ010000240.1:0-6062 GCA_035298905.1 Nostocaceae cyanobacterium | reverse complement strand
AGGGGTGGGGTAGCCCCTCCCTCCACATTAATCCTCTGGTTTAGATTTACCCAGTTAGAGATTGAGCCGAGTTTGACACTCTGCGTCCTAAAGGAGCGCAGATTCTACATTCATAGACTCACCGTTAGACGACAGGTTGACACCCTTACGGGTTCGGCAGTCGCTCATGGGGGAGACCCCCAAGACCGCGCTGCCTCACCAATCGCCCAAGAGGGCAAATCTCCTGTAGCGTAAGTTCCCGTATGCCCTGCGGTACTTAATCCTAATTTCAGGATATTAATACTGGCGTTTATATCTCTGTCTTCTATGAACCCACAATGAGTACAAACATGAGTTCTAGTCGCTAGAGATTTTTGAACTTTTTGACCACAGTTAGAACAATTTTGGCTGGTATTGTGAGGAGGAACAGCAATCGTTACCTTCCCATATTTGTGTCCAAAATATTCTAACCATTGCCTAAAAGTGAACCAGCCAGCATCAGAAATTGATTTAGCTAAATGTCGGTTTTTTACCATACCTTTCACATTTAAGTCTTCATAGGCTACCAAATCGTTAGATTGGATGACGGAATATGCTAGTCTCTTGCAATATTCTTTTCGCTGCCTACTTACTCTTAAATGTTTACGAGCATACCTATTTCTAGCTTTGTGGTAGTTGTTAGATTGTCGTTGTTTAGCTTTTCTACGTTCTCTACTGAACTTCTTGGATTTTTTGCGGTTAGCTCGTTTTAATTGTTTTTCTGACTTACGGTAAAACTTGGGAGATGGTTCTACATTACCTTTAGAGTCAGCAATGAAGTAATTTAGCCCTAAGTCTAACCCTACTACTTGTTGAGTTGGTTGTATTTCAACTCTAATATTTACATCAATTGCAAATTGAGCATAATACCCATCAGCGCGACGCACTAAACGCACTCGTTTAATTTGCTTGATGTCGTAGTAGTTCAAATCATAAGTACCCTTTAATTTGAGAACACCTATTCCTTTTTTATCAGAAAAAGTAATTGCTTTTCTAGTCTCAGACAGTTTCCAGCCGCTTGTTTTGTATTCAACAGAACGGCAGTTTTTCTTAAACCTTGGAAACCCCTTTTTACCCTTAACTTTTTTCTTGCAATTATCGTAAAACCGAGCTATTGCACTCCAAGCTCTCTCAGCCGCAGATTGTCTGGCCATTGAATTGAGTTCATCGGCAAAAGGAAATTCAGATGCCAATACCGCACAATATTTATTGAGGTCATATTTACCTACACCCTTGTTATCCATCCAATAACGTAAACATTTATTTTGGATGAACTGGCTGGTACGAATAGCCTCATCTATTGCTTGATATTGCCTATCTTTTGCTTTGATTTTGAACTCGTAAATAATCATGGCTACGACCTAATAACCACAATATTATGCTAAACTGTAAAGCATAATCTGTCAAAACAAAGAATGCGTCACTGAGCGGTAAACCGCTTAACTGGCTTACCCTCCGGGTTTGCCGTCAGGCGTTCTCTTTGAGTACGCTACGCGAACATCCCTTGCCTAAAGGACGGTTAAGTTTTTCCGCCAAGCTCCAAAACTCAATCTCAAGGGTTTTCAGCCTATTTTCTTGATAAAGTTAATAGAGCAAGAAACTTGAATCTAGATTTGCAAATATGCCAGAAGTTGAACTTCAGCCTTGCTTCCTGACTCCGCGCAGATTACAACCGGATTACCCACTATTTGTCTACTTACCGGGATTAGATGGAACTGGTAAATTCTTAAGATGGCAAACTGCTGGTTTAGAAGCTGGCTTTGATGTGCGCTGTTTAGTAATACCCAGAAAAGACCTTACCACTTGGGATACACTCAGCAACAATGTGATTGATTTGATTCATGCTGAACTCGAAAAAAGTTCGCAACGAGTAGTTTATCTTTGTGGTGAGTCTTTTGGTGCATGTTTAGCAATGAAAGTGGCTGTACAATCACCCCAATTATTTAAACGTATTATTTTAATCAATCCTGCTTCAGCTATAAAATTACAACCTTTTTTAAATTGGTCATCACAACTAATTTCCTGTGTCCCATCATCTTTGTATGATTTTGGTGCTGTGGGTTTATTACCATTTATAGCAGCTTTAGGAAGGATACCGAAAAGTGTCCGCCATGAACTTTTAAAAACCATGCGTTCTGTACCACCAGAAACAGTAAATTGGCGTTTATCTTTACTGCGAGAATTTCAGGTCACGGTAGAACAGTTAAAAACTTTAACTCAACCAATTTTACTAATTGCCGGGGGTAGCGATCGCCTTTTACCTTCTGATTTAGAAGTACAAAGATTAGAAAGCATTTTTCCCAGTAGCCAAACAGTCATATTACCTAATAGTGGTCATGCTTGCTTACTAGAAACAGATGTAAATCTTTATAAAATTTTACAAGCCCACAAATTTTTAGAACAAACAGATCAGCATTCAGCCGATAGAGGCGGATTTCTCAACTCAGCTAGACAGCTATCGGCAAATGCTGAGTCTGGTGCTTAAAGATAAATTTATCAAATCTCTTTCTTTATTTTAAATTCAAATGATCATGCTGTGAAAGCAATTTTTCTACTTTAGCTTCATCAATTCTGGCGGTTAATCTTCTTGATTCATGTAAATCCCTGGTAGTTTTGGCTAAAGTGAAGGTAGAGCCAACAGAAAAGGCTAAACCCATACTCATAAAGCCTTTAATCCAGTTATCAGCAGGTAAATTAAAGATACCAAAGGTAGTCATAGAAATAGATAGGAGAAAAGCTGCCCAAGTTTGAATCACCCAAGCACTACTGTCTTTTTGTGGGCCTAAATTTTGCATATTGACCGCCGTTTTAATTATGACTTTAGCTCTAATTTTAGCTTTGGTATAATCAGCAGTCAGGGTAAGTTACCAGTTCTGCAACTGTACTTAACATAACGAGTTAAAAATTCAGAAAACTCAGAAACTACTGGTACAGTATATGTACCAGTTAACCAACTGTCATCACAACTACTGTGATTCAGGGAATGTTTGCACCTTACCATCGGGGTTAAATACAGCCCTGAGTCGGATATTTTGCCCGTTTTTATTTGCAGAAACGAAGGGTTTACCAATTTCTGGGATGCCAGTCATATCAATATGCACTCTAGCAGCTTGATTTAAAGGCAAAATTCTGGCGATCGATCCATCAACATCAAGTATCAAACTATACTCTAATGTATCAGAAAATCCCTCTGGTGGTTGCCATTTTTGCTTGAGAAATTCCCTAGCTTCAGCAACTTGAGGAGTATCAAATAATGTACTTTGTGTAGCAACCTCTCCCTGGGCATTCGGTTGTGTAGGTGCTGGCAATTTAGCCGCAAAAGCATCATTTAGAGGTGTAGAAGGTGCGGCGGCAGGGGGTTGAATAGTTGCGTCTGTTGTTGGTAATTCTGGTTGTGGGAGTATTGGCTGTGGGTTAGAAGTTCTGCGCTGGGGGAGACTAGCAACGGGCTGGGGAGGAATAGAAATAGTACTAGAGGGAATGTTGCTGCTAGTGGCAGGCCAAGTTGTAGTGTTAGGTATGGTAATACCAGATTGGGCGATTTCCAAAGGTGGACGTTTCGCTACCACCCTGCGGGAGTTTTGGCGGAAATCTTGAGGGCGGGTAGATGTAGGAATGGTAAAAGCAGGATTAGCCGATAAGGGGGGTTGAGTCGTACCTTGGGCTATGGGTGGGATGGTGGGATTGGGAAAAGATTGGGGTGCAGGTGGTAATTTAGCAGCAGGAATTGGTGTAGTTAAATTAGGTAGCGACTTTAAATTCTCAGTTGGAGTAAGTGCGGGTTGTGGTGTAGCAATATTTAATGAAGGTGTAGGTTGAATTGCTACTTTTTCCTCAGATGGTGTAACTTTTTTGGCAACTTGTGACTGATTTTTATTGAAGTTGTGGGCATATTGCCAAGTGATGGGAGTTAAGCCTACAGCTAATACTAATACTGCCGCTACAGGCGCCCAACTTGGTAACTTCCACTCAAAAGTATTTTGTTCTAAATTGGGTAGTGCCATGACATCGGCGGCATATTCATCTAAGGCACTGGCTAAATCAAACAGTTGTAATAAGGTAAGTTTAATGGCTGGGCCAGATGACTGATTAGCTAAAGAACCAAGATTTAATTTATGAGTTAACTGACTGCTAGCTTCTAAATAAATATGAGGATCAGGAATTTTAGTGTTAGTGGAATTTAAAGTTTTAGTTGCACCTGCATCTGGAGATGTAGATTCACCCAAAACACCGTTTAATTCTGGCGAATCGGTAATACTAACCCAAAAACTATCGGCGGATTTTTGTAATAGTTCTTGGACATAAGTTGTAACTGCATCACACAAGGCTTCTAATTGGTTGCGATCGCCTTTAATGATGATCTTTTGTTCTTCCGGGAGTCGCGGATCATCAAAATGTAGCTGAAAGCGTAATTGTTTAAGTACAGTTTTCCCCATTAACTGCGATAAAGGCGAACTTTGCGCCAAAATTTCCAGGGTACAAGTGGGGGGCGTGTAGCGACGAATGACAGAATTAGATCGAGGCATAGAGAAAATTGCAAGGAAAACAGTTGAGAAGTTTAGATTTTAGCTGGTGGATAAATCTCAGAATTTTGGAGATGATTTTGAGATGATTTGCAGATTAGAATTTTGTAGAGCGGTCTATTAATGCTAACCATAGACGGCGGTGTCCACCAGCATCGCTATAAAACAGCAAATCTACCAACAGTTTCAAAGCTAAACGAGTGAGTAAATCTGTGGAAACTTTTTCATTCTCTTCCATTCGCTCTTGGTAAGTATTACAAAAAGCATCAATGTAATCTCCCAATAAAGCAGTTTGATGAGGTTCCCGCTTGTTTTCTATCATTTGTTCTAATAAACCCACTGCACGGCGAATTAACTCTTGGTGTTGTTTTGCCAGGTAGCAAGTAATTAGAACTAGCGATCGCGCTTCTTCTACATCCAGCTTTTTCCGTCCTCCTTGACCTTTACGTAAGGGGTTTGACTGGCGTAGTCGCCACAAAGCCACTCGATCAGGGACTCTCGACTCCAAATTTAAGTTTGCGGCTGCCGAGAGCATAGCCTCAGAACCAATGCCTGTCAAGGTTTCCAGTGCTAACAACACCAAGTCTAACTGGGCTTTGATATTGTCCCATTGTACTGATGTGGGGGTTGGAAGCTGGTTTAAATCCTCCCATTGGGAGTTTGGTGTAGTTGAATTAGCGGCCGAGTGCATAACTTTAAGCATAGGTGATCAGGCTGATAGAGGCGGTTGCTGTTACCCATTTTGAAACCAGACTTCTCAGAACTAAAGTTAGTTTCCTATTTAGTCAACAGCGATTTGTCTTTGTTTTACTTTAGAAGAAAATTTATTTTTCACAAGGTAGGAATGATACTGCTATTGAGTAACTTTGGAGGCAGGATACAGGAGGCAGAGGGACAGAGGGGCAGAGGGGAAAATTAATCATATTTATTGAGGTTTAATGAAAAATCTTAGTTGCTATAAAACTGATCAATTAGGTAATAGATTTGACTTTTAACTATGGGAAATAAAAAATTTAGAAATGATTAATTAATAATTAGTCCGTGCCAATTTATCAAAATGATTCCAGCCAAAAATTAATATTAACTAATTAATAATTACCTAGCAATAAGTAATAATCAGCTATTAATAATTTACAGCTTAAACTATTGATATTTATCTACTTTGAGTAGAAGTTAAGGAGGTGAAGAAGATGAGGAAGACACGGTGTTCGCGTAGCGTCTCCGCCAGGAGAGGGGAGATGGGGAGAGGGGAGAGGGGAGAAGAAGAGAGGAGAGATGGGAGAAATAAGAGTCTTTTTGTCCCCGTGTCCCCGTGTCCCCGTGTCCCCGCGTCTCCGCGTCCCCGCGTCTCCTCTGCACTCCTACCTTCTTCACTGCACATAGGCGATCGTTACACCCGTTCCGCCATCGTTTTGTGCTGCGGCTTCGTAGTGGCTGACTCTGGGATGCTGTTGCAAGAAACTGTGAATGCCTTGTCGCAGTTTTCCTGTACCATGCCCATGAATAATCCAAATCGGGCCA
>DATGXQ010000239.1:0-6342 GCA_035298905.1 Nostocaceae cyanobacterium | reverse complement strand
TTCTTCTATCTCCCCTCTGCCCTCTCCATCCCCCCTACTTCTTAATCTCTAGGGTGTCTTGGTAGGTGTAGCTGTAGGTGTGGCAGTCGGCTTGGTTGTAGGTGTGGCAGTCGGCTTGGTTGTAGGTGTGGCAGTCGGCTTGGCTGTAGGTGTGGCCGTGGGTGTTGGAGTTGGTTTAGAACCGCCAAATACAACTTTTTTCGCCTCTTCATCTAATCTTTGGCGGAGTCGTAAATCAGCGATTCCTGTTTCTGGGAGTTGATTTTTTTTCTGATATTCTTTAATTAATTGTTCTGTGCGATCGCCGTAAAATTGATTACGGGGTAAAGGTGGCTGTGGCTTTAAGACAGCATTTAAGTTGCCTTGCAGTATTTGGACAATAGTGGCGACAAAATCCTGAGTTTTTGGATCTGCTTGCCCAGTTATAGGCAGTTTATAACCCTTTTGCAATTCATTAATCGCTTTTTTGGTTTCTTCATCAGTCAAAGGTGCATTTGTCACTTTCACCTGATAACCCAAACCCCGCAATACAGCCCGAAATTCTTGCGGTGTATAATTGCGCTGACGGACAGCAAAGGCGGTGTGTGAAACTACCACACCAGCAGTTACTAGGTAAGTAATAGCGATCGCTGCTCTTGATCTTCCAAAATCACACCACATATAGTTAAACACTCCTTTGGATATAATCAGCTATGTCAAAAGGCTAAAAACCAAAGTTTATCTTTTTAACCTCTTCCCTCTAGATTATTCATTAAATTTAGTTAATTTTAATCTTAAATTTTTTCATAAATCTAAAAAATATCTCTGTGTATCTTAAATTAGCAACAGCCTGGCAATTAACTCCAAATATCATTAAACTTTTGTATAAAAAATAACTCTGGTTCGCAATGTTAAAACCTTCCAAACGCCGCAACCTCTGGTTTGAAAAAATCATGGCAATTACTGCCACAATTAACATAATTTTAGTTTTTTTCGATTTAAGTTATATCCCTTGGCGGGATTTCTATTTCCGTAGATTTCCCCAAGTTACTCAAATTTATGACCCCGTTAAAGGAATAGAACTTCATCGAGATACAACCCAATATTTACAAGCTGTACAACAACTAAAAATCCAAGTTGCACAGAAAGGTTTAGAATCTTCCCAAGTCAAAAACCAGTTAAATGAACTTAACCGCCTAAGTGCAGAAATGATTAATACTAATCCCTTTGCTTTGGCAGGTAAAAGTGGCACTCTGGAAAAAATTAAAAACCTGATGAGGGAAAGAGTAAAACAAGATTCTGCTAAAAAGGCTTTTGCTGTTTTTTGGAGTCAAGATTATTTATTAAAAAATCGCTGGGATCAAGAAATAACCTTTTTTCAACAACAAGTTGAACCGTTAATTGCGACAAATTATTTTCGTAAAATTGGTGAAAATGGAGAATTCTGGGATGATTTTTGGAAAATTGATGCATTGTTTATAGCTTTATTCGCTATAGAATTATTAGGACGAATAATCTACATTAAATTAAAACATCGGAGTTTAAGTTGGATAGAAGCATTGTTGTGGCGCTGGTATGACATATTTTTGCTAATACCTTTGTGGCGATGGTTAAGAGTATTACCAGTTTTAGTAAGATTGGATCAAGCCCAGCTAGTTAATTTTTACGTAGTCAGAAAACAGATACATCAAGGAATCGTTGCCAATTTTGCTGAAGAAATTACAGAAATAGTTGTAGTGCGAGTAATTAACCAAATTCAGGGATCAATTAAGAGAGGAGAGATCACACGCTGGTTGTTGCAAAAAGAAAATGTCCGCCCCTACATAGATATTAATGATGTCAATGAAGTGGAAGCGATCGCCACATTATTAGTACAAACCATCATTAACCAAGTTATACCCAACATTCAACCAGAAGCGATCGCCCTATTGCGTCACAACATTGATTCCGCCTTGCAACAAGTGCCAGTTTATCGCAACCTGTCCGTTTTACCAGGAGTAGGGCAAGCACAAACTCAACTCAGTGAGCAACTAGCCACTCAAATCACTACTAGTCTCTACAGTGCCATATTAACTGCCACCAAAGACCCGATCGCTGCTAAACTATCCGGTCAGTTAATAGAAAAATTCACCGCCGCTTTAGGCTCAGAACTTCAGAAAAAACAAGTATTAGCAGAAATACAAAGCTTATTAGTTGACTTTCTAGAAGAAGTCAAGCTCAACTACGTTCAACGTCTCTCCCAAGAAGACATTGACCAAATTATTGAACAAACCCGCCAAATGCGGAAACAGACAGCAGTTAATACATTAGTTGAAAAACGCATCAGTCTACCAGAAGTACCTGGAGATTAGGATGTAGAGCTTAGGGCGTAATATTCTTCTTCCCCAATCACCAATCCCCAATCACCAATCCCCAATCACTAATGACTAAATAAAAAAATGCGCTACACTCATGTTAGAGACGAATCAAAGTCGATTCGTTGCAAGACTTCTTGGAAGATATCCCTATCGCAGGAAGTGGGTCGAAGCCCACTTTTTTTATTGAATTCTCGCATGACTCATCCTCTAGTCCCACAAATTATTGAATTGGCGACACCAGTAGCAGCAGAACTGGGGTTGGAAGTCGTTGGCGCAGTTTTTCATACCAACCAACGTCCACCAGTATTGCGGGTAGATATCCGCAACCCACAACAGGATACTGGCCTGGATGATTGTGAGCGAATGAGCCGTGCCTTAGAAGCTTCCTTAGATGCGGCAGAGATCATTCCAGATGCCTATGTATTGGAAGTATCAAGTCCCGGTATTTCCCGGCAGCTAGTCACTGACAGAGAGTTTATCTCGTTTAAAGGGTTTCCTGTCATTGTCTCCACCTCTCCAGCCTACCAAGGACAACAAGATTGGACAGGTCAATTAATTCGCCGGGATGAAACGGCAGTTTACTTAAATCAAAAAGGTCGTGTAGTGGAAGTACCCCGCACCCTCATTACCAGGGTGCAACTTGATGAGCGCCGTTAATTGATTTGAGATTTGGCGATTTTGGATTTTAGATGCAGGATTTTGGATGAAAATCTAAAATCTAAAATTTAAAATCCAATATTTTTCTGAGTGCTTGGTGACTGGTGACTAGGAAAAACAATAATTCTTACCCAATCACCAATTACCAATACCCCACATTGTCAAAAAAGTTAATAAAAATTAAGGAGATTTATTAATATGTCAATGGTTAGTTTACCCGGATTAAAAGATTTAATTGAAAGCATAAGTCGGGAAAGAAATTTACCTCGTCTAGCGGTACAGTCAGCAATTAGAGAAGCATTACTCAAGGGTTATGAGCGCTATCGTCGCGCCCAAAATATAGAACGTAGGCAATTTGATGAAGACTATTTTGATAACTTTGAAGTAGAACTCGATATCGATGGTGAAGGATTTCGCGTTTTATCTACTAAAACCATCGTTGAAGAAGTCAGCAACTCTGACCATCAAATTTCCCTAGAAGAAGTACAACAAGTAGCCCCAGAAGCTCAATTAGGTGACTCGGTAGTCTTAGATGTCACTCCGGATCAAGGAGAATTTGGGCGGATGGCAGCCATGCAGACTAAGCAAGTCTTGGCACAAAAACTACGAGATCAACAGCGCCAGATGGTGCAAGAGGAGTTCCAAGATTTAGAAAGCACAGTTTTACAAGCTAGAGTGCTGAGATTTGAGCGCCAATCAGTAATTTTAGCCGTGAGCAGTGGCTTTGGTCAGCCAGAAGTAGAAGCAGAATTACCCAAACGGGAACAGCTACCAAATGATAACTATCGGGCTAACGCTACCTTTAAAGTCTACCTGAAAAAAGTTTCCCAAGGACAACAAAGGGGACCACAACTGCTAGTATCACGCGCTGATGCGGGTTTAGTAGTTTATTTATTTGCTAACGAAGTCCCAGAAATAGAAGATGAAGTAGTGCGAATTGTAGCTGTAGCTAGGGAAGCTAACCCCCCCTCCCGTTATGTTGGCCCCCGGACAAAAATTGCTGTTGATACCCTAGATCGAGACGTTGATCCAGTAGGTGCTTGCATCGGTGCTAGGGGATCAAGAATTCAAGTGGTAGTAAATGAGTTACGGGGTGAGAAAATAGACGTAATTCGCTGGTCGCCAGACCCAGCAACTTACATTGCCCATGCCTTGAGTCCAGCCAGGGTAGATGAAGTACGGCTCATGGACCCAGAAACTCGGCAGACCCATGTGCTAGTAGCTGAAGACCAATTAAGTTTGGCGATCGGCAAAGAAGGACAAAACGTTCGTCTGGCAGCCCGCTTGACTGGATGGAAAATTGATATTAAAGATAAAGCTAAATATGATCATGCTGCTGAAGATGCCAAGTTTGCAGCAGTTAGGTCAAAATATCAACCGGAGGATGATGACAATGATATGGATGAACTAGAGGATGAAAATCAAGAAGATTTAGAATTAGAGGAAGACACTTTCGACACTGATGAGGACGAATAATTAATATCTGCCACTTGGTAGCCTTGTCTGGAGAGAAAAATTAGCCATAACCAACTAATTTCTCCTACAGACAACTCACCCAAAACAGCAAAACACCAATGAAACCCAACTATCGGCGGTGTATCAGCTGCCGCCTCCTCAGACCAAAAGAAGAGTTTTGGCGCATTGTCCGCGTCTTTCCATCTGGAAAGGTACAATTAGATCAGGGCATGGGGCGTTCTGCCTATATTTGTCCTACAGCGAGTTGCCTCCAAGCAGCTCAGAAAAAAAACCGACTAGGGCGATCGCTACATGCAGCAGTGCCAGAAGCACTGTATCAGACATTGTGGCAACGTCTAAACCAAAGCAATAGCCAAACTCACATTAAATTAGAATAACTAAGTGGCGGTCATGAAGAGCAAAATTGTGTCAAAAGCCGAACTAACGGCACTAGATGCACTTCCTCTGCGATCGCTAAAATTAGTGCCAAAATAGTAAAAGGGTGTAGAAGGCGCGCGGCTCTCCAAATTAATCTAGAGGGACGAAGCAATACTCCCAACAAGTTTTACTCGATTGTGTTGTGGAAGATTCAGCATCAACAAAACAAACACCTACTAAATGGCAACCTGGTAGCGCAACAGCGCAGATCGGCGTCAAGGATATCCATAAAAATTTCTTATTTAAACAATTCTTATGGGTGTCCATCAACCATCCTGATTGGTGGGGATGCCAGCATTAAACCGAAACATCTCTCTTTCCTACATTGGAGGCACCGGCACAAACACCAAGGGCAACCTAAAACACAGTGATCAAAGGATGGAGATGTCACAAACCAGGCAGCCATCCGCTAAAACTGTAAATTAAAGGGGAAAGAGTGGATGAACAACGGCAAAGTTAGAATCTACGAATTATCAAAGGAATTGAATTTGGATAACAAAGAGCTATTAGCAATTTGCGACCAGCTCAATATCGCGGTCAAAAGCCATAGCAGCACGATCTCAGAATCCGAAGCGGAACGCATTCGGATGGCAGCAGAAAAACATGCTGCCACAAATGCCACGCCCAGAAAGGAACAAGGTACAAACAGCCATAAACCAAATTCACTCAAGTCTGGCTCCCGAAACCGACCTGCTGCACCTCATAAACAGCAAATTTTGGAAATTCGCAAACCCAAAATATTGAAAAATCCTACCTATAACGCCTCAGAGGCGTCAGTTGCTACCAATAATCAAGTTGCTTCGACGGAAGTCAATCCTCCTTCACCTCCACGACCTTTCGCTACACCAGCCTCACCCATGAAGCCGACGGCACCAACACGACCTTCTACACCCCGGAATCAAGAGACACCGCAAAAACCTAATGTGGTAGAAACGGATAAAACTAGCGCCCCTGCTCATCCGGCTCCAGAAAAAATTGCTGCGGAAAAACCAGAAAAGCCAGAAAAGCCTTCTGGCCCAAGACCAAGACCAGAAAAGCCACCAAAACCCCAACTAGTGGCGCCTCCATCCAGACCGGCGGAGGAAAAAGCATCTGGCAGTGAGCAGCACACAGCAGAAAAACCGATTCTCAAGAAAGACCGGGAGAAACAAAAACCTCAGAAGCCTGCAAGTGAGCAGACACAAAATGCTGCGCCACAAAAACAAGGGCGGCCAAGTTCACCAGGAAAACCAGAACATCGGGGCAATAAACCACCAGCCTCAGCTGGGGAAGTAGCCAGACCAACCAGGCCTTCGCGTCCATCTGAAGCAGTCGCGCAAATCACTCCCCCCACCCCACCAACTAAACCTGTACCAGGCGGAGCGGCGAAGCGAGAAAAAGAAAGAGAACTAGCCCCCAGCGCTGAAACTGTAGTACCAGAACCAATCCTCGACCTCAAGCGTCCCACCCCACCCCG
>DATGXQ010000238.1:0-6657 GCA_035298905.1 Nostocaceae cyanobacterium | reverse complement strand
AGTCAGGAGTCAGAAGTCAGAATGCTGATCCAATAAGGAATAGATAGTAGTAATATTTCTTGAGAATCATTCAGCTTGACTGTAAAAGTCTCTTTAATGCTGAATTCTGGATTCTGTATTCTGAATACTTACTAATTAACTAATTCGGGTTTGCTGAAAAAGTCTTGTTGTGGAGACAGGGAACAGGGAACAGGGAACAGGGAACAGTTTCAAGAGTTGGATGGGAGCGATTTTTCTTTTGTGTAGAAATTAAATGCAAGGTTTTTGAGTTCCCATCTCGTAAAATCTTGCACTTTTTTAACCTGAGAACGGCTCAAACCCTTTACCTGTAATATTTTCACATTTATTCAGCAAGCCCTAATTCTAATTAACTGGTTCTTGGGGTGTTTCTGTAGGTGTGGGTTCTTCTGTTGGTGTTTCTGTAGGTGTTTCCGTGGGTTCTGTTGTGGGTTCTTCTGTTGGTGTTTCTGTGGGTGTGGGTTCTGGTTCAGGACTTTCTGCGGTGACACTCAGTTGATAGTCTACAGGTGCAGATGCGGTGGAAATAACCACAAATTCATAGAACCCATTTTCAGGTAACTTAGTAGATAAAGTACGTTTTTGGGAATCTTCCAAAAATTTGATTTTACCAGAGGGGGAATAAATAGAGAATAAAACTTGAGAATTTGCCTCTAGTTTTACTTCCATGTTTTGGTCTTGAGCAAGTCCAGCAATAAAGACTTTTCCTCCTCCTGGTTGGAGAGTTCCACTAACTGTTTTACCTGTCGCACCAGTGTCAAAAACTATTCTTTCCAAGATACTTTTTGCTAAAATAGCATTCAGTTTATCATTAACAAATCCATACCATACTTGACCAATAGGTTGATTGAGAAAATTTCTACCTTGCTGTTCTGGAAATTCGTGATAAAAAGCAGCATCACCTAAATCATATAAAGAACGACTACCCACATTAATTTGATTAACTTCTACTTTCCATTTATCTCTATCTGCGTTAGTATAACTGCCTAATTTTCGCCGTGAACTATCACTCAGAGTAGAGAGTTTTTCTAGTAATTCAGCAGCAACTTGATCCCATTTGGCTCTTGAACTTTCATCTTCTGCACTATCACTCAGCCTCTTTCCTCTTAGTCTGGGGTTTTGTTCCCAAAACACTTGATTAACTAAGCTGACATAGAAATTAAAATCTATTCCTAACTGCTGACGGCGTGCTTTTAATTTTTCTTTACGTCGTCTTTCTTCAGGTGAATATTGAGCTAAAGGATCTACAGGTTGGGGATCTATACTAGCAGTAGGGCTAGATGTCGGTGTAACTTGACCTATATCTGCTGGTTTTTTCCCAGATAAAGCCCACCAACCTAAAGCTACAGCACTGGTTAAGCCCAAAGTAACAAAAAAGACAGTGATTGGTGTCCATCCCGTAGGAGATGGAGGGGATGGAGGGGAGGGAATATTTTTGTTTTGGGGAGTTGGGGAACTAGTGCGTTGTGGTAACTGGGGTGCAACAGGGGGAGAAACGGCTACTGTCCCAGCAGTGGGAACGGGTGCGGGGGTAGGAGGTTGAGTTTGGGGATAATTTGCTGGTGGTTGAGTTTGGGGATAACTTATGGGTGGGGATGGGTTAAGTGCTTCTAAAACTTGTCTCGCTGACTGGTAGCGATCGCCCACCGCAGGTGCTAACATTCTATCTATGATTTGTCCTAAGTTGGGACTTAAACTTACTTCCCGTCGCCATTGCCAGGTAAGATTATAAGTATCAAGTAATTCTTGGGGTTGTTTACCTGTCAGCAATACTAACATTGTGACTGCTAAAGCATATAAATCACTGTGAGGATAAACCATCCCAGATTGCATTTGTTCTGGTGGTGCAAATCCGATTTTTCCTAATAGTGTCCCACCGGAAGATGCGGCTTCACCAGATTGATAATATTGAGATGCAACAGCAGCCACAACCTGTTTTACACCACCAAAATCAATTAAAACTGGTAATTGATCAGAGTTCCGCAAAATTAAATTATCAGGAGAAATATCACGATGAATTACACCTAAAGAATGAATATATTCTAATATAGGTAAAATTTGTTGTAATAGCTGCCGGACTTCTATTTCTGTAAATCTTAAACCTTGTTGTTTACGAGCATTTAATAAAGAATTATAAGTTTGTCCTTCGACATAATCTTGCACTAAAAATAAATATTCTTTTCCTTCTAAATTTACCCGCAGCATTTCCCGAAAGCGGGGAATTTGAGGGTGTTGCAATTTATACAGTACGCTGGCTTCTCTTTGAAACAGTTCCTCGGCTTTTTGGACAACGTAAGGAGTTTGGACTTGGGGGAAAAATTCCTTTAAAACGCACAGTTCCCGAAACCGGTTACTATCTTCCGCTAAATAAGTCCGACCAAAACCACCTTGTCCTAATTGTCGAACTATAACATAGCGATCAGCTATGCTGGGCGTTCCGCCATCGCCTAAAGTTTTTCCTGGTTGTACACCAGAAATCATCGCTGTATCCAGTTTCTCTCCGCACTGGAGACAAAAGCGGCTTCCGTCAGGGTTTTGATGTCCTCTACTACAATAAAGATTAGTCATTGGTTACTTAGTCATTTGTCAGTTGTCGTTATTTATTCTCTCCTCTCTCCCCTCAACCTGTCTCCTCTGTGTGCGTCTCCTTTACCTAGACTGGGCTTTACTTACTTTATCAGCTGCGATCGCATACCAAACCTGTCCATAAGTTTGCAGATTTAGTTTGCCACGTCGCTGACCAGGAAACAACTTGTCAAACTCCTCGTTAGTTTCCCTATTTAACCTATCCGCAGTGTAGTCACCTAAACGTCCTGCTCTAGCTAGTCTACGCCAATTTTCATAATCTTGGTTCCGATAGCTACCTAATTTCCTTCTTGCTTCTACACTGAGATTAGCTTGTTCTATTTTATTTAAAAATTCGTCGCCTATACTTAACCATTGTGACCGCAAAGCTTGATCATCAGCATTGGTGCTTAAACTCCGTCCGTTTAACTGCGGGTTTTGCTGATAAAATGCCTCATTTACTACCTGAGTAAAATATACATCAGGAACATCTAAGCGTTGGCGGCGACTTAGCAATTTTGCTACACTTCCAGATGTCTCCTTGCTACTAACTGGTTTCCCTAGAGGGTGATCAATTTGGGGAAGTTGGGGCAAAGAAATACCTGGTAAACTGGGTAAATTAATAGATGATACCGCCCTCACTGCGGAATTAACCAGGAAAAAAGCACCCGCAGCTGTTAACACAACTACCGTAGTTCCAATTAAACTCACTGCAAAGGGACGTAACCAAGCAGGAATAGGTAAAGCTTGAACGGCCAATTGTGTTCTTTGATGGAATTTACTAGCCAGCATTTTTGTCCGTTGCCTACCAGGAGCAACTACCATAGTATTTAACTTGGTAAGATAGGTATTTGCTGGTTTTGGTTGTGGAGTGGAAGCGGTGGAAGTTGGAGTAATAGCAACTGGAGGTAAATCTTTTAAAACTTGTTCAGCTTTTTGGTAGCGATCGCTTGGCTTATATGCCAACATCTTTTTTAACACAGCTTCTAACTTCGGACTAACCTTAATTTCTTTTCCCCAATACCAAACCCCGTTATAGCTGTCATAAAGTGATTGCGGTTCCTTCCCTGTTAATAATACTAAAGCCGTCACCGCTAAAGAGTATAAATCACTACTTTTAAAAACTTGCCCTTGGCGAATCTGTTCCTCTGGTGCGTAACCCTTTTTACCTAACAACGTTCCATTTGCTGCCAACTGCGTCCGCCAAAAACCCTTAGATGCTGGTAACTGTTTTACACCACCAAAATCAATCAACACGGGTAAGTTATCAGCACGACGTAAAATCAAATTATCCGGTGAAATATCCCGATGTACCACATCCTGAGCATGAATATAAGCTATCACCGGCAAAATATTGTGCAGTAACTTAACTACCTCTTCCTCACTAAAAGTTTTTCCCTGACTGACACGCTGGTCTAATAATTGATAACAATTATCACCATCTATATAATCTTGTACCAAAAAGAAAAAATCTTTAGTGCCAATCTTAGCTTGTAGCGAACTGTGAAAACGCGGAATTTGCGAATGTTGGATTTTTTTCAGCACATTTGCTTCCCGTTCAAATAATTCCTTAGCTTTTTGTAAATCTTGGGGGTTAGCAACTTGCGGTGCAAATTCCTTTAATACGCACTGTTGACCCGCTTTTTGCTTATCAACCGCTAAATAACTCCTTCCAAACCCACCTTGTCCTAATATCCGTACAACTTGATAGCGGTTATCAATCACCTGTCCCACACTCAAAGGTAAAGGTTCACCGCAAAGAGTACAAAAACGGTTGCTAGAATTATTTGCGTGTTTTCTACTGCAATATACCTGCATTGTACTGAAGGTTGAATTAGGAGTTATTAATTGCTACAACAATAGTAAAATAAATTCCGAAATTTTGCTTCTATTAGACTGCTAAACATACAGCATATTTCAAGTAAATGAGGTACAAATTTAATTAAAAATTATGAACCAAACCTTATATTAAGAGACTTTCCACTCTGTTCCCCGTTCCCTGTTCCCTGTTCCCTACTGTAATTTTCCTTAATTAAAAACCATGAATTACTCAGCTAAAACCCAAAAAGCCCAACAAGGATTTGAGAATTTTTTATCTACTTCCTTAAATCAGAAATTAACACAGCATCTTACTGTTAACAATCAAGATTACCTGCTAAAACTATTCCAAGAAGTAGCCGCTACTGTCCCAGCTTACCAAGCCTTTTTAACAGAAAATAATATTAATCCTGATGATATTCAAACATTTGCAGACTTCCAAAAACTACCAACCATTAACAAAGAAAATTATATCTCTCGCTATCCCCTACCTGACTTATGCCGTGAGGGAAAAATAGAAAATTGTGATATGATAGCAGCCTCCTCCGGTTCTACAGGTAAACCCACATTTTGGCCTCGTTTCTTCACAGATGAATTGCAAATTGCTACTCGCTTTGAGCAAATTTTCCACGATAGCTTCCAAGCAGACAACAAGCGTACTTTAGCCGTAATTTGTTTCACCTTGGGAACTTGGGTAGGAGGAATGTTTACCACCAATTGCAGTCGCTATTTAGCAAGTAAAGGTTATCCTATCACAGTTATTACACCAGGTAACAACAAAGAAGAAATATTGCGCGTGGTGCAAGAATTAGGTCAACATTTTGAACAAGTTGTATTATTAGGTTATCCCCCATTCCTTAAAGATGTAATTGATACTGGTATCTCGCGGGGTGTGCAGTGGGGACAATATCAGATTAAATTAGTAATGGCTGGAGAAGTATTTAGCGAAGAATGGCGAAATTTAGTTGCCGAGAGGATAGAATCTCAAAATCCTTGTTATGATTTTGCCTCACTTTATGGTACAGCAGACGCAGGTGTTTTAGGCAATGAAACACCTTTAAGTATTTGTATTCGTCGTTTCTTAGCCGCAAACCCAGCAGCAGCAAAAGCTTTATTTGGTGAATCTCGTTTACCGACTTTAGTACAATATGATCCCCTGCAACGTTGCTTTGAAATTACAGCAGGTAAGTTACTCTTTTCTGGTAATAATGGTATTCCTTTAATTCGCTATGATATTTTAGATCATGGTGGCATAATTAGCTATAAAGATATATTAGAATTTTTAGCTAAATGGGGATTTGACCCAATTGCAGAATTAGAAAATAATGGAGAAACAAGAGGAATTCATCAATTACCTTTTGTTTATGTATTTGGACGTTCTAACTTTACAGTTTCCTACTTTGGTGCAAATATCTACCCAGAAAATGTGACAGTAGGACTAGAACAACCAATAATTAGAGAATGGGTAACAGGTAAGTTTGTTTTACAAGTCAAAGAAGATGCAGATAAAAATAGATTCTTATTTGTAGTCGTTGAGTTAGCCCCAAATGTAGAAAATAGTGAAGAGAAAAAAGAAGTTATTACAACTTCAATTTTAACTCAACTCAAACGCTTAAATAGCGAATTTGCCAACTATGTCCCCCCAGAATACCAAACCCCACAAGTAGAATTAAAACCTACAGGTGACGCTGAATACTTCCCCATTGGAGTTAAGCACAGATATACACGGAAATAGCCTTTATTATTACCTATCATATCCTGTAGAGGCGTTACATGAAATGTCTCTACATTGCACCATAAACAGATTGATATAAAGTTTTAAAAAAGAAGGGGAGCGGTAGAACCTAAAATTCTCCAATTTTGTTATTTATAAATATAGCAATCTTAAATCATTTATGAACTCTACCTGTTAATACCAATTCACTAAAAGAGTGTAACAAATATAAATCGTCAAACCCTGATCAAATCCGGTATTCCCCATGTTGAATTTTGTTGGTGAAGCCTTGCCGAAGGCTATTTTGAATTTTGAATTGGTATAAGAGTTCCCTTCTTTCCAAAAGTCAGTTCACAACTCAGATCGGATTGCTATATCTTGTTTTGATGAACTTCAATATTGTAAGGATTCAGAATTCAGAATTCAGAATTCAGAATTAAAAAGACTTTAAGAGTCAAGCTGACTGAAATTCTCCAAATATCACTACTATCGATTCCTCTTTTGGTAACTATTCTGGCTCCTGGCTCCTGACTCCTGAATTC
>DATGXQ010000237.1:0-11565 GCA_035298905.1 Nostocaceae cyanobacterium | reverse complement strand
GAATTCAGGAGTCAGGAGCCAGGAGCCAGAATAGTTACCAAAAGAGGAATCGATAGTAGTGATATTTGGAGAATTTCAGTCAGCTTGACTCTTAAAGTCTTTTTAATTCTGAATTCTGAATTCTGAATTCTGAATCCTTACGAATGTCCCATAGATAATTTTTGCAGCTAATTTATATCCACCCAAAAGAATGGATAAGTTATTGCTACCTTTTAAGTTTTACTTTTCGCAGTGAGAAAAGAGCTTAAGGATAGTTATGTGTTGCCTCTGCCTCACACCATTTTATGCTGTCACAAGAAACAACCATGACTCTAGCCTTGTTCATAAATTTTGAATTTTGTCAAATTCATTTTATTAGTTTTTGCTCTCGCTGTCACTCCCTAAACAAGCAAATTATGGCTGATTAATAAATAATCATTTTATTTGCTTCTCCAGGGATTTAACTATAGAACAATATACTGCGTCATCCCTCATAGGTGGTATATTTTATTAATAGTTACTTACCATTTAATCAAGCCTCTTCCTAAAGAAATATTCGATGTAAATAATAAATGTATTGAACAATACAAGCTAGGGAATTTTTGTATTTATTATTAACATTAATTATACTCAAGAGTTCCAAGTACTATGGTTTTTACTGTAACGAGGATAACAGGCAGTCAAAGATTAAGATTATAAAATGATACTTGATAGTGTTAAGTTCTAAAACTGAGTCAACGCAATACTTTTAGCCTATAATGATTAAAAGCCATAGCTAAAAATTGGCAGCTAATGTTGTCGATTTATACAATACTTGAGAAAACAAGGGTATAAAAATATCAAACATAGGGGCTACCACACCAAGAAATTTGGGAGCGGAAGAGGATAAGAAAATACTCTTCTCTATGTTTGTTCTGACGCTTTATCCCTTTAACCTTATGTACCTCTAAAACGTTGCTCTCTTCCTCTGCTTCTTATCCTCTTGTCTGCCCTAATATACAACTTGAAGTAATAAGCTGTTGTAGTTTTAAATTGCATTATTTTCATTTGTGAAGAAAACCTGTAAATCCTCCCCTCTGCCCCCTGCTCCCCTGCCCCTCTGCTTGCCCTAACTTGCAACTCTTATTGGTGTAAAAGTTTATCACCCCCATACCCGATTTTTCAATACCCATAAAAAATTGATCATCAGAAGTGAGTAAAGATCAAAAAAATATCAAGAGCTAAAAAATAGACAGGTAAATCAAAAAATAGTTCATGTATCCATTGCTGAACTTTGAGTAGGCTTAACGAAGAAGCTGCTTCTGCAATACGGTTAATCTAAATGGGCTGATTTAGCTAGATATAGAGGCAAGCAAAAATGCTGCACTGGCTGGTTAAATCTGCCCCCTACTTTACATATCCATTTCAGCTGCCTTTAGCAAGCAATTTATGTGTAAGCGCAACTTGGTCATAGTATTGCCAACTTCTCTTGTTTAGCATTTACTAAAACTTCGCATATTTGAAGACAAATCTAAGAATTAACTATCAGTTCCAATTTACACACAGGAGTGCCTACTATGAATCAAAATCTTACTGCTTATAATCCCCAAGCCATTAAAAAAATTAATACCGAACAAATAGAGCAAATCGTTAAAGCGATTATAGCTGGTAAGTATTCTTGGGCTTGTGTGTTAATTTTACGGTTTGCTGGACATAACCCTATAGACTATATTCCCTATCGCACTTATATCAGATTACTTAAAAATAACTGCCTTGTCGGTAATTCTCCAACAAATCAAACTTCTAGCAAAAATGCAGATATGTTTGAAGCCAAATCTAATTGGCTACATTTTTAATCACTTTTACCCATTCTAGAGCGTTTCCTCGTTAGATGAGGTACATATATAAGGCTGTAAAGCTTATGAATCAAAAGTTATGCTGTACCTCACTTATACAGAACTTGCTGTATTGGAGAAATTTTTTGACGGGGAAATTTTTTAACAAATTTGGATGAGGAGCAAGTGAACATAGCGATCGCCTAACTCATAATTCATCTATATCTGTAAATCTCTTATGAATTACCCAGTTACCGTTTCAAATACCAGTTTACAACCCATTCTCAGAGAGCTTGTCTGGCATAAAAGACTAGAAGTTGCACAGATGCAGCAAGAAATGTCTTTGGCTTCTTTGCAACGCCAGCTAACTGCTGCCCCGACAGTGCGAGATTTTTTTACCGCTTTGCAGCAAAGTGCTTCCCAACCGGGAATTATTGCCGAAGTAAAAAAAGCATCACCCTATCAAGAGGTAGCCAGAGCAGATTTTGACCCAGTGGCGATCGCTCAAGCATATGAGCGCGGGGGAGCTATTTGCATTTCCGTAGTTACTGACCAAAAGTTCTTTCTGGGAGGTTTTGACCAGCTCCGTGCAATTCGTCATCGAGTAAGCATACCTTTACTTTGCAAAGATTTTATTCTTGATCCCTGCCAGATTTATCTAGCCAGAGCTGCCGGTGCTGATGCTGTGTTATTGATTGCGGCAATTTTGACAGACAAAGAGATTCAGAACTTCATGCGAGTGATTCACTACTTAGGTATGAGTGCTGTAGTAGAAGTTCATAACCTGGCAGAATTAGATCGAGTGCTGAAGTTAGACGACGTTCGGATCGTATCCATTAATAACCGTTCTTTGGAAGATTTAACGGTCGATCCTAGCATTACTCAAACATTATTAGCAGCTAGGCGATCGCATTTGCAAAACTTGGGTGTCTTCGTCGTTAGCGAATCAGGAATAGAAACCTCCGCTGACCTATCTCTGGTTGCTGACGCTGGTAGTCAAGCAGTCATCCTGGGAGAACCTCTACTGCAACAACGGGATGTAGAAGGAGCTGTACGCAATCTGCTACAGGCCACTCCCCCACTCTATAAAGACCTGCTGAGGAAAAAAGTCAAGGGAATTTAGGAGAAAAAACTAAAAAACAGAGAGTTCTCAACTTCGGAAAGTGAAGCAAGTTAATTTGATCATCTACGTTTGAACCTTGTTTAACTAAACGGTGATTTCTGCCACGCTGCACTAGCTTCTCTCAACAAAAATACATATATTCGCTTCCTGGTGCTTTTCCACCCCTGGCAAGGGGTGGTTTTTTTATACTTTTGCAATGATCAAAGCGGTAAAAATAAACTAATGTGATATTATTAACATAGAACTTATTCCTAGTTAAACAACTATCTACAGACTTAAGTAGTTCTATTGTTTACATGATAAACGCTTAACAAACGGGTGCATCTCATTTTGGCGAATACCCTCACCCTAGAAGGGTGGGGCTATACAAACAAAGCCTGCCTCCGCAGGCTATATACAGTCCGCGTAGGCGGACTTCGCTTGTGTAGCCGCGATTTCCAATCGCCTGGTGCTTTTTCCAAAATGGGATGCTCCCTAACAAATAACAAACGCTGCCAAATCTAAAAATATGTTTATCTATACACTGACTAAAGACCCAATTCTATTTGTCAGAGTTGTTGCTATAGTCATACTATCAATTTGTTTACATGAATTAGCTCATGGTTTTGCTGCTATCAGTCAAGGAGACGACACACCCCGCAAAACTGGACACATGACACTTAACCCTATAGTACACATGGGTTGGCATTCCATCATTTATCTATTTCTCTTTGGCATTTCTTGGGGACAAATGCCTGTCAATCCATCAAAGTTTCGTCATCCTAAATACAGTAATATTTTAGTCTCAGCCGCAGGCCCATTATCAAACCTGGTATTAAGTCTTATCTTTTTAACGATTTGGAAATTTACCTTAGATAATAACATCTCAACTTTTTTTAGTGAAGAATTTCTATATTTAGGAGCAAGTATAAACATACATTTAATGTTGTTTAATTTACTGCCGATTCCCCCTCTAGATGGTTTTCATATCTATAGCGAACTCTTTCCAGACTTAAAACGGCTAGAAAACACTCAGTTTGGTTTATTTGCTTTAATGTTAGTATTTATTCTACCTCAATTTGGTGAGGGATTGAACCAAATTTCAACTTTTATTATTGGCAGCTTTTTAGGAGGAAAATAATTTTTTGCGTAAGGATTCAGAATTCAGAATTCAGAATTCAGAATTAAAAAGACTTTAAGAGTCAAGCTGACTGAGATTCTCCAAATATCACTACTATCGATTTCTCTTTTGGTAACTATTCTGGCTCCTGGCTCCTGACTCCTGAATTCTTACTATATATCCCTGTTCTATCAATCTGAGAATCTGTAACTGACATAATATAAACGAGAAAAAATTTCCTCCATCTAAAGATATATTCTAATTTGGGGAATAATAGTATACAGAAAACTTAACAAGATTGCAACAGGATTGGATGCATGTCTCAAGATGATTGGACGAATGTCGCAAAAGACACAGTGCCGTTGCAAATATCACCGACTTACATGCAACAGGTCAGGAACAGCGCACTAGAAAATGAATTTGGTTCTGCCTCAGAAGCAGAAACTTTACTAGCACAACAACCAAATAGTCAGCTATCATCTGCACTGATACTTTTACAAAAAGGTATACAACACCTACAAACAGGAGATTTACATACAGCAACGGAATTACTAACAGCTGCTCTTGAGCAATTTCAGATCACTAATGAAGTGCAAAAACAAGCACAAGTTTTGGCTTTATTGGCTTTGATAGCTTATAATTTAGTCGATTATAACACCTGTATTTCCTATGCTCATAAGTGTCTATCTTTAATAGAAAATAGTCAAAATTTACTAATTCAGATGCAAGCCCTTTCTTATTTGGGTAATGCCTATCGTCACTTAAATAAGTACGACCAAGCTATCAAGTATCTAGAACAAAGTCTGCAAATTACACAAAAACTGCAAGATCAGCGTAGTCAGGTAGCAGCACTAAATAATTTGGGGCTAGTTTATAAAGCCTTGGGTAATTTCGTCAAAGCGATCGAATACCAAGAACAAAGTTTGGAAATTGTACAGGAATTGCAGGATAAATGGGGAGAAGAACAAGTTCTCAAGAATTTAGGTAATGCTTGGTATGCTTTGGATGATTATCCAAAGGCGATCGCCTACTATGAACAATGTGTAACACTAGCCCGCTCTCTCAATAATACTCGCAGTGCTTCCCAGATATTAAAAAATCTAGGCAACGCTTGTTATGCTTTAGGTGATTATAATAAAGCGATTAAATATTATGAAGAACGTTTGCAACTGGCTAGAGAAATTCAAGACAAGCGCAGTGAAGAACAGTCTCTTGGTAGTTTAGGAGTGGCTTGTGAAGCGATCGGCAATTATTCACAGGCGATCGCTTACTATGAAGAAAGGTTACTTTTAGCACGAAGTATTCAAGATCGTCGGAGCGAAGAACAAGCTCTTGCCAGCTTGAGAGTTGCTTGCTATGCCTTGGGGGATTATGCCAAAGCAATGCAATATCAGCAAGAAACACCACCAGATACCTAATAGGCAAGGGAACAGGGAACTCTTAACAGGGAAGAGAGAACGAATTGTACTGATTTTTTTTCAAAAATCAAACCGGATTCCTATAATCACAGTAAATTTTCCCCTCCTGCCCCTTTCTTTTTCCACCCATACTTTGACTAAGTTTGTAGCCAGATGAAAATTAATGACCATTAATTGCTACAATATAAACTCGTAAAAAGATAATAATGAAAAATTGTCCACAGATATAAATATCTGATTTTCATGAGCAACGAAAACCAACTCAGTCTTTTTGACAACTTAAACTTTAACCCCCCTAGCCAAAAAGAGCTAATTCCTACAGATGCCAAAATTTCCATTCCACCGGGAACTTATAGCAGTATGGCAGAATTAGCACCACATTGTAATAGCTGTCACCGTTGCGAGTTGGGAAATAATCGTACTCATGCAGTAGTGGGAAGAGGAAATTTACAAGCCCAAATTATGATTATTGGTGAAGCCCCCGGACAGACAGAAGATGAAACTGGTTTACCATTTGTCGGTAAATCTGGGCAATTATTAGAAAAAATCCTGGCTTCCGTAAATCTCAGTTCAGAACACGACGTATATATTTGTAATATTAATAAATGCCGTCCGCCAGAAAATCGTACACCCACGCCTGAAGAAATGGCGGCATGTAAACCTTATCTATTAGAACAAATTCGCCTAGTTAACCCAAAAATCATCCTATTAACCGGTGCAACGGCGGTTAAAGGTTTACTGAATGATAAGCGAGGAATTACTAAAATTCGCGGTGAATGGATAGAATGGGAAGGGCGTTTATGTATGCCCATTTTTCATCCTTCCTATTTGTTGCGTAATGCTTCTAAAGAGAAAGGTTCACCTAAATGGTTAATGTGGCAAGATATCCGCAAGATTAGAGCAAAATACGACGAAATTCAAGGAGTATAAACATATTTCGTCATCGTTAAAAGCTGATTAGCTATGATTGTTTGATTTTGAATTTTGAATTTTGAATTTTGAATTATTTACCATGTCAACCGCTTTAATTACTGGTGCATCAGGTGGAATTGGTAAGGCTTTTGCTGAGGAATTAGCTGCCAGAAAAACAAATTTAGTGTTAGTGGCTCGCTCTGCTGAAAAACTTCAACAAATAGCTGAGAAATTACAAAAGCAACATCAAATTGAAATAGATTACATAGTTCAAGATTTAACAGAACCCCAGGCTACTGATAGGGTTTTCGAGGCCATCAAAGCTAAAGAGATTACCATTGATTTGTTAATTAATAATGCTGGTTTTGGGGATTATGGCGACTTTGCCGAACGAGATGCAGAACGGCAACTGAAAATGGTTCAGCTAAATATCGTGGCTTTAGTTGATTTAACGCATAAATTTCTCCCCTTAATGCGTCAAAAACGTTCTGGTAGTATTATTAATGTTGCTTCCATTGCTGGTTTTCAACCCATACCTTATATTTCTGTCTATGCAGCAACCAAGGCTTTTGTAATTAGTTTCAGTGAAGCTTTATGGGCAGAAAATCGTGATTATGGTGTTCATGTTTTAGTGGTTTGTCCCGGTCCGACAGAAACCGACTTTTTTACTGAAGCCAGGTTTCCTCCTGCTTTAGCAGCTGCTAATAATAAAATCTCGACCCCAGAAGAAGTTGTCCATGATGCTTTGGCAGGATTAGCCAGAGGTGATTCTACTGTGGTAAGTGGTGGTTTACGTAACCAAATAATTGTTAATTTACAAAGATTTTTACCACGACAATCGATAGTTAGTTTGTTGGCAAAACAGTTTAAAGCTAAATAGGGATTGGGTATTGGTTATTGGTTATTTGTTATTAATTTTTTCCTCAATCACCAATCCCTGGGGGACGCTAGGCGGACAGGTGACACTCCTACGCCAGTCCCCAATCACCAATCACATATATCGAGTTAACTGCACACGATAACGGTCTTTTTTGGTAACAGCAATTTCACCTACTTCTAAACGTCCTTTACCACGAATAGCAATTAAATCGCCGGTTTTTACTTGAGCGCTGGCTTGGGTGATTTCTTTCCAATTGATGCGGACATCTCCACCATCAATTAAATCTACCATTTTATTCCGGGACATGCCAAAACCAGCTGAGGCGATCGCATCTAATCTTAAAGAAGCTTCAACCGTAGTTAATTCTTTTTTCTTCGGTTCCCGAACTTTTAACTCACTGAAATCAATGCGCTTAGTGTTGACAGGAACAGAACGCACCTGTTTATAATTCATTTCTAAAAATTCGGCCAACTCTGGTACAACCAGCACTTGCGCCCCTCTTTCCCCTAAAATCAGGATATCCCCTGTTTTTTCGCGGACAATTCCTGTTCCCAGCATTGCACCTAAAAAGTCGCGGTGAGTTGCGGTATCAAACAGAAAGTTACCTGCAATTTCTAGAGGGACAATAGCCACTTGAGATTGATCTAAAGGAAGTTCCGATCGCGCGATCGCTACCCGTTGACGTTCCGCTTGCGGATAGCCACCCCAAGCCAAAAAATGTACCTCAGTTAAGCGACTAAATGCCCGTTGTACCTCCGCTAACTCTGGTGGTGACAAAAAATCGGTCAAAACCACTTCCCAAGTTTTGATCGCTTGTTCTGCCAAATCAATCACCCGTGCTACACTTTCCCGATTTTCAACACCTTTTAACAGTTCTTCTCTGGGTAACATCTTTAAAAATTCAAAATTCAAAATTCAAAATTCAAAATCAACAAACCTAGTCAAAACCCACATTTAGGTTGAGCATAGTATGCAAAGTGAAATACTTCAAAATTCAAAATCGCGAAGCGTTGCGAGGTTCCCGTTCGCGGAGCGTTCCCGGAGGGTAGCAATCTCAACATTCAAAATTGAGAATATAAAACTTGATCAGGGTTTGCCAGTTTAGAAGTGAATTGGTATCAGGTACACAACTTAAGTCTGAAAGCTGGATGTAAAGCTTGTTTTACTCCTGACTCCTGACTCCTGACTCCTGACTCCTGAATTCTAACTCCTGACTCCTGACTTCTGACTCCTGAATCCATTCTTGCTGATGGGGTGAAATTCTTAAACACTGGCATTATCAGCGTAACCTTGGAGATTTTCTGGCTCAAATTGGCGTAAGATGCGCGTAGCTTGCCGAGTTACAGTCTCGGAACCTTGCACCACAACTAAATATTTACCAGCATCCAAGCGGTTCCTGTAGGGTAAAGCATCACCACCACCCGCAACTAAACCTACTCCACCACCAACAAACAAACTGCCCATAGCACCACTACCAGCACCTAAAAGCCCGCCAATAACATGATTACCAATTTCCCCTGCCCAAGCAAAGGTATTTAACCCAGTAATGAAACTAAAAGTAAAACCAGCAAAAAAGCCAAATGGTACTAGCCAAATCGCCATTAACTTACTTTGCTTGATGGCTTGTTCTTTGGGATCAATCAAGCCAAACTCATCAGCAGTTTTGTACCCTTTACCCAAGATGGTGCTGTTAATGCCTTCTTTTTCTAAGGCTAAGTAAGCAGCTTCAGCTTGGATGCGGTCTGGTAATACAGCTACAAGGTAATTCATTAGTTTAACAGTTTTGACCAAAGTTTGCCCTTATTAACAGGATATCAGCTTGGGATAGTCTGTAACCTCTATACCCAGCCTAGCCTATTACTTTACCGCATCCAAAGGCTGGCAAAAATTATTAACTCCTTGTTTGAGAACGTATATTAATACTGGTGCTGCCAAAATTTTGGGAAAGGTGGGCATTGATTGGAGATGAGCCATCATCCCTGGAAGAGAGCCATTTACCAAGTCTTCTCGATATTCTTGCTCACAAATCACCGATCGCCATTTCCGTGCTAAAGCATCTAACCATTCAGCATTTGCCCGTTCTGGTTCTTGTCCCGCTCGAATAGCTAGAGTCATAGCTGCATCCTCTAAGTCTCCCTCACAATCCTCAATTAAATCTAATGCTTCCATTGCTTGAGGATCATCTGCTAAATGAGAGCGAAACTGTGCTAATTCTTGCGATGTCACTTTAGTCATAGGTTTTTGACCAGCCCAGCGATTAAATACTCAGTTATGTTAGCTTAATACTCCTCATCGTCTTCGTATTCATCCTCATCTTCCTCATCTTCCTCATCTTCCTCATCTTCCTCATACTCCTCATCTTCCTCGTCAGCAGATGCCAGTATATTACCAGCCAAAGAAATCACTGCATCAAAGAAGGAGCCTTCCTCTTGCCAAACTTCTTCACTCAAATCCTGGTCAGTTACACTTTTAATAGTCCAGCAATCCCCGTTTAATTCTGAGTTAGTCATATAGTCGTAGGGAATGTAACAGTAACCCTGGTCTCCCCATTCCGTACCCCAAGAATTACGGACTACAAACATTTGATCTACATCTGAATAACCAACGCACAGCATAGCGTGTCCGCCGATATGTTCTTCTTTTTCAGGATTAGGCATTGGTATGATGCCATGCTTAGGTGTCATAAATGACTTAAACAACTGCATCCCAAAAGCAAAAGGATAGCCTTCCGCTAAACAATGACGCATAGTGTATAAATCTACATCAATTCTTTCTGCTTCATCAATGAGAAAACTTGCAGCTTCCTCATAAGCTTCTTCTGGAGGTTCTGTAAATACTTTTTTGACGTGATAAGGCCAGGTCGTCTCTTTACAAGCACCATATTCTTTTAAGACCTGAATGCAGCTACGTAGATAAGTTCCTGCATCTTGATCAGTTTTGCCATCGTAATCTCTGGCATTGTAATAAATAAATAATCGGCTGACATCATCTGCCCAACCAAACTGCCGCTTGGCTAAGTATTCATAAGCTCCTGCCATCGCGTTGGCTGTACAACTACCTACTTCTCCTTGCTGTTCTACGGTAGTCATATAGTCACGTAAATCTACTCTAGGTGGTAGTTCTTTTGCTTGATAACGCCCTGTACTGTACTTTTGATCATGGCGATCGCCTGGGTCGGGTAAATAACCACCAACTTTTAGCTGTTTACCACTAGTATTTAAGAATGATGATACTTTGCTAATTGTTTTAAAAATTGACATAAAACAGCCTCGAAACCCTAATCGATGAAAGCACTGTTGCTACTAATGAAGCACTTAGCTATCTGTCTTTGCTGATAGCTGAATGCTTTGTGACAACAAGCACCGAAATTGGTTTCCACTATAACTTTCTTTTTACCAAAAAGCCTCATTTACAGTAATTTCACTGATAAATGAGGCTTTGATGATTTGGCAATAGAAATATTACGGTAGTTTGTGGTGCTGCACTCTGAAATTGTGGTGACAGGAAGGTAGTACTTTATTTTCTCAAAGCCCTAAAAGTCACATACCGTTGTAACTGAGTTAAAGCACGGTTGTAATCGAGAATTGCCCTAATTCGATTACCTTCTGATCTAGTTAGGTCATTTTCAGCATTGATCACATCAGTTTGCGTACCTACACCAGCCTGAAACCGCAACCGGGCTAGACGTAGAGATTCCTTGGCTTGCTCAAGAGCTGCATTAGCAGTCTGGACATTTTCTAGGTTAGATTGCTGAGTAGCATAAGCTTGTTCTACCTGAAAGCGAATTTGATTACGTTGTTCGCTAAACTGCGTTTCTGCAATCTCTATGTTTGTTTTTGCTTGAGCTGCTCTTGCTCTGGCTGCTCCCCCATCAAAGAGATTCAGACTGGCTCTCACTCCCAAGGAATAACCATCGCTGACTCTAGTATTATCATTGAATATGTCTAGTAAATCATATCTAGCAAATAAACTAATTTGCGGTCCCAGAGCAGCTAATGCTTGCTTGCGTCGTTGTTCAGAAATATTGCGCTGCAATAATTGCTGTTGCAGTTCCGCTCGATTTTGATAAGCCAAGACAATGCTTTGTTCCAATGTTTGGTTCCAAAGACCGACTAACTGTACAGCATCAGCAGCACTGATATTAATAGATTGCGGTAGATTTAAAAGTGTTGCCAATCTGCGCCGAGCTACTAATTGGTTAGAAATGGCATTAGTTAAATCTTGTTGAGAGTTAGCTAAGTTCACCTGAGAACGTAAAACATCGAAGCGCGTACCAACCCCAGCCCGCTCTAAAGCTTGTGCATCCCGTAAACTGGCTTGAGCGTTTTCTACTGCTGATT
>DATGXQ010000236.1:0-9735 GCA_035298905.1 Nostocaceae cyanobacterium | reverse complement strand
ATTCAGGAGTCAGGAGTCAGGAGTCAGAATAATTTTAGATTTTAGATTTTAAATTTTGGATTGTCCAATCTAAAAACCGCAATCCCAAATCCAAAATTGACATGTCAGAAGTCAGGAGTCAGAATTCAGGAGTCAGGAGTCAGGAGTCAGAATAATTTTAGATTTTAGATTTTAAATTTTGGATTGTCCAATCTAAAAACCGCAATTCCAAATCCAAAATTGACATATCAGAAATCAAAAGTCAGAAGTCAGAATTTATGAAAATTTTAGATTTTAATTTTTCATAGGTGTTACGCCAGGATTCAGTATGGATAATTCAGACTTGATAATTAATAATATTCTCCCAGTCTTGTTAGATAATATCCAAAAAATATCCAATTCTTTGATGCCTGATTTGTAACTATTCTAATAGGAAGCGGAATATCTGGAGGCTTTGCACCTAACTCCTGACTCTTGATTTCTATAGCAATCCTAAATCATTTATAAACGTTCCCTGTTCCCTGTTCCCTGTTCCCTTCTCTCCAAAAGTCAGTTCACAACTCAGATCGGATTGTTATAACAAGTAAATTAACTGTAACGACAAAAAACTATGACAAGAACTATACTAACTAGACTGCAAGCTCAAGCTTACGAACACCCCTTTGATAGACAAGCTTTAGCCACTTTACAAAAAATGCCTGGTCTGTCATCACTGTTGAATAAAATTAACGAATATGGAATTGATCGCCTCCTCAGATTGCAAAGTTTAAGTAGTGAAATCAAAATTACTCCTCAGAACTTTCCTAAATTACATCAAGCATTGATAGAAACCTGTGAAATTTTAGATGTAAAACAAATTCCCGAACTTTATTTATCCAGAGGTGCTGGTCACATTAGAACCTACATATTAGGCGTAGAAAAACCCATTCTGGGCATTAACCTGGATTGTATGGAATGGCTAGACAGTAATGAATTAATTTACACCTTGGGATATGAACTAGCGAAAATTAAAAGCAAACACATAGCTTATCATCAAATGGCGTTTGTCATGCCCACATTAAAGACTTTTTTAAGTAATAGTACATTAGGTATTGGTGGCTTACTAGCTGGGGGTATAGAATTGGCACTATTTAACTGGGTAATGATGGCTAGATTGACATCTGACCGTGCTGGTTTATTAGCTTGTCAAGATATAGATGTCGCTATCACTACACTCATCAAAATCGCCGGCTTACCCCATGAATATTTAACAAATGAAGTAATCGAAGATTTTCAAACACAAGCCCGTGAATTTTGTGAATTTTCTTCTAATAATTTAGATAGCCTAGATAAAATCACTAAAATATTCAGCTATTCTGAACAAAACATCCCTTGGTCAGTCATGCGGGCTGGTGAATTATTAAAATGGGTTGATTCTGGTGAGTATGACAAATTAATTCAACAAAAAGATTTTACGGTAACTGATGAAATAGCAAAAGACCAGGAAGAAGAGGAAGAAGAAGATAAAGATAACAATGAAGATCAAGAAGAATGGGATTTTTTGAGTTCATGGACTTGATAAAAACGAGAGAAGCAAATTTATAATGTTTTTGTAAGAATTAAGGAGTCAGAATTCAGAATCCAGAATGAACAAAGGAGTGATGATTCTCACAACATATCAATCTTTTAAATGCTTGATATGATAATTATTCCTATTCCTGACTCCTGATAAAATGAAGGAATTTAGTAATGAACAGTCAGGGTAAAATTTTAACAGTATATTTCCGTTTAACCCTATGTTCCCAGTCATCTATTCTGATGAGTTTTTAAAACATGATACGGGAAGTTATCACCCAGAAAGACCAGCACGTTTAACGGCTATTGTTGAGGGTTTAAAAAAAGCTGATTTTGCTAATGAAGTCGAATGGCGATCGCCTACTCCGATTTCTACTCGACCAGATTTATTCAAGTGGCTAGAAACCGTCCATACTCCGAGTTATATTAGCAAAATTCAGGCGATCGCCTCTTACGGTGGTGGTCATCTTGATGGTGATACCCCAGTTTCCGCTAACAGTTATGATGTGGCTTTATTAGCTGTCAGTGCTTGGTTAGATGGAATAGACACCGTAATAAATCGCAACAATCCCGCTTTTGTGTTAGCGCGTCCACCGGGACACCACGCAGAAAGTAATATGGGAATGGGATTTTGTCTATTTTCCAATGCGGCGATCGCAGCTTTTTACGCTTTAGCACAACCAAACATTAACCGAGTGGCGATCGTTGATTGGGACGTGCATCATGGAAATGGAACACAGGCGATCGTCGAAACTCACCCCAATATTGCTTATTGTTCCCTCCATCAATACCCAGCCTATCCCGGTACAGGAAAAGCTTCGGAAAAAGGCTTGCATAATAATGTGCTAAATTTACCAGTTATTCCTGGTAGCGATATCACTATTTATCAACCCCTTTGGGAAAAGAAAATACTACCTTTTATTACCAATTTTCAACCAGATTTACTGATTGTCAGTGCTGGTTATGATGCCAATGCAGATGACCCCTTAGCTAGTGTCAATTTACAACCGCAAAATTACGGTTTATTTACTGAATATTGTTTGCGCGTTACTCACAAAATCCTCTTTGGTTTAGAAGGTGGTTATGATTTATCCTCACTCTCTGAATCAGTCATCTCCACAATTGCACCCTGTTTAGTGAAATCATAATTTCATCAGAAGTCAGGAGTCAGGAGTATAAATAATTGTCAAATCAAGAATTTAAGGGGTTGATATTTTGTCAAAATCATTACTCTAATTGCTGTCAGCTTTGTTCATTCTGGATTCTGGATTCTGGATTCTGACTCCTGACATAATTTCATTCTTTGGGAATTCTATACTCAACTACATTTAAGACTTTACCGCTTAAATTGGTTTGGTCATATTCTGCCCCAATATAACCGCCTAGTTTTTCAGGAATCCTCCGACTAGGCGTATTTTTCCAATCTACAGGATATCTTAAATATTCGTAATCTAGATTATAGTCAGCCCATTTTTTCAGGGCTGTAATTATTTCTGTTCCATACCCTTTTCCATGTGCTGATTTCTTTAACCAAATTCCTGTTTGTGGGTGCTGAGTCTTAATGTGATTAATACCGCTACAGCCGATAAATTCTTGGGAGTCTTTCTGAAGAACTACAACTACTAAATGTTCTCCTTTTTCCATATCTAGAATAGATTTTATAATAAAAAGTTCAGTATCAGTAATTTTTCCGGTAGGGTCATGATATAAATAAGTGGCTATCTCTGGAGTAAATTCTTGAAAAATTACCTCCTTAAATTCCAAAGAAATTGGCTTGATTAATAGGCGAGTTGTGGTTATTTCTAGATTTAGCAGTTCCATAATCCTTCTGAATTAGATTGTACGTAACTTTACTAGCCAGTTTAGAGTAATTGCTACTTATAATGCAATTATTTTAACTTTCAGTATTTTTCTGTATTTTATTCCACTAAATTTGGTTAAATTTCATCAAACTTTTGTCAGAAATTTTTTGTCATCATGTTCTGAAATAGCTAAAGTTTTGTTAAGATGCTAGTGCTAGTAATAAAGCAGCGTAATCTAACCGTCAAGGTATGAAGAATCATATATTACTGGCGCAGCAAAGAGTTCAACAGGTGAAGCAATGACCACCTATATTTTTTTTGACGAAGCCCTGAGAATGCTTACTAATGCTTATTTGCTATCAGTTATACTATTAATTGGTGGTTCTGGCATAGGTTTAGCGGTAATTGAATCGATCGAAAAGTCAGGAGAACGTTAAATAGACACCTACAGGTGTCTCTATTCACAAAACTATGCAGTGTAAGTGTTATGGGTTAATTAACCTCAGTAACACTAAAAGACAAGTTTCGCTATCAAGATGGTGCTGAGTGAATCAGGGCTAGTTGAATTTAGCTAATTTGTTCGCAGAAAGACTAAATAAAACTTAGCACCTAGTACTCAGCACTACCCCAGATTATTCAAACTACATAGATAAACTTTCACCCCAACAAAATTACAATTTATTTAAAATTCTACTTAAGTACATTTAGCCTTAAAATTTTGTCAACAGATTTCTAAAAAAATCCTTTGCAGAAACTGTGAACCTAACTACTTTACTTGGAGAGTTACAGCAGATTTCAGGTAAATGAGGTACAAATTTTAGGAATAAAGCTTTATGCTAAGAGACTTTCAAGCCTGTTCCCTGTTCCCTGTTCCCTGTTCCCTGCTGTAGTATTTATTGTTTAGCTTTGGCTTAAAAAAACACGATTTTTTATCAGTATGGATGTTTCTACCACTCTATCCCAACTGGCTGAGATACTGTCAGCCCAGACTGTCAACTTATCTGCATCTACTTTAGTTGGTAGGATTCAAACAGATACCCGAATGTTAAATCCCGGTGAAGTATTTGTGGCTTTACGGGGCGAAAAGTTCGACGGACATAATTTTGTAACTGATGCGATAATCAAAGGTGCGACCGCCGCTATAGTTGATTTTAATTACCCAAATTCAGCATTTCCCCTATTGCGAGTCCCCGACACCCTCAAAGCTTATCAACAAATTGGTAGATGGTGGCGCGATCGCTTTTCCAAGCCGGTGATTGGAGTAACGGGTTCAGTGGGTAAAACTACTACTAAGGAACTCATCGCCGCAGTATTGGCAACTAGGGGGAAAGTTCATAAAACTCACGGTAACTTTAATAATGAAATTGGTGTCCCCAAAACCCTATTAGAACTCAATTCTCACCATGATTTTGCCGTCATTGAAATGGCGATGCGCGGTAGAGGACAAATTGCGGAATTAACACAAATTGCCCGCCCAACCATAGGTGTAATTACTAATGTAGGAACTGCCCATATAGAATTATTGGGTTCAGAGGAAGCGATCGCCGAAGCTAAATGTGAGTTATTAGCAGAAATGCCTGATGATAGTGTAGCGATTCTCAATTATGACAATCCTTTGTTAATAGCCACATCTCAGAGATTTTGGCCAGGAAAAGTTATTACTTATGGTTTTTCTGGTGGTGATATCCAAGGGAAGTTTATTGATAATCAAGTTGTGCAAGTGGGAGATTTAAAATTACCTCTACCCTTACCGGGAAGACACAACGCTACAAATTTCTTAGCCGCTTTAGCTGTTGCCCAAGTATTAGGAATTGATTGGACATCTTTACAAGCGGGTGTAGTTGTGGATATGCCCACGGGACGATCGCAACGTTTCACTTTACCCAATGACGTGGTTATTTTAGACGAAACCTACAACGCCGCCCCAGAAGCAATGTTAGCCGCTTTACAATTGTTAGCAGATACCCCAGGTAAGCGGAAAATTGCTGTGTTGGGGGCAATGAAGGAGTTAGGAGAACGATCGCAACAGTTACACCAGCGAGTCGGAGAAATGGTGAGAAAATTAAATCTAGATGGTTTATTAGTGCTAGTTGATGGACAAGATGCAGAAGCGATCGCTAACAGCGCCTATGGTGTACCTGCTGAATGTTTTACCACTCACGCTGATTTAGTAGCTAGATTAAAGACATTTATTCAAGCGGGCGATCGCTTACTTTTTAAAGCTGCCCATTCCGTCGGACTTGATCGAGTTGTCAACCAACTAAAATCAGAATTTTCTAACTGAGTCAGGAGTCAGGAGTCAGAATTCAGGAGTCAGAATTCAGGAGTCAGAATTCAGGAGTCAGAATTCAGGAGTCAGAATTCAGGAGTCAGGAGTTAGGAGTCAGGAGTCAAGAGTCAGGAGTCAGGAGTCAGGAGTCAGGAGTCAGGAGTCAGAATTCAGGAGTCAGGAGTTAGGAGTTAGGAGTCAGAATTCAGGAGTCAGGAGTCAGAATTCAGGAGTCAGGAGTCAGGATTCAGGATTCAGAATATTTGTTAAATCAAGGAGTTAAACACTAGATATTTTGTGAAAATTATCACCCCAATAGCTGTTAGCTTTGTTCATTCTAAATTTTAGATTTTGAATGCTTACGCTTTTAAACAAGGTAAAGTACAGCATGTTGCAAGTGAATGAGGTACAAAATGAAAATCAAAACTCAAGCAGTAAAAGGCTTTCACTCCTGAATTCTGAATTCTGAATTCTGAATTCTGCTGTAAAAACCGCCCGCAGTTCTGGCTTTTTTAGCCTCTAGTTTTAGTTAGTTCCATAATTTTTTCAAACTGGTAATTATGAGCTAAGTTTTGCAAAATTTGACAGATTATACTTTGTTCTGGTGGAACTTGCTGTAATAAGTCTAAAATTAGTTCATCACTACAGCTTGCTGCCGCATTATGCATATTTTCCAACCAATCTGACGGCATTTTCTCTAAATACTGCCAAAGTTGTGATTCGCTAGTAAGTGTGTGTGTGGCTTGATTTGCATCTGGTAGATTAGTTATTTTAGACTGATTGATATATTTTACACCAAGATGCTCACGGATTTTTTCCAGTAATAATTCTTGTGTAAAGGGTTTGCGAATTAAATCATCACAACCACTAGCTAACATTTTTTGCCATTCTTCTTCAAAAACACTAGCAGTCAAGGCGATAATAACTGTATTCTCTGGCTCACCAGAGGTAATAGTTTTGCTTTTGATTTCCCTTGTGGCTTGATAACCATCCATTATTGGCATCTGTATATCCATCAAAATTAGATGGGGATGCCAAGATTGCCATTGGGCGATCGCCTCTTGACCGTTAGTAGCTTCTAATACCTTAAATTTTAGTTTTTCTAGTATCTTTACTAATAAAATACGGCTATCTGTAGAATCATCAACCACTAAAATTCTATATTCTTTTTGCTCAGGTGCTAAACCAATAATTTTGTCTTGACTTAGCTCTGATTTAATGGGAATATCACTGGCAATAGCTTGGCTAACTTGAATATCAAAAGCAAATGTACTACCAATTCCCGGAGTACTCCTAACAGTAATTTCACCTCCCATTAATTGTACATACTTACGACTAATTGCTAGTCCTAACCCAGTTCCCTGCTGAGTTTTTTTCCCTGTTTCCGTTTGTTCAAAAGGTGCAAATAACAACTTAAGTTCTTCCTGAGCAATACCTAAACCAGTATCTTGAACTTCAAAGTGAAGTCTCAGTTTTTTGCCATCAATTTCTGGCTGCTCTATATTATCAACTGAAACTCCTAATCTTACCATGCCAGTTTCAGTAAATTTAATCGCATTTCCCAACAAATTAATAATTACTTGTCGGAGTTTACTTTCATCTGTTTGAATAAAGCGGGGGACATCTGGGGCAGATTCAAAAATTATTTGTAAGCCTTTAGAAACTGCTCTTAAATGCAAGATTGCTTCTACATCTGTGAGCATATAATGTAAATCAAAGCTACTCAGATTAAGGTTAGTCCTACCAGCTTCGATTTTTGTCATTTCTAGAATATCATTAATTAAGTTGAGTAAATGCGCTCCAGCCCGATTAATAATTGCTAAACTATTTTGATGTTCAGTACCCAGGGAAGTATCTTGGCTCATAAGTTGGGTAAAGCCAAGAATCGCATTGAGAGGTGTACGCAGTTCATGACTCATATTAGCCAGAAATTCACTTTTAGCCAGGCTGGCTTGTTCTGCGGCTTTTCGTCCTTGGGCAGCATTTTTTTGTGATTGAATTAATTGTTTTTGTGTAATTTTTAATTTATCAATGGCTTGTAATAGTTCTTGAGTTCGCCGTTTAACTTGGGATTCTAAAATACGATTATATTCAGCTAAAAGTTTTTCAGCTTCTTTGCGTTTAGTTATATCAGAAAAAGTAGCGATCGCGTAGAGAATATTTCCATTGTCATCATAAATAGGTGTTCCTAAAGCTTCTAGAGGAATAATCTGCTCCTTTTGGTGCAGTTCTAGATCATCAACTCTAATTTTTTCTCCCTGTAATGCTCTAAAAATCGGCAATTCCTGACTAGGATAAATTTCTTTTGTTCCTGCTCGATAAAACTGATAAATCTCCGATAATTTTTCAGCCCTAACTTCTTTTACTAATCCTTGATTAAGTAGATGCTTACCAGTATTATTAATATAATAAGGTATACCTTGAGCATCTATGATCATGACACCAACTGGTATAGCTTCCAAAAACCTAGTTACTTGATGTTGGCTTTCAGATAAAGCTTCATTTAAAACATTTAATTCTTCATTATTGAACTCCAAAGTATTAAATAACTCTTTTAGCTTTTGTGCCATGATATTGAATGATTTAGCCAACTGTCCTAATTCATCATCACGGTTAATTTCTGTAATTTGCTCCCATTCTCCTTGAGCAATTTTCTTAGCTGTATTATTTAGTTGGAGAATTGGTTGAATTACCCAGCGACTTGTAACAACACCAATCTGGATAGCCATTAACAAAGCCAATAAACAGAGGATAATTGTGATGCGAGTGTTGGCATTAATCTCTTCCATAAAATCGGCTTCTGGAACTACCACCACAATTAACCAATCTAAACCTAAATCATCGCGCCAATTTTTGATTTGCACAAAATAACGCTCTCCATCATGAGTAAAGCTCAGTTGTTGCTTACCCACAATAAAGCCTAAACTGCGGTAACGTTGACGTAAAAACTGCGTGGTTAAACTCACTAATTTATCTTGACTATCTTCTCCTAATAAACGTCCAGCTTGACCATTAACTATCTTATATGGTAGAGATTTTCCAGAATTAGCTACTATTTTTCCAGATTTTTCTAAAATAAAAGTTCTCCCAGATTTAGCTACTTGTAAATTAGTTAAGTATTGATTAATTTGAGATAATAATAAATCAACACTAATTACTCCTAAGAATTTATGCTGTTGGTCATGAACTGGGTAACTAGCAGCAATTGATATTACTTCTGGTTTATCTTCCCATTGATAAATCTGACTCCAAAGAGGTTTACCAGCTTTGACTGCATCGTCATACCAAGCTTCTAGATGTGGATCATAACCTGGTTTAATTTGTATTAATTTACGGCGGTTTCCTTGCTCGTCTGAACTGTAAATGTGTAGCTTACCTAATCCCTGTTTGCTAGTAACTTCGTTAATTAGTAAAGTTCCATTATCTAATCTTTCAATGCCAATATATTCACCTTGGGGATTAGCAAAGCTAATATAACCCACATTAAATATCCGCATTTGTCGCCAAAAATATTTTCCACTGCTTTCAAATTGAGAAAGATTGAGCAAATTTAGATTAATTGCATCTACATTGACTTGATTTATTTGCTTAGGAGTAGCTAAATAATTATCTAAGTGCTGTCCGATGCGATCGCTAATTTCGCTGCCTAACTGATTCGCCAAATTTTCAACTGCTTTTTGCTGGTTGGCAAAAGAAACAATGCCTACTAGTCCTACTGCACCACAAATTTGTAGTACAAAAGGGACTATCAAGACTGTTCTTAACGGCATTTTGGCATAAACTTTGTTAATCAAGTGATTTACAGATTTGAGGGGTGGAAATTTGAATAACATTGTTGCTTGATTTTTCCCTCTTGCCTAAATTGAGACTTTTGTTATATCAATATAAGCTGCAAAGTTTATCTACTAGTCTTAATATTTATAATCAAAAAAATAGTATGCTAATATACTGTAATCCAAAGAGAATTCAGCAACCCTCTTGAGATCAGTTGTAAGTATTCAGAATCCAGAATCCAGAATTCAGCATTAAAGAGACTTTTACAGTCAAGCTGAATTATTCTCAAGAAATATTACTACTGTCTATTCCTTATTAGATCAGCATTCTGACTCCTGACTCCTGACTCCTGAATTC
>DATGXQ010000235.1:0-25634 GCA_035298905.1 Nostocaceae cyanobacterium | reverse complement strand
TCTATATACAGCAGGGAACAGGGAACAGAGTTGAAAGTCTATTAGCATAAGGCTTTTTTCCTAAAGTTTGTACCTCATTTACCTAAAATCTGCTGTAATTCGGTATTCTAATAATTGAAAATTACTAATTTCTGCAATCATACTAAATCCTGTTTTATTACCCCCCTTATAAATTAGTCCGCGTAGGCGGACTTTGCGGAAAGTGCCGCGACTTCCAGTCGTTAGGGCAAAAGTGGGTTTTCAAATGAGGATTTGGTATCAGCAATTAATTCTTACACTTCGACGGAATTAATATTAATATTATTGATATAATCTATATAAATAGCCAGAAAGTATTTTTATGAATATCCCAATCATAGACCAACCCACAAAAGAAAAACTGGTAACTCTCAAAGATATCTCTTGGGAGCAATTTAAAGGTATTGAAGCACATCTGCAAGAAAACCGTAATGTCAGATTGTCGTATTTATCAGGAATTTTAGAAATTATGTCTCCCATTGGTGAAAAACATGAAGCAGTGAAAAGAACTCTCAGCTATTTACTAGAAGCGTACATGAGAGTAAAGGGTATCCGATTTTACGGTCGTGGTGGCTTTACTTTAGAAGAACCTGGTTATGCTTCTGGGACACCAGATGAATCATACAGCATTGGTACAAAAAGAGAAGTTCCTGATATTGTGATTGAAGTTATTGTCACCAGTGGAACTATTAATAGAAAGGAATTATTTAAACCTAAGAGAATCCCAGAAATTTGGTTTTGGAAATCTAACGAAATCAAAATATTTCGTTTTAATGAAGCGGGAGAATATGCAGAAGTGGAACGGAGTAGCTTTTTTCCAGATTTAGACCCAGCATTACTTTTACAGTATATCGCTATGCCTGATCAGTATGATGCCGTTCGAGAATTTGAACAAGCTATCCGCAAATTAATTCAAGGATAGGTAAATTATGCTCCAACAAGAGGATAATAACCATGAATATATAAGCATGAGTCAAAATCTTGACGCTGCTACAATTTCAATTATTATTCCTACACTCAACGAAGCAGGTAATATTAAAAATGCGATCGCATCCACTCAACCTAGCACTAATACAGAAGTGATCGTGGTTGATGGTGGGTCTACAGATGACACAGTGGAAATTACTAAAAATTGTGGTGTAAAAGTTATCTCATCTCCTCCCGGACGCGCTACACAAATGAATACTGGTGCTTTAGCTGCAAGCGGAGAAATCCTATTATTTCTTCATGCTGACACCCGTTTACCTGCGGATTTTGATGTCATGATTCGTACAAGTTTACAACAACCGGGAGTGGTAGCTGGTGCTTTTAGATTGCAAATTGATGCACCACAATGGGGGTTAAGGTTGGTAGAGTGGGGAGTAAAATGGCGATCGCAACTTTGGCAAATGCCTTATGGTGATCAGGCAATTTTTATTACTAAATCAATATTTAAACAAGTCGGTTGTTTTCCTCAACTACCTATTATGGAAGACTTTGAGCTAATTCGCAATTTAAAAAATATAGGAAAAATCACGATTTTACCTGCATCAGTTTTAACATCTGCTCGGAGATGGCAAAAAAAAGGGATATTGCAAACCACATTGATTAATCAAATAGTAGTCCTGGCTTTTTTCTTGGGTGTTCCACCTGTAAAAATTCGTGACTGGTATCGAAAAGGTTTAGGGATTGGCAATAAAATCAAAAAATGATTTTCTCTACCCATAAATTCACAAATCAAATGGGAATAGGATATGATGAATTTGGGTAAAATTAGCTAAATTTGATGATGTCAAAAGAAAAACCCCGACTCAAGAACAAATCTAAATTAATATTTTTATGTACTCTGTTTGCAGCCTTAATCATCGCTGTTAAATTTTTTCCATTTCAAGAAAATATCCGTCACACAGTTCTTTGGATTAAAAGTTTTGGTTTTTTAGCCCCAATCATTTTTATTATTATCTATAACCTGGCAACTTTACTATTTATCCCTGGTTCTATCTTGACTATCAAAGGTGGTTTTCTGTTTGGTGTGTTTTGGGGTTCAACTTATGTATTTATTGCAGCTTTAATTGGTGCAATAGGTGCTTTTTTAATTGGACGTTATCTCTCACGAGATTGGGTTTATCAGCTATTAGAACATCATCCGAAATTTAAAGCTATTGATCAAGCGGTGGCTAAAGAAGGATGGAAAATAGTTCTGCTAACTCGGCTTTCTCCTATTTTCCCTTTTAATTTATTAAATTATGTTTTTGGCATTACCCAAGTTTCCTTAAAAGATTATGTCTTAGGTTCTCTGGGTATAATTCCGGGAGTTATAACCTATGTTTATATTGGTTCAGTAGCTAGTGATATTTCTACGTTAAATACAGCCGATTTGACCGTAAATCCTCAAATGCGTATTTGGCAATGGACTCTGCAAGGAATAGGGTTAATTACTACTATCCTCATGACTATATATATTACCAAAATAGCTCAAAAAGCTTTAGCAAAGAGCATAAATTTAGAAGACACTAAAGAATAAAAAACATATTTGATTGCATTTGTCCAGAAAAATGATAAATTTATATTGGGTGTGATCTACTTTGAGCGGTAATACAATATGTATAGTAAACTTTCGTCCTTTTTTAAACTAATTAACCTATTTTTATTAATCTTGGCTATTTTAGCATTATTTAATACAAACTTGGCTTTAGCAGAAACAACGGTAAACACAACTTCTTTCCATCCTCAAGAACTGTTAAGAAATGCCTTGCAATGGGTTGATAGTCTGGGTTTTGTAGGCGCGATCGCCTTTATTTTCATTTATATTATCGCTACAGTAGCCTTTTTACCTGGTACGATTCTTTCTTTAGGTTCTGGAGTAATTTTCGGTGTTTTTTGGGGTTCTATTTATGTGTTTATTGGTGCAACATTAGGCGCAACAGCAGCATTTTTAGTAGGACGTTATTTAGCAAGAGGTTGGGTTGCTAAAAAAATTGCCGATAATCAAAAATTTACCGCTATTGATCAAGCTGTAGGTAGAGAAGGCTTAAAAATAGTCTTATTAACTCGACTTTCTCCAGTTTTTCCCTTTAACTTATTAAACTATGCTTTTGGCATTACTGGTGTATCTCTTCCAGACTATTTTTTCGGTTCAGTGGGAATGATTCCCGGAACAATCATGTATGTTTATATTGGTTCGTTAGCCGGAAACTTAGCTATGATTGGTACAACAAACCAACCTACTAATCAAACTCTCACTTGGATATTGCGAATAGTTGGTTTTATAGCCACAGTTGCAGTTACAATTTATGTCACTAAAATCGCTAAGACAGCTTTGGAGAAAATTAAAAATTAAAAATTAAAAATTAAAAATCTATTCAAAATGGGAATTTAAGGGAAAAGGACTTTTATATGATATATTCAGTTTTAAAAGCAAATTATATTGAAGCGCGTCTAAGCACAATCAGCAATAAAACCACTAAAATTGGTGCTTTGAGTGTGGGATGATGTGAATTAATTTGATTTGAGTAGAAAAAATTGATGGTAAACTGAAACAAATTTAGTAAAAAGTCAATCAGATTTTATTTTAGCTACAGTTAAATAACAAAGTGTGAGGAATTGATACTATGCGCGTATTGCTAGTTTATCCAGTATTTCCCAAAACCTTTTGGTCTTATGAAAGAATTTTAGCATTAGTCGATCGCAAAGTTCTATTACCCCCTTTAGGTTTAGTGACAGTAGCGGCGATTTTACCCCAAGAATGGGAATTTAAATTAGTCGATCGCAACATTCGCCCAGTGACAGAGGAAGAGTGGGAATGGGCAGATATGGTTATTTTATCAGCCATGATTGTCCAAAAGCAAGATTTACTTGAGCAAATCCAAGAAGCTAAAAAACGTGGTAAATTAGTGGCGGTGGGTGGCCCTTATCCCACATCTTCACCCCATGAAGTACAAGCAGTTGGTACAGATTTTCTGATTTTGGATGAAGGGGAAATTACCCTACCGATGTTTGTAGAAGCAGTACAAAGGGGGGAAACTTCAGGAATTTTCCGCGCTACAGAAAAGCCGGATGTGACATCAACACCTATTCCCCGGTTTGATTTATTAGAATTTGATGCCTATGACATGATGTCCGTGCAATTTTCCCGTGGATGTCCTTTCCAATGCGAATTTTGCGACATCATTGTGTTGTATGGACGCAAACCCCGCACCAAAACCCCCAAACAATTATTAGCAGAATTAGATTATCTCTATGAGTTGGGTTGGCGACGCGGTGTATTCATGGTAGACGATAACTTTATCGGCAACAAACGTAATGTCAAACTGTTGCTAAAAGAGTTAAAAGTCTGGATGGCAGAACATCAATATCCCTTCCGGTTTGATACAGAAGCCTCTGTAGATTTAGCCCAAGATCCAGAATTAATGGAATTAATGGTTGAGTCAGGATTTGCGGCAGTATTTTTAGGAATTGAAACCCCAGATGAAGACAGTTTACAACTAACTAAAAAATTCCAAAATACTCGCAGTTCCTTAACCGACGCTGTACAAACTATCATTAAAGCTGGACTGCGACCAATGGCAGGGTTTATCATTGGGTTTGATGGGGAAAAAGCCGGTGCAGGGGATAGAATCGTGAGATTTGCAGAACAAGCCGGCATTCCTTCCACCACTTTTGCCATGTTACAAGCCCTTCCCAACACCGCATTATGGCATCGCTTGAAAAAAGAAGGAAGACTGCGAGAAAACCAAGACGGGAATATTAACCAAACCACATTAATGAACTTTATTCCCACCCGTCCCTTAGCCGATATTGCCAGAGAATATGTTGATGCTTTTTGCAATTTATATGATCCAGTGCGTTATTTAGATCGGACTTATCGTTGCTTTTTAATGATGGGTTCACCTAAATGGAAAGCCCCGTTTAAATGGCCAGAATGGGTAGTAGTCAAAGCATTATTAATCGTCATTTGGCGACAAGGCATTAAACGGGAAACACGCTGGAAATTCTGGCATCATTTATTTAGCATCTTGAAGAGAAATCCCCAAGTTGCGGAACATTATCTTGCGGTTTGCGCCCATAATGAACACTTTTTAGAATATCGGCAAATTGTCCGTGATCAAATTGAAAGTCAACTGCAAGAATATTTAGCCCAAGGTGAAGAAAAACCCTATGTACCAGTAGAAAAAGTTGAAGAGAAAATCGAAGCTGTAGCTTAATACCAACAAGATCCCCGATTTCTTTGAGAAGTCGGGGATCTAAATTAAATTGTTTTTAAAACCTCCACCTCTTCATTTGGAGAAATCAAAGTTTTCCCCACAGGTAAAACAGCCAAAGCATTAGTTTGTGCTAAATTAATCAAATTCCCAGAACTCAAATTACCACCAGCTTGGTGAAACTGATAAACTCCATCAACTAAACGTAAGTTTCCCCAAATATAAGTTTCCATCTTGCCATTAGATTGCAGTTGAGAAGCAGAGAGAACTTTTAAAAATTCCACCTTTCCACCTTCAACTATTCCCGAAATCTTTTGAATAGTCGGTTGGACAAATCGCCAAAAAGTCACTAAAGCAGAAGCAGGATTACCTGGTAAACCAAAATAAAGCACCTGATTTTGATTGGAAAAAGTAGCAAAAGTTAAAGGCTTTCCAGGGCGCATTTGTACAGCTTGAAAGTGAATTTTTGCCCCTAAAGATGCTAAAGTATTTTCTACATAATCATACTCACCAACCGAAACACCACCAGAAGACAAAACAATATCAGCTTGAGTAATTGCTTGTGTGATAATTGCGCTTAAATCATCTGGATTATCTTTGACAATTCCTAATATTATCGGTTCCGCACCTGCTGCTTTAATTAAACTAGCTAAAGCAAAACAATTAGAATCAACAATTTGTCCAGGTTGTAAAGTTTCCTCTGGTGTTACCAACTCATCACCAGTTGAGAAAATCGCCACACGGGGACGACGAAAAACTGTTAATTTAGGACATTGTGCCGCAGCTAAAACGGCAATTTCTGGGGCAGTTAATTTAATTCCTGGGGGTAAAAGTTGATTTCCGGCTTGATAGAAATCGGCTTTATGTCTGACAAATTCTTGATATTGAGGTGCAGCTAAAATATAAACTTGATTTTCTACCTTATTAGTTCTTTCTTGCATAACCACAGTATCCGCACCCTCTGGCATTACTGCACCTGTAAAAATTCTTGCAGCTTGTCCCGATTTAATATTAATTTGTGGTTGAGTTCCGGCGGGAATTTCGGTGATAATATCTAAAATTACGGGATTTTCTGCACTTGCTGATTTTACATCTTCGTATTTTACAGCATAACCATCCATTGCGGAATTATCCCAGTGGGGAAAATCCAATTTACTAATTACAGGATTTGCCAAAATCCGATTATCTGCTGATAATAAATCGACTATTTCTGTATCTTGTAATGGTTGAATTAAATTTAATATAGTTGTTTCTGCATCCTTGACTGATAGCATTTTAAATTACTCCCCAATTATAGTAAATGTAGGTTGGTTTGAGGAACGTAGACGCAAAGCGGCTTGCCGAAGGCTAACCCAACACCACCCCTTGATATTTTACGATTAATGTTGGGTTTCACTTCCCTACGGGACGCTACGCGAACGTTCAACCCAACCTACAAGCATTAAATTAATACTTTTCACTGCTTTTGTTGTTATTCTTTCCTAGATACCGTGTTCAAATTACGATATGAAATATTTGTCAATTGTTGTAGGGTCACGGCAACGATAATGATGTGGGTAATCAAGAAATTAACAAATGCCGTGACCAGCCCCCATAAAAGATTAATAATTAAATTGCCTGTGATTTTTTGCATGATATAGCAATCCTAAATCATTTATGAACGCTACCTGTTCTCTGTTCCCTGTTAAGAGTTAAGAGTTCCCTTCTCTCCAAAAGTCAGTTCACAACTCAGATCGGATTGCTATATTTTGGCAAATTACTGTGAAGATGGTCACGGCAAAGATAGCTATCTTTGGTGTGCAGAAATTGACGGATGCCGTGACCCTACGTTATGTCTTAATAGGATGTTATTATGAGTATTAAGAATTTTGTCAGAAAGGGTGGGACTAGCCCACCTGAGATAGAAAGTACCGTTTTCATGGATTGAAAACGCGACAAGTATATAGATTATGCCCTTAATATGGGAAATAAATGCAACTATTTTTTGCTGCTAGATAAAAAGCTTATACTATATGACTTTAGTGAAAACACGCCCTCATTACTACCCGAAAGCGGAACTGCACCGCCGGGGGTTGGCGCTGGGAGTAGATTTTTTAGGGGTCTGGTTAATTAGTTCGACTTTGGGTAGCGGACAGATTGGCATTAATTTTGTGCAAATCTTTGTGTTTATCCTGGCGTGGCTAGTGCTGCGAGTGATAATAGTTTATAACAATCAGGGGCAAAGCTTGGGACGTTGGGCGTTTAACCTGAAAATTCTGGAAGTGGAAGAGGGGCAAATCAGAGGTAGAATCCCAGAATTACAGGCACTATTGCAGCGAGAGGGCATTGTTTGTCTTTTATCCCTGCTGGTGTCGATCGCCCTTAGCAATATATTATCTAATCCCACTGCTATACTGCTATTACTTCCGTTGACAATCGACTGTGGTGCTGCCCTATCTGATGCCCAGATGCGGCAAGCCTTGCACGATCGCTATGCTAAAACTGTCATAGTGTCGTCCCAGCGCGGCTATTCGCTAGATTTAAAAGTTAAACGAATAGTTGGAAAATTGCAGCGTAATGTGAGAAAATAGTCATTTGTGTTAATTCTCTTTAGGCTTTACCGTTTCTAAGATTATGGCTAAGAGTAAAGGCGCTCGCATTATCGTGACACTAGAATGTACTGAGTGTCGTACTAATTCAAACAAGCGTTCCCCTGGTGTGTCTCGGTATACTAGCACCAAAAACCGTCGTAACACTACCAACCGCTTAGAATTGAAAAAATTCTGCCCTCACTGTAACAAACACACCGTTCACAAGGAAATCAAGTAGAGATGAGTTATTACCGTCGTCGCCTGTCCCCCATTAAGCCAGGAGAACCCATAGACTATAAAGATGTTGACTTGCTACGGAAATTTATCACCGAGCGTGGTAAGATTTTACCCCGGCGGATTACTGGGCTAACATCTCAACAGCAACGGGCATTAACACTGGCAATCAAACGCGCCCGGATTGTGGCCTTATTGCCATTTATCAACGCAGAAGGCTAAATCAATCAGAGGATTGGGGTCAAGATATGGGAAGATTTCGAGAAGCGCTGTATGCTTCTCATCCCAAAATCTGAGGTGAGTTAGTTAAATCACTGATCATCCCCCAGCCAAATTGCTGATAAAATGCAGCCAGTGAGAACTTAGCCATTACTGCCAAAAATCATTGGATTTTGGATTCAGTAGTCAATTATTTAATCCAAAATCTCACCAAAATCTCACAAGCATCTAAAATCTAATTCGTTAACTAATTTAATGCGAGGGTTGTGGAGAAGGGGACGCTAGTTGAATTTAGGGTTCAAGGCGATCGCCGTCTGGGAGTGGTAGACCGCCCGGACGGTAAGACCCGTTGGTTTGTGGTTGATGAACGTGGTCAATCCCACAGCCTCGCGCCTCGACAAATCACATATACCGTTAACGGACAAACTTACAAGCCCTCTGATATCGGTGTCTTTTTAGCGCAGGTGCAACCTTACCTAGACCCATCAAGTTTAGAAGTGGCTTGGGAATTACTGGTGGAAGACGGGGAAACAGTCACCCCTAGCGAAATGGCCAACCTGCTATTTTCGGAATCACAGCCAGCCCAGTGTTACGCTGCACATTGCTTGTTGTCGGATGATAAACTGTATTTCAAGCAAAAAGGCGACGCTTATGAACCACGCAGTGCAGCCCAAGTAGCAGAACGCAAGCACCAGATAGAAGTAGAAGCACAAAAAGCCAAGGGACAGCAGGAATTTTTAGCGCGGGTAGAACAGGCGCTAAGGGGTGAAACAGTAGAATGGCAACGACCAGACCGCCAGCGTCTAGAAGCACTAGAAAAATATGCGGCACTACTGGCTGATATCGTCCGGACAGGGGTAAACTACGATGCTTTAGGTCGTGCTTATCCTCCCCCCGTCCCAGTCCTAGAAACTATGAACCTGCTAGGACGAACAGCCACCCCCCAAGGGGCTTATCAGTTATTAATTGACTTGGGTTGGTGGAGTTCCCATGAAAACTTGTTCCTGCGTCGTTCTTCCATTCCCGTTCAGTTCCCCAACAAGGTGTTAGAAGTGACGCAACAACGTTTGGATTCTCCCCCTGCTGACTTAGATACAAATCGCATCGACCTGACTCATCTCAAGGTTTATACCATTGATGATGAAAGCACGACAGAAATCGACGATGGTTTAAGCTGGGAAAAATTACCAGATGGACAGCAAAGACTGTGGGTACATATTGCTGACCCCACCCGCTTGTTAATGCCAGAAGATGAATTAGATTTAGAAGCCAGGAAGCGGGGAAGTACAGTCTATTTACCAACGGGGATGATTCCCATGTTCCCAGAGGTATTAGCAACCGGTCCGATGAGTTTAGTCCAGGGGAGAGTTTGTTGCGCCCTCAGTTTTGGGGTGATATTAGATCAAGATGGTTCAGTAGAAGATTATTGTATTCATCCCAGTTTGATTAAACCTACCTATCGCCTCACCTACGAAGATGTAGATGAGATGTTAGAGTTAGGGGTACAGGCAGAACCAGAAATAGAAGCGATCGCTAATTGGGCCAGTAAACGCAAAAATTGGCGTTATGCCCAAGGTGCTATTAGCATCAACATGCCAGAAGCCATGATTAAAGTCAAAGGGGATGAAATCAGCATCGATTTATTGGATGATTCCTCCTCCCGTCAGCTAGTAGCCGAAATGATGATTTTGGCAGGGGAAGTAGCCGCCAAATATGGCCAAACCCACAATATCCCCCTACCATTTAGAGGCCAGCCCCAACCAGAACTACCACCAGAAGAAGAACTATTACAACTGCCCGCCGGTTTTGTTCGTGCCTGTGCCATGCGGCGCTGTATGCCTAAGAGTGAAATGAGTATCACCCCAGTACGTCATGCTGGTTTAGGGTTAGATACCTACACCCAAGCAACCTCACCCATTCGACGTTACAGTGATTTATTAACTCACTTCCAACTCAAAGCCCATTTACGGGGAGAAGATTTACCCTTTACAGCTGAACAATTAAAAGAAGTGATGATGACCGTTAGCACCATCACCCAAGAGGTGACAATGGTAGAACGGCAAACAAATAGATATTGGGCTTTAGAATATTTACGCCGTAATCCTGATCAAGTTTGGGAAGTAACGGTGTTAATGTGGCTGAGGGAAGATAGTAACTTAGCTCTAATCTTATTAGAAGATTTGGGTTTACAATTACCAATGGTGTTCCGTCGGTCTGTCCGATTAGGAGAACATGTATTTGTGAAAGTCTCTATCTCTGACCCACAAAAAGATGTCATTCAGTTTCAAGAGATAATTTATCAAGAAGCCCAGTCAGCAGTAAATTAGCTGATTTGGATGAGTTAACTTAGAAACTATGGCAACGTAGTGAAACTAACTCTTCTGATCAAAAAAGCCCTCCTGACTCGTGAATTCTGACTCGTGAATTCTGCTATATGGATAAAGTGATAATTTTTGACACGACTATGCGCGATGGGGAATTAACCCCCGGTGTCAAAATAAATTTACAACAAAAAATTATCCTCTCCCAACTATTAGAACAGATGGGAGTAGATGTGATTGAAGTTGCTTATCCAGGTAATTCACAAAAAGATTTTGAGGAAGTTTGGCAAATATCTAAAATTATTAAAAATTCTACAATTTGTGGTTTAGCTAGTAGTAAATCAGAGGAAATAACTAAATTAGCAGAAGCAATTAAACCAGCAACAAAAGCTAGAATTCATACTTACACCCCTGTAAATTTAAGTAATCCAGCCAAAAATCAGGAAGTTTTAGAGATAATTAAATCAAGTGTTGCTCTGGCACGTAATTATTGTGAAGATGTAGAATGGAGTGCTTTTGATGCACCCAGAAGCGAACTAGATTTTTTATGTCAAGCCATAGAAACTGCTATTAATAGTGGTGCTAAAACTATTAGTATTCCTGATAGTTTAGGTTTATCTGCACCCGCAGAATTTGCTCAATTGCTACAAAACATTTTTAATCGTGTGCCAAATATTGAGCAAGCGGTTATATCTGTCCATTGCCATGATGATTTAGGAATGGCTGTAGAAAATTCATTAATTGCCCTTAATTGTGGTGTAAGACAAATTGAATGTGCAATTAATGGCTTAGGTGCGCGAAAAGGAAATGCAGATTTTAAACAAGTGGTAATGGCTATTTTAAATCAAACTAATTATCAAGTTAATATTGATATTTCCTTGATCAATCAAGCGGCTGAATTAGTAAATCAAATTGTAGGAACAAAAAGGGAAAAATAAAATAATAGTTTAAGCCTGATATGATTGAGCTTGATTAATTAATGCGCTTACAACAGGTCTGTTCAACAAAAGCCACCCCTCAGACTTATCTTTGCGTTTATCTGCGTCCCTCGCCAAAGTTTTGTACCGCAAAAACCGCCTCTCATATCATTTAACTTTAAGAATGGTACATATACATTCGGACGGACATGGCACTGCCATGTCCCTACAAGCAATCTATATGTATCAGGGTTTTCGGAAAATGGTATCAGACTTCTCTGTGCGTTAAATATTCATCTCTCTGTTATTTTGGGTAATTAATTTTAACGGGCTACTTATCATTGATTTCACAGTGAATAAACAACGCAAAATCAAGGGTTTTAGGGTGAGGTGTTTCACCCCTTACGAGTTGATCAACAAAATCATTTATTCTCAGGCGAGAACTAAATTAAGGAGGTTATATTTGCAGAATAAGTATCATTTAAAGTTATCATCAATAATCAGATGTCCCGAACTAACTCGAATTTTGCCATTGATTTAGGGCTACTATAGCAATCCTAAATCATTTATGAACACTACCTGTTCCCTGTTAAGAGTTAAGAGTTCCCTTCTCTCCAAAAGTCAGTTCACAACTCAGATCGGATTGCTATAGCATTGATCACTGATAATTGGAATGCTAGTAGCTACTTGAGAGAATACTATTTTCGGAAAGAAGGTAGATTTGAATTTTATTTAGACAAGAGTTATTTAAGGGTGACGTTGACAAAGCATAAAACTTTAGATCAAATAGTTGTAGGAAAAATGAGATTTTGTATTACCGAAGACAATAGTTTATCTAGCTTAGGGGTGTATGATTTGAGTGCGAAAGAAATGAATCAAATTATAGGCAGACTAAAGCATGGACAACCAACTATAGGTGGAAGAGTAGAAAACTAGACGAAAGATCCATTTTTGCCAATATCAAAAAATATCTTATTCTTGGCCATCGCTTTAGACGGCTAATACTGAAACAATGGGATATAGACTCAATAGCAAAATATCAACTATGGCTGAACTTCCCAAAACCCTAGAAGATGCGATCGCCCAATCTCGTGAAGCTGCTAAAGCGGCTTTGGCTGATGGTGTTACCCGCATTCAAGTTGAGTTACTGTTCCCAGAACTCAAACCTATGCCCGTAGCAGAACAATTTCTGCCCTTATTCAGTGAATACGAATCCCGTCTTAAGGTCTTCTTTGCTGATGCCGGGGCTGCTGCTTTAGCCCGTCGAGATTGGACAGAAGTCCCATTTAAGATTTTTGATATTGGTACAGGTAGGGCTGCTTCCTTGCAAACCAAAATCCAGCCAGAGGATGAAATTTTCCTGTTTATTGCCCCTACATCCGTGGAAGTACTACAGTTAGAAAAGTTGTGTGAAGAAATAGGAACACGTCCCCTAGTGTTGTTAAATCCTCGTTTGGAGGATGCTGGTACGGTAGGTATCGGTTACGCTGCTAGACAAACCCGCCAACGTTTTATTAGCACTATTGAATCCTGCTATTACCTCCGTCCCGTTGATGATGAAACTGCCCTGTTTCGCTGCTACCCCGGATTGTGGGAAGTGTGGGTAGAAACTGACGGTGAATATCAAAGAATTGCCGAACTAGCGAAAAAACCCTCTGGTGACGAGTTAGACATGATTCTGGCTGGAGGACAAACAACCGCCTCTAGTGCTGAAAATGCTACACCAGTCAGAAAACCCAGTTTGTTTAAGAGTTTACAACGTTTTATTAAGGCGTTGAGTAGCTAGATATAAAATGAAGGTGTATTTCTTTAAGCTAAAAGTTTAGAAGTACATCCTTCTACCATGATAGTTATCCATTACCCCTTGGGAAAAATGTGTGTAATTTTAGACATTCATCGCTACTATATCTTTAGATAGAGAATCACTCCAATAATCTTATGTTGAAAGGTGCTGTACCTGCGATCGCGATTCCCGGTTATCGAATTAGCGAAGTTATCCATATTGGCCATAAGACCATCGTATATCGTGGAAGACAGGAGAAAAATCACACCCCAGTAGTGATTAAAGTCTCCAGTTCACAGTATCCCCAATTTCGTGACTTAGTTTCCTTGAGGAATCAGTTTGCTATTGCCCAGCAACTAGAACATCCAAATATCATTAAATGTTATAGTTTAGAATCATATAACAATGGTTATGCTCTGATTTTAGAAGATTTTCAGGGGATAACTCTGAGCAACTATGCTAACTCACAGCCTTTAAGTTTACAAGAATTTTTGCCTATTGGTATAGCAATTACTGAAGCTTTAGATTTTCTTTATCAAAAGAAAATAATTCATAAAGATATTAAACCAAAAAACTTACTTATTAATCCAGAAACCAAACAAATAAAAATCATTGATTTTAGTATTTCTTCCTTACTACCAAAGGAAACTACCGAAATCAAAAACCCGAATGTTTTAGAAGGGACACTAGCTTATATGTCCCCAGAACAAACAGGGAGAATGAATCGAGGCATAGATTATCGTACCGATTTTTACTCTTTGGGGGTGACATTTTATGAATTACTGACAGGACAATTACCGTTTAATAGTAACAATTCTTTAGAGTTAGTACATTGTCATCTTGCTCAAGAACCAATCAACCCTAGAGAAATTAATCCCCAAATTCCTGAAATTGTAGCTGAAATCATTCTTAAATTAATGGCCAAGACGGCAGAGAACAGATATCAAACTGCCAAAGGAATCAAACATGATTTAGAAATGTGCCAGCAGATGTTGTTAAACCAGGGAGAAATTAGTTCGTTTAGATTAGCAGCGAGAGACAAGAGCGATCGCTTCTTAATTCCTGAGAAATTATATGGTAGAGAAACAGAAGTTGCTAACTTACTAAATGCGTTTGAAAATGTCAGTCAAGGTAGCAAAGAATTAATCTTAGTAGCAGGATTTTCAGGAATTGGTAAAACTGCGGTAGTCCATGAAATACATAAACCAGTTGTGCGTCAAAAAGGGTATTTCATCTCTGGAAAATATGACCAATTTCAGCGTAATATCCCGTTTTCTGCCTTTGTCCAGGCATTTAGTAATCTGATTAAGCAACTACTAACAGAAAGTGCCAATCAATTACAGGATTGGAAAAACAAAATTTTATCAGTATTAGGAGAACAAGCCGGAGTCATCATTGATGTGATTCCCGAATTAGAAAAAATTATTGGCCAGCAACCAAAAGCCCCAGAATTTACCGCTAATGCTGCACAAAATCTTTTTAATCTCCTCTTTGGAAAATTCATTCAGATATTAGCGACTCCAGAACACCCATTAGTGATTTTCTTAGATGATTTACAGTGGGCAGATGCTGCTTCTTTAAAACTAATCCAACTATTAATGAAGGAAACAGATATCAAGTATCTGCTGTTAATTTGTGCATATCGGGATAATGAAGTTAGTTCCGTACATCCTTTTATGATGGCCTTAGATAGCATCCGTCAAACTCCGGCAATAATTAATCAAATCACCTTGAAACCTCTAGATGAATGCGATCTCAATCATTTAATAGCAGATACTCTCAGTTGTCCAGAACTTAATGCTTCAACTTTAACACAATTAGTGATCGGTAAAACTCAAGGCAACCCATTCTTTACCAATCAATTACTAAAATCTTTGTATGAAAGTGGCTTCATCAAATTTAATTACGATACAGGGTATTGGCATTATGATATTAATCAAGCTCAATCATTATATTTGAATAGTGACATTGTTGATTTTCTCAAACTTCAACTGCAAAAACTCCCAGAAAATACTCAAAATATATTAAAAGTAGCAGCTTGTATCGGCAACCAATTCGATCTAGAGACATTATCTATCGTTTCTGAGAAAAAACAGACAGAAGCTTCTGCTGATTTGTGGGCAGCATTGAAAGAGGAACTCATATTACCACGAAATGAAGTTTACAGGCTGTTTACAAATGAACATTTAGAATTTAGCAATACAAATACTTTATCTGCCCTCCCTTCACAATTAAAAGAGGAAGACTCTGAACAAATAAAGGTTAAATATAAATTTTTGCATGACAGAGTACAGCAAGCAGCTTATTCCCTCATTCCTGAAGCTGATAAACAAGCAACTCACTTGAAAATTGGTCGATTAATTTTAAAAAATACCCCTTCAGCAGAACTGGAAGAAAATATCTTTGAAATTGTCAACCAGTTAAATATGGGTATTGATTTAATAACAGATCAATTAGAAAAGTATAGACTCGCTAATCTTAATCTAGTCGCAAGTCGTAAAGCTAAATCAGCAACAGCTTATGAAGCGGCTGGTAAATATTTAAGTGTAGGTTTGGAGTTGTTAGCGAAAAACTCTTGGCAAACCCAGTATAATCTAACTTTAAATCTTTACCTAGAAGCAGCAGAAGTAGAATATCTCAGTGGTAGCTTTGAAAAAGCTTTAGAACTATCAAATCTTGCACTACAACAAGTTAAACAGATTTTAGATCAAGTCAAAGTTTATAAAATTCAAATTCAAGCTTACATCGGCCAGAATCTCCAAAAAGAAGCCGTACAGATTGGTGTACGAGTACTCAAAAAGTTAGGAGTCAAGTTACCCAAGAAAGCCACAGAATCACATGTTGCGCTGGCAGTATTGCAGACCAAATTAACTTTATTTGGTAAACGAATGGAAGATTTGCTGTCTTTACCAAGGATGACTGACCCCTATAAATTGGCAGCAATGCAAATTTTATCAATTTTAGCTCCTGCTGCCAGTCAGGCAGGTTCTGCATACTTTTCACTGGCTATTTTAGCAATAGTTAGGTTATCTGTGCAATATGGTAATTCAGCTTTTACTACATTTGGTTATGCTCTTTATGCCGGCATATTAACTGACAAGTTAGATGAGATTGTTATAGGTTATAAATTTGGAAAATTAGCAATTGACTTACTCAACAAAATTAATAGCAATTCCTTCAGATGTAAAGTATACTTTATGTTTAATACAATGGTGCGGCATTTTCTAGAGCCTGTACAAAAAATCATTCCGCACCTAGAAGAAAATGTTCAAATCGGTTTAGAAACTGGGGATATAGAATTTGGTAGTTATTCTTGTTGGACTTTAGGTAGTTTTTTGCTTTTGAGTGGACAGAATTTAGAATTAGTTGAGCAGAAAACGCTCAAATATGTGGAAATTACAGCCAACTTAAAGTTAAAAGCACCTGCTTTAGCTCTCAACATTATCAGGCAAACTATTTTCAATCTTCAGGGGCGTGCATATACGCAAGCTACTCTCTTAATTGGTGAGGCATTTAATGAAGTAGAAATGATCGCTAATTTGAGAGATAATCCTTTTTGTTTGAGTCTGTTTTATTCCAATAAAACTTTTCTCAACTATTTATTCTCTAATTATACAGAAATTATTAGAACTGCCCCATTAATAGAAGAATATCATCAGAGTGATCCAGGATTTTTCCATTATTGTTGTGCAAATTACTACTATTCACTGGCACTCTTAGCTCAGTGCAACTATGCCTCACCTGCTGAACAGAAACTATATCTTCAGCAAGTAGAATTAAATCAAAAGAAGATGAAGATATGGGCGCATCATGCCCCTTGTAACTTTAAACATAAGTATGATTTAATTGCAGCAGAACAAGCAAGAGTATTAGGGAAAAATTGGCAAGCGGCAGAATTATACGACCAAGCAATTAGAGGTGCAAAACAAAACGAATATCTTCAAGAAGAAGCTATAGCTAATGAACTTGCGGCTAAGTTTTATCTAGCTTGGAATAAAGAAAAGATTGCCATAACATATCTAATTGATGCTTACTATTGTTATCATAATTGGGGAGCTAAAGCTAAGGTAGAAAATCTAGAAATCACCTATCCTCATTTGCTTAGTTCTGTGCTGAATCCAGAAAAAATTAAAAATATTACACATCAGACTAATACTTTAATATCTCATTTAACGGCTGATTCTAGCACTACGAGTATTTCAGTAATGTTAGATTTAGAAACTGTGACAAAAGCAGCTTTAGCGATTTCTTCTGAAATTCATGTTGATGAACTAATCATTACTCTCATGCAAGTTATTTTAGAGAATGTTGGTGCAGAAACAGCATCTCTAATTCTGCAAAAACAAGACATAATGATGCTTGCTGCTCAATGTTATAGTTATCAACAGTGTGAATTGCAATCTATTCCCCTTAGTAATATTGATAGTCTCCCCCTGAGTTTAATTAACTATGTTTCTAATACGAGAGAAGATGTACTAATTGATGATGCTACGACTGAAAGTAGTTTTGCTACTGACCCTTACATTATTCGACATCAGCCCAAATCTATATTATGTACCCCTATTATTAATCAAGGTCAACTCATAGGGATTTTTTATTTAGAAAATACTCTGACTGTAGGGGCATTTACTCCCGAAAGATTGAAAATTTTAAAACTACTTTCTTCTCAAGCTGCTATCTCCTTAGAAAATGCCCAACTCTATACAAGCTTAGAGGAAAAGGTAGCTGTCAGAACTAGAGAGTTACATGAAAATAATCTGCAACTGCAAGCAACTTTAAATGAGTTAAAACTGACGCAAACACAATTGATTCAAACAGAAAAAATGTCCAGCTTAGGACAGATGGTTGCAGGTGTAGCTCATGAAATTAATAACCCTGTCAATTTTATTTATGCAAATATCGAACCTGCTAATGAATATTTTCGTGATTTATTACGGATTCTGAATCTTTATCAACAGGAATATCCTAATCCAACAGCAATAATTCGAGAAACTATAGAAGAAATTGATTTAGATTTCCTCACTCAAGACTTACACAAAATTCTTGACTCAATGCATTTAGGTGCTGACCGCATCCGTAAGATTGTCTTGGGTTTACGGAATTTCTCGCGTTTAGATGAAGCTGATATGAAACCTGTAGATATTCATGAGGGTATTGATAATACCTTAATGCTTTTACAGCCCAGGTTCAAAGAAAAGTTGGGTAAGTCAGAAAATATAGTTGTCAAGAATTATGGCAAATTACCTTTGGTTGATTGTTATGCTTCCCAATTGAATCAGGTATTTATGAATATTTTAAGTAATGCGATTGATGCTTTATCTAAACGTGAACCAGAATTACCATGTACTGTAAGAGAAAATAACTGTAGTCAGATTACTATTTGCACCCAATTACTTAATCAGGATTGGGTACGAATTGCGATTCAAGATAATGGTCTAGGTATGAGCGAGGAAGTCAAAAAACGTATTTTTGATCCATTTTTTACAACTAAAAAAGTTGGTGAAGGTACAGGTTTAGGTTTATCAATTAGTTATCAGATTATAGTAGACAAGCATCGGGGTAAAATTGAGTGTATCTCTCAACCAGGGAAGGGTACGGAGTTTTTGATTGATATTCCGCTAAAACAGAAGTAATGAAATAGAAGTAAACTGTGAATTATCAGATTAAAACTACAATTCATACTAAATCCTCATTTCAAACCCGTCTTTTGCCCTAACGACTAGAAGTCGCGGCTACACAAGCAAAGTCCGCCTTCGCGGACTAATCAAGGAAAGGGGGGTAACAAAACAGGATTTGGTATCACAAGTTCAAATTTTTAATTTCCTGGTAACGGTGCATTGAGAATTTTCTCTATCCGATCGCTACTTTCTAGTAAGTGAGCTTTGGTATATTCATCACCAGTATTGACTTTTTTGATTTGGCTATTTAGTTGTTTGAGTTTGTACCAAGCTAGTGTACGTGCATCTTCCGGTACATTGTCTTTACGTAAAACCATAGCCGCTAAGATATTCAGATATTCTCGCTGTAAACCCCGTCGCAAACTAGAAATTTTCAGAGTTGGTTGTTGAGGTTTAATTATTTCCGTCCAAATTCCTGTTTGCAAAGTATCAAATAATTCTGGTAGAGTGAGGGCTTGTCCTGGTGGGGTTTTAAATTCCATATCTTTCAAACGAGTTAGGCGATCGCCAGAAAGTAAATCCCTTAATACTCCACTTTGGATAAATAAAACTGTATCATGAATCGGATAATCTAAGCGTCCTCTTTTTGTGGTAGTACCCCAATGTAGCCAGCGAGAAGGTGCTAATTTATTCAGCAGTTGAGGTGGAAATTGTAATGCATCTTCAGCAAACACATACTTTTGTAATGTCGCTAATGCTTGTCTTTGCTTTTCTAGGGGTACTGGTACAAATGGTAAGCGTTTTTCCTGGGGATTGACACGATAAAAAGACTGGCCACCAATATATTTAATAGTATAATAAACCTGTTGTAAATAATTAATGAGTATAGTTTGAAAACGTTCACTAACATCGCTATAGCTTTCACCTGCTACCGGAAAACTCTTATTTAAAACCTCCCACATCCGACGAGAATTATCTAATTGCCATTGAGAATAAATGAGGACATTACTACTATTATCCCAAGCATCAACAGTAGGGTCGGAATTTAATAAATCCTCATCAGTTGAATAACTTAATTCTGGTCTGCTAGATTGGGCGGCAATTGATTCTAAAAACGGCTTTTCTGCTAGGGGTATTTTTGCCTGGGTGGGGGTATAACCGTATTCAATTGCCCATTCATCATAGCTCCCTACTTTACTAGGAAAATATTCTCCCTGTTTGACACCTTGCGGGGCAATGGTGGGTGAAATATAGTCCATGACTGATGCTGTTAACCCCTTAGTGCTGGTAATTTCTGGATTATTAATTTCCTCTGGTGTGAGAAATGTACTACCACGGAAATTATGTCTTAATCCCAAGGTATGACCCACTTCATGAGCAACAATTAACCGTAAATACTGCTGGATATAATCTTGCATTTGCTCTTTATATGTGGGGGTAGTTTGTAACAAAGATATTGCCAGAGAACCAAAGGTAAATTGATTAGCTGCTCCTATCCCGTAACATAAATCATACTTACTTGCTAATTGAGGTAATCTGCCCATCAATTGAGTTGTATTTTGGTTATCTTGGGCTTCTAAATTTTGATTACAAAGTAGACGGTTCTGAACAAATGCTGATAAAGAACTACGATGTTGATTAGGTTCTACTAGTTGTCGATATTCATTTTTTAATAGTCGTAAAAAGCTACCATCAATCAGAATATCTGCGTCTAAAATTTCCCCAGTGATAGGATTAACACGGGATGGACCTAAAGCAAAATACCCATCTACAGTATTAATCCAGCGAATAGTATTATACCGAATATCAGCAGGATTCCAAGTGGCATTGTCAGGCATTTGTTTTACTTCTATGGCATCTTTAAATCCTGCTTTTAAAAAAGCCTGATTCCACATTAATATGCCTTGTTTAATGGCATCTCGGTATTCATAAGGTACAGCGTTATCAATCCAAAATACTATCGGCTTTTTGGGTGGAGAAATTGCTGCGGTTGGGTCTTGTTTTTCTAAATACCAGCGATTAATATAACGAACAAAAGGATCACGAATATTATCTCTAGATAAATCTTGATAAGCTGTCAGGAAATAACCGACGCGCTCATCAGCTAAACGGGGTATATAATTATTTACTGGTAGTTGGGAAAAGCTATAATGAACACGTAATGTAAAACTCCGGCTATCAGGTAAAGAATTAAAATATTGGCGAATAATACTATTACTAGCAAACCTAAAAACTGATTCAATTTCTAAATTTTCAGGAAAAACTTGAGCATTTCCTAAATAGGATTGTTCTGGAATCATCTCTGATTGTAAATCAGTAGCTAACCCGGATAAATCTGTCAGTAATAAGTCACTGACATCAATAAGTAGGGTTTGACGTTGGGGATGGATGCTTTTAATGGGAATACTATATAATACAGAATCACTAAAAGACCGCATGAGCGATCGCGCTTGTGGGTCTCCTGCTTTTGTGCGAAAATTTACATTGCGAATAATAAACTGTAAATTATTATCTACTCGTTGAAAATAGAATAAAAAATCTTGTAATGGGATACCGCTATAAATCCCACCCTCTCCAATCCCAGATTCTAGGGTGGCTGTAGCGAAGAAATTTTTCTGTAGTTGGTTTGGTTTAATTTCTAAATAAATTTTCTGCTTTTCTTTGTGACGATAAAGAGTAAATATACCATCTAATTTTTGAGTATCTTGGATAATTTCATCGAAAGCTTCTAAATCATCATTCTTACTAGGTTTATCACTCTTGGCTTTTGTGCGTGGCTGATTTAGTTCTTGGCTGATTTCTAAAAAAGGTTGCTGTCCTCTTGTTTGTGGCTTTTCCACAACCCACATAAATGGTTTTCGCTGCACTTGCTGCTGCTGATTAATTACCCAAACCTTTGCTGCTGGTAGTGGAGATTCAACCAACATTTTTGTTGAAGATGGAGATTTAGCCTGAGCCGCTTCTATCCCTAAACACAAACTAGGTAATAAAAAAAGAGAAATTGCTAATTTCTTCATTACTGCATCCCTGGTGAATATTACTATCTAATATTTAGTGTTCCCAAATTGCAATTATTTTCTTCTCAGCGTCACTATAATTTAGAAAATTTTGAACTTACAGCAGATTTTAGCTAAATGAGGTACAAATGTTAGAAACAAAGCCTGATGCTAAAAGACTTTCAACCCTGTTAAGAGTTCCCTGTTCCCTGTTCCCTGCTGTAGATTGAGTTGTGTAAAAATAAGTAAATGCCCACAAACTCCTAGTTTGGGGCTGTGAATATCAACTACAGCAAATTTCAGGTAAATGAGGTACAAAATTTAGGAACAAAGCCTGATGCTAAGAGACTTTCAACCCTGTTCCTTGTTCCCTGTTCCCTGTTCCCTGTTCCCTGCTGTAAATTAATCTTAACTGCTAAAATTGCCAGTTGACTTGTACACCAATTACATCCACATCACTAGAAAAATTACCTTTGACTGTACCATCTGTGGGACTAGATTCATCAATGGGACTATCATCACTAAAAATGTGGATATAGCCAATGTCTACACTGAGGGAATCAGATGTTTGATAACTTGCACCAAGACCTAAGATAGTACGATCGCCTCCTGGTAATCTAGGACTATTAAATTCTTCTGGGACTGGACTAGGATCATAAGTTAGACCGCTACGTAATGTTAATTTATCATTAACTGCATAGTTAACACCTACACCAAGACGATAGGTATCATTCCAGTTTTCTGGTTGGACTCTATCTGGTTGTGCTGGGTTATCAAACTTCACCCGAATTTCTTTAAACCGACTCCACTGTGTCCAAGTTAAATCACCCATCACTGCTAGACGGGGGTTTAATTGATGATAAACACCCAATGATAGGGTATCTGGCAGATTTAAAACTGCACTAGCACCTGTATCTGTAAATTGTCCTCTAGCGGTAATAGCTCTGGCGCTGTCGGGAACGGTAAAATCAGCATTACCCCGAATATTTTGGGTAATAGGCGATCGATAGCTTAAACCAATCCGAGTATTTTTAGTTGGTTCATACATTACCCCCAAGTTGTAACCCACACTCCAATCAGATCCCGACACTTCTACAAAACCGTCTGCTTGTTGGGGTTGGGTTGGTAAACCTGCGCGTCTGCCGATTAAACCTAAATCAATGGCATTAGTAAGTTTTACATCTGCATATTGAACATTTAAACCTGCACCTACGGAGAGGTTATTCGTTAACTTGGCAGCTACAGTAGGATTGATGTTGTAAGTCGCTACTTTAGACTCAACTGCATAGTAGCGTCCCACCCAATCGCGGTTATACTTGGTAGAAAGTCCAAAGGGAACATTGACACCAATCCCCGCTTTGACATTATCCGACACATTCCACGCAGCAAAGAAGCTAGGGACAAAAGTATCTACACCTGCATTACCCCCATTTCCGCCAGTTAGGGGAGCGCCTGTGACTACAGTAGAACCCTGATTTTCAAAGTTGATATTTGGTAAAATTAAGAACCCAGCCCCAACAATAGAGTTATCCTCTAAGCGAGTCAAACCAGCAGGATTAAAGAAAATTGTAGTAGCATCTTCAGCAGCCGCAGAACTTCCAGCAAAAGCATTACCCAGATTCTTGACACTCTGTTCATTGAGAGCAAATCCCCCCGCCCATACTTTGTTAGCACTAATGATAGTCAGTAGTGATACTAAAGGCAGGAGTAATAAATTTAGTTGTTTTTTATGCATTTTTGGTATGAGGACTTGAGTTTTTAGTCAATTCTCAGTAATTACACTTATTTACAACAAATAGCGGCTAAATGCAATTCAAATAAAAAAACGTAACTTTTTGCAGGAATTGAGACTAATACAGCAATCCAATTTGAGTTGTGAACTGACTTTTGGAAAAAGGGAACAGGGAACAGGGAACAGGAAGTGTTCATAAATGATTGAGGATTGCTATACCAATTCAAAATTCAAAATGGGGAATACCGGATTTGACAAGGGTTTGACGATTTATATCTGTTACAATCTTTTAGTCAATTGGTATAAAACATGTAGAGACGTTCCAGGTCACGTCTCTACAAAGGTTTCAGATAATGAATATTTAATTTTCGGAAATACAGCAGATTTCAGCTAAATGAGGTGCTTCAATTTTGGATTTGAGATTGTGGATTTGAGATTGTTTAAGCCAAAATATAGTATCTAAAATGCTTCTGACTCATAACTCTATTCAATCCAAAATCTAAAATCTAAAATCTAAAATTTTTCTGTTCTCTGTTCCCCGTTCCCTGTTCCCTGTTCCCTGTTCTCTCAATTTCCACCTATTAATCTGTGCAAAACTTGTTTTAATACTAAGGCTGTCCAATCAATATCTTCTGGAGTTGTTTGTTTTCCTAATGTGATCCGAATTCCTCCTAAAGCAGCTTGTTCAGAATAGCCCATGGCTAACAAAATCGGACTAGGGCTAAGTTTGCCACTATGACAAGCAGCACCAGCACTAATCCCAATTCCAGCTAAATTTAATTGACGGACTAAAGTTTTACCGCTAATTTTTTTCCCATCAGCAGATTTTAAATAAAAACTCAGATGATGAGGTAAACGGTGAATTAAATCACCAGTGGGAATTAAATCGGGAATATCTGCTAAAAGAGAAAATAGGCGATCGCGCAATTTTGTTAACCTCTGTGTCTCCGTTGCTAACTCTTGCGCTGCCAATTGAGCGGCTACTCCAAAACCTGCAATAATTGGTGTAGCTTGGGTTCCCGAACGCAAACCTTTCTCCTGTCCACCACCACCAAGCAAAGGCATTAACTCTACACCAGAACGCACATACAAAGCCCCAGCACCTTGGGGGCCATATAATTTATGACTAGAAATACTTAATAAATCTACAGGTAAAGTTGACAAATCTATACTTATTCTGCCCACTGCTTGGACAGCATCAGTATGGAATAAAGCGCCATGCGATCGCGTAATTTTTCCCAACTCTTCAATCGGTTGAATCGTCCCTACTTCGCTTTGTCCATAAATCACCGACACCAACACTGTATTAGGTTGCAAAGCTGCTTGTAAATCTTGAGGACTAACTCTCCCCTTTTCATCCACACTCAAGCGTGTAACTTCCCATCCCCACCTTTCCAACAACCTAGCTGGTTCAGAAATAGCAGAATGTTCCACACTAGAAATAATCAAATGTTGTGGTGTAGTGTAACAACGGGCTACCCCCATGAGTGCTAAATTATTTGCTTCTGTCCCCCCAGAAGTAAAGATAATTGATTCTGGGTTTTCAGCATTAATTAACCCTGCTACTTGCATTCTAGCTTCTTCCACCACCAAAGCCGCACGATTGCCCCATTCATGTAAACTAGAGGCATTACCCCAATGTTGAGAAAGAACCGCTTGCATTTTGGCGATCGCTTCCTGGCGAGTGGGAGTAGTTGCACTGTAATCTAAATATATCTGCATAAACCTAATAATTGTCGAGAAAAAATACTGGAAATAGACTGCAAAGAATATCAGTATACTGATTCATCTGGTCAAACTCTGACAAACTCTCCTAACATCTGCGAATATGGAGGATTTTGTCTAGTTGTTGCAGTTTGTTGCTGATCTAACTGAAAACATATCACTTTAGGAATAATAGAAATGGTAAGTATTCAGAATCCAGAATCCAGAATTCAGCATTAAAGAGACTTTTACAGTCAAGCTGAATTATTCTCAAGAAATATTACTACTGTCTATTCCTTATTAGATCAGCATTCTGACTCCTGACTCCTGACTCCTGAATTC